>DASWZY010000417.1:0-6685 GCA_036407055.1 Binatia bacterium
CGATTTAGAAACAACGATTACGCCGGCGGCATCGAAGCCGGCGTCGACGCGATGATGAAAGTGACGAGCGGCGAGCCGATCCCGCAGGCGCAGCGGCGCCAGCCCGCGTCCGGCGGCTCGGGAATTCCCTTCAGCCTGATCTTCTTACTGTTTCTGTTCGTCCCATTTCTGATATCTTCGCTATTCAGCGGTTTCAGCGGTGGCAGGCGCGGACGGCGCTACTACGGTCCCGGCGGATATTACGGAGGCGGCGGTTTTGGCGGCGGCGGCTGGAGCGGAGGAAGCGGCGGCGGATTTAGCGGCGGAGGCGGAGGTTTCGGCGGCGGCGGCGCCTCCGGAAGCTGGTGATATGAATCCCGACAAGTACTTCACTCCGGAAGAGCAGGAAAATATCCGCGCCGCGGTCGAAGCCGCCGAGAGCCGCACGGCCGGCGAGATCGTACCGATGATCGTCGGCGCGAGCGGGCGCTATGCGGAAGCGAATGTCGCCGGATTGATCGTCGGCCTCGTCATCGGCTCCGCCGCCGCGCTCGTCTGGCACGACCCGTGGAGCGTGCCGCACGCCGAGCTCGCGTGGCCGCTGCTCGGAGCGGCGATCGGCCTCGCTCTATCGCACGTCCCCGTCATCAAGCGAATGCTCGTAGCACCGCGGCGCATGACCGAAGCGGTCCACATCCGCAGCCTCGCGGCTTTCACCGCCCACGGGCTTCATCACACGCAGGGACATACCGGCATTTTGATTCTCGCCTCGCTCTTCGAGCACCGCGTCGTGGTGCTCGCAGACCGCGGCATCAACGACAAGGTCAAGCCGGGCACGTGGGATCAGATCGTCGCCATGATCACCGCCGGGCTGAAATCCAACAACGGCGGCGAGGTATTTTGCGCCGCGATCGAGCGCTGCGGTAGCATCCTGGCCGAGCATTTTCCGCGCGCGGCGGACGACCGGAACGAATTGAAGGACGAGCTCATACGCGAACGCTGAGGAGAAATTTATGATGCGCAGACTTCTTTTAACCTTGCTGCCGGTTCTATTGTGCGCGAGCGCTGTATTCGCGCAGGAGCACATGAACCTCGCCTACATTTCGCCCAACGCGAGCTCATCGTCGGTTTTGTGGGTGGCGAAAGAAGCGGGGATTTACAAAAAACACGGCCTCGATGTCAACGTGCTATACATCGAGGGCACGCCGAAAGCGCTGATGGCGCTCCTGGCGGGCGAGCTTCAGACCGTCGCGGGCACCGGTCCGGCCGTCGTGAACGCGAAGCTTCGCGGCGCCGACGTCACGATGGTCATGGGCTTCGAGGTCTTTCTCCCCTACTATCTCGTCGCAGTCCCGGGGATTAAAAGCGTCGAAGAGCTGAAAGGCAAGATCGGCGCGAACCACTCCGCGGCGACCTCCGCCGATTTCGCGATGCGTTTGGGGCTGAGAAGCGTCGGCCTCGATCCCGACAAAGACGTGAATCTCCGTGTGGTCGGCGCGACGAATCTGCGCGTGCTCGCGATGAAGCAGGGCCAGGCGCAGTTCACCGTGGTCAGCGCAACCGAGCGCGAGGAGGTCGAGAAGCTCGGCTTCAAGGTCGTCGCCGACCTCGCCGCCAAGCGCATCCCTTACCCGCACGCCGGTCTTATCACGAGCCAGAAAATGCTCAGAGAAAAGCACGAGGAGATGCTGCGCTTCGCCCGCGCCGCCGTCGAGTCGATCCATTATTTCAAGACGCACAAGCCCGAGACGATCGCGGTTTTGAAAAAATACGTTAAGACCGATCCGACGACGCTGGAGACCGCCTATAACTATCTCAAAGGCGCGATCCCGGACTATCCATATCCAACCGCCGAGGGCATGAAGACTTACATCTCGGAGGCCGGGCGCACACAGCCGGCAATCGCCAAGGCCGACCCGACATCGTTCGTCGACACGAGCCTCGTGAAGGAAGTCGAGGACGAAGGATTTTTGAAGAAGCTGGGTAGGAATTAATTACTCGGAGAGATCCTTCGCTCCGCGCAGGATGACACACAGCGAACTGCTTCTTGCCATTCTGAGCGTCAGCGAAGAATCTCTCCCAGCTTTATTTTCTCACCAATCTCACATCCACCGCCGCGACGCCCTGCCCTTCGGGGCGTACCATCACCGGATTGATCTCGAAATCCGACAGGTGCGCGCGCTGCGCGGCGAATAAATCCGATACGCCCGCCATCGCGCGCGCGAGCGCCTTGATGTCGCGCGGCGGCTGGCCGCGCACGCCGGTGAGAATTCTGTAACAGCGCAGCTCTTTCAGCATCTCCAGCGCTTCGCTCTCGCTCACGGGCAGTAGCCGGAGCGCGACGTCTTTCAAAACTTCGACGAAGATGCCGCCGAGGCCGACCATCAGAAACGGCCCGTACTGCGGATCGGTGCGCGCGCCGACGAGGACCTCGGTACCCTGGACCATCTCCTGAACCAGCAGGTGCGCCTTGGAGGCTTTCGCTAAAAGCTCTTGGCCGGCGGCCTCGACCTCAGCGGCGTTGCGCAATCCCAATATGACCGCGCCGGACTCCGTCTTGTGCACGATCTCCGGCGCGACGAGCTTGAGCGCGACCGGAAAACCGACCTGCTTCGCTTTCTCCGCCGCTTCCGCCGCTGACCCGGCGGTCGTCTGCCGCGGCAGGCCGATGCCGTGGCGCTGGAGCAGCGCGTTTAATTTGTCGTCTTCCAAATCTCCCGCGCCGACCGATGCGGGCGGGAGGCCGCCGATCTCCGCGCCGCGGCGCTTGCCGTAGAAGCCCAGGCCCGCAAGCGCGCGCAGCGTCGGCTTGATGCCCTGCAAGAACGGAATCCCCGCGTCCTCCTGGAAGACGCGGCTCTCGTCGGTGAGGCTGTAGGTCGAGCGCGCGAACGCGACGATCGGTTTTTCCGTCGTCGCGTTCAAATTCTTGAACAGCGTCGCCTCGCGCTTCTCGGGAAAGCGCGGCAGCTCGCCGTGGATCGCGAGCAGATCCACGTTGTCGTCGTCGGCGTGAAATTTCACGATCTTGATGAAGTTCTCCTCGTCGCCGAAGCCGGCGACGCCGCACTCGAGAGGATTCTCCACGACCAGCTCCTGCGGGATCAGCGGCCGCACGGCCTGCCGCGTCGCTTCGCTGAGCGGCGCGAGGTCGGTATTCAATTCCTCGGCATGATCGCAGAGCAGCCCCTTCATGCCGCCGGAATTGACGACGATCGCGGCGCGGGTGCCGTGCGGTATTCTGCCCGGCATGAAGGCGAGCGTCGTCTCGGTCAAGTCTTCGAGCGTCGGCACGCGCACGAGGCCGAGCCGCTTGCACACCGCCTCGAAGATTTCGTCGGAGCCCGCGAGTGCGCCGGTGTGCGAGATGGCCTGGCGTTTGCCCATCTCCGAGCGCCCGAGCTTGATGACGAGAATCGGCTTGTTCTTCGCAAGCGCCTGGGATGCCACGGTCATGAACTCGCGCGGGCGGCGAATGCCCTCGACCATCAGCGCGATCAGCTTCGTTTCGTCGTCATCGACGAGAAACGAGAGATAATCGACGAGGTCGAGGCTCGTTTCGTTGCCGCTGGAGACGGCGTAAGTGAAGCCGATGCCGCGCTCCGACGCGCCTTTGATCCAGTTTCCGAGCGAGCCGCCGCTCTGAAAGATCAGGCCGACGGGGCCCTTCTTGAGGAGCGGCACCGCCGTCGGAAAGCTCCACAGCCCTTCCTTCAGGGAAAACGATCCCATGCAGTTCGGCCCGCACGCGACCATGCCGGTACGCTCGCACAATTCGCGCAGTGCCTGGCCGCGCTTCTTTCCATCGGCGTCGTCGCCCTCGCCGAATCCCGCTGAATAGACCGTGGCCGCCTTCGAGCCGAGCTTCGCCGCTTCTTCGAGCGTGCTCAGGACCGCCTTGGTCGGAATTAACATGAGCAGATGCTCGGGCGGCTCGGGCAGCGCGGCCAAATTCGGATAGCACGGGTCTTCCGCGATCTCCTTGTAATTCGGATTGACGAGAAAAAGCTTGCCGGCGTATTTCGCTTTTTTCAGATTGCGGTAAATTCCCATCGGCCACCGCCCCTTGGGCGATGCGCCGACGATTGCGACGGAGCGCGCGCTTAGTAGATTTTCGACGGGTCTGCGTTTGAAAGTGTCACTTGTGCTCATAATGTTTCGAGGTATTTCACAGTCTCCTTTTTTCTTCAATATGCGTTCATTCCGCGAACACGCGCCAGCGCTCGGGCCGCAGCACGACCGCGGCTCTCTGGCCGACGGCGATCTCCGTGTCGCCCGGCAGCTTCGCCAGCAGCGTCACACCGTTGACGTCGACCTCGACGAGCGCCGCGTCGCCGAGGTAATTCTTGCTCGCGATCGTGCCGAGGAGCGGTCCGCCCGCGCCGTCCGCGGCCGCGAGCTCGACGTGCTCCGGGCGGATCGCGAGCGTCACCGACCCCGCCGCCGCGAATGCCGGCGGCACGGGCAGCGACAGCGAGCCGAGCGCGCATTCGAGGCGTCCCGCAGCGATTTTGGCTTTCACGAAGTTCATCTCGCCGACGAACTCGGCGACGAAGCGATTCGCCGGGCGAGCATAGACCTCGCCCGGCGGCGCGATCTGTAAAATCTCGCCGCCGTGCATAACGCAGACGCGGTCGCCGAGGCTCAGCGCCTCGGCCTGATCGTGCGTGACGTAGAGCGTCGTCACGCCGACGGCGCGCGTGATCTTCTTGAGCTCGACGCGCATCTGCTCCCGCAGCCGCGCGTCGAGGTTGCTCAGCGGCTCGTCCATGAGCAGAATCTTCGGCTCGGTCACCATCGCGCGCGCCATCGCGACGCGCTGCTGCTGGCCGCCGGAGAGGTCGGTCGCCGGCCGGTCTTCGAGTCCGTCGAGCTGCACGAGATGCAGCGCGCGGCCGACCTTTTCCGCGACGAGTTCTTTGCCGAAGCGCTTGCGGCCGTGGACCAGCGGGAAGGCGACGTTTTGAAAGACGTTCATATGCGGCCAGATCGCATACGACTGGAAGACCATGCCGATGTCGCGCTTCTCGGTCGGCAAGTAAACGCGACGGGCGGGCGAGTTCACGACCGCTCCTTCGATCTCGATCTCACCCGCGTTGGGGCGCTCGAGTCCGGCAACGCAGCGGAGCGTCGTCGTCTTGCCGCAGCCGCTCGGGCCGAGCAGGACGCAGAACTCCTTCTCGCCGATATCGAGATCGATGCCGCGCAGCGCCTCGACGCGCCCGCGGCGGGTGTCGAACCACTTTCTGAGGCCCCGAATAGTGATCACTTGAAGCTTGGGTATTTGTGCATGAAATATAAAGTATCGCTTGATATCAGCTCTGCCACTCGCCCAAGCGGCCGAAGGCGATCTTGAGACCGCCGACGACGACCAATGCGAAGAGCACGAGCAAGACGCCGAGCGCGGCCACCTGCGGCACCCAGCCGTTGCCCCAGAACTGCCAGACGATCGTCGAGATCACGACGTTCTTGCGCGTGCCGAGCGTGAGCGCCATCGTCACCTCGCGGTACGAGAGCATGCTGATCCAGATCCAGCTGTTGAAGATGCCCGCGGCGATGAGCGGCAGCACGATGCGCCCGAGGATGGTGCGTGTCGAAGCGCCGGAGACCTTCCCTGCCTCCTCCAGCTCGCGATGCACCTGGATCATCACGCCATTGGTCGTGCGCGTGCCGTAGGCGATCCACGTGATCGTGTGGGCGATCGCGATGATCGCGACCGTACCGTAGACCGGGAACCAGCTGCGATACGCGAGGCCAAGGTAGGCGAGCCCGACGGCGAGGAGAATCCCCGGGAGCGCATGCGGTAAAAATGCGAGCGTATCGAGCGAGCCGCGAAAGCTCACGTTCGTGCGCACCACGATCCAGGAGACGAGCACGCTCAAGATCATCGTCGCCGTCGGCACGACGAACATGAGAATCGCCGTATTGACGAACGGCAGCGCGCCGACATGATCGAAGATGTGGCGAAAATTCTCGAGCGAGACCTGCGCGAACGCCTCGGCCGACGGCACCTGCAGGTGCGGCAGCAGCGAGACCCAGACGAGCACGAGAAACGGGATGAAAACTTCCATCGAGAGATAGAGCAGCGCGAACGTGAGTCCGGCCCATTTCCAGCGGCCGAGCGCGATCTCGCGCGGGCGGTAGCCGCGCCCGGTGATAACGGTGTATTTTTTTCCGTGCTGCACGAGGCGCACGTAGAAATAAGCGAGTACGAGTCCCGCGGCGAGCATCACCGCGCCGTAGGCGCCGGCAAGCCCGTAGTTCGGCAGGCCCGTCGGCGGATTCGTCGAAGTGAAGATGAGCGCGCTCAAGACGATGATGCGCGCGGGATAGCCGATGATCGCGGGGACCTCGAAGACCGCGATCGCCGTCATAAAGAGATACACCATGACGCCGGCGATCGCCGGCAGCGTGATCGGCACGTTAATGCGGAGAAACGTCTGCAGCTTGCTGACGCCCGAGGTGTACGCGGCTTCTTCGAGCGCCGGGTCCATCGTGTGGTAGGCGGCCGCGAGCATGAAGAACGCCGACGGCACGAACGAGACGCCCTGGATGAACGCCATGCCGGGAATGTTGTAGAGACTGAGCAGCGGCTGTTCCATGCCGAAGAGCTGCCGCGCCCATTGATTGACGAGCCCGATGCGCGGGCTCAGAAGCAGAATCCATGCGATCGTGCGCAGGAAGACCGGAATCAAAATGCCGACCG
>DASWZY010000418.1:0-6910 GCA_036407055.1 Binatia bacterium
GCGCGGTAGAGCCGCCGGATGAAGCGCTCGATCTTGCGCGCGCCGTGCCAGCGCGCGATCGGCGCCGGGATCTCGTTGCCGATCGCGTAGAAGAGCAGCGCCGGATGGCCGCGCAGCGAGCGCACCGCGGCGCGCACGCGCATCTCGATCGAGCGCCGGCGCTCGGCGTCGTCGAGAAAGGCGATGTGCTGCTCCCACGGGATGCCGGCCATGACGCGGAGCCCGTGCCGCATCGCGGCATCGAGCACCCAGCGCGGCGGCACCGTGTACGTGCGCACGGCGTTGAGTCCGCTGGCGGCCATGAGCGCGAAATCGCGCTCGACCACTTCCGGATAGAGCGCCTCGCAGCCGTCGGCCTGCGGGCGGAACGTGCCGTAGGTGACGCCGCGCACCCAGAATTTCTCGCCGCCGGCGAAGATGAATTTGCCGGCGACGCGCGGCCGCGCCCTGGCGAAGTCGATGGCGGCCGCCGGTTGGTGATAACCGTTCAGGCCGTTTCTATGGCGCGGTGGGAGCAGCCGCTCCCGTTCATCGGCCGGCAGTTCCGGCCGGTATTCGAGCAGGGACAATGGGGATTCGGGATTTCTTTCGTCGGCTTCTCGCAAAATTCTTTTCCTTCTTGGCTCCGGCGCGCGCTTCCCTTCGATAAAAAAATCCGCGCTAAAATAATTCGACGGGGCTTCCTTGGTTAAATCGGAATTTGGGGGTGAATTCGTCGGCGAAGTCTTCGCCGTGTTAAAGGCTTAGCAGGTTATTCGCGCGAACTTTATCGGGTAATCACCCGCGACGTGTCGCGAGATTCACGGAATTTCGCGAATTATTTTGCGGAGGGAGGTTATGGGCGGAAAAATGCCGGGAATGATTTTAATACTCGGTGCGCGCTGAGAATACGCCAATGTTCACAGCGTCGATCAGCGGGTGACTGCCGATTCGGAGCAATGCCTGCTGACGATCGACTTTCGCCAATTGTCCAACGACAATATTTTCGCCGCGGTGTCGTGCTCAACGATGACATGCGTGCCGATTTTGTCGCTGCTCCGGCAGAATGCCAGCCAGGCGTCGTAATAGGTCAGCAGCTGCGCCGCGTCGCTGTAGATGTCGATAATTTCCCCGTGCTTCTTTTTCAGGCGCGATCCACTGATTTCGCTTTGATAGAGCTGCCGCTCCAATCGCTCCGGCGGCGCCCACAGCGTGACGATGGAGACTTTTCGTGCCGCTTCCAAAATGTCGAACGTTTTGTCGCCGGCATAGGACTTGGCGTGCTTCCTATACGCCCGCAGGAAATCGTAATGCACGATGAGCCCGGGCACATCCGGTTCGCTGAAATCGGCCAGGTCCTTCGCGTTCGTCACGCGCCATTCGGCGAATGACTTTACACCGGTTAGAAATCCCATCGCAATCCCTGCGCCCCGCAACAATTGGGGTCAGGTCTTGTTTCTTGAATTCTCCACGATCCGGCTCGCTGTCGAATAATGCCGGGACTGCGTTTACCCGCTCAAGAGCCAGGCCGCCGATTTGGCTCGGCGCTGCTGTATTGTAAATCGCGCGCCGCGTTTTGCCTTTACAGAAAAATCCGCATCGGACGCGACGGCGTGCGCGAAGACAAATATCGACGAACTATACGCCGTCAAATGTTCGGCAGCAGGTCGAAGTATTCGTCGTCCTCGTTCTTGCCGCCTTCGCCTTTTCCCAGCAGCTTCTCGGAGGCGATGAACTCGATGCGCTCGATCCATTTGACCATTTTGTAGCCGAGCTGGTTTTCGACGCGGAGCCTGAGCGGCGCGCCGTATACCTCGGTCAGCCGGCTGCCGTTCATATGGATGGCGAGCAGGCACTGCGGCTTGAGCACATTTTCGAGAGTCTGTGTATCGTAGTAGGGGCCGCCGTAGAGCGCTTCGCCGAACGAGAAAAAGGCCACGACTTTCGCTTCCGCTTTCGGCCGCACCAATTCTACCAGCTTCGCCATCGGCAGCCCGCTCCATTTGGCGATGCCGCTCCATCCCTGAATGCAATGATGCATGGTGATGTGCTCGGTCATCCCCAACCGTTCGAGATCGGCCAGAGAAAGCTCGACGGGATTTTCGACGAGCCCGCCGACGCTCAGCCGGAAGTCCCGGAACCCGTTCTCGGCCATGCGCCGCCAGTCGCCGCGCACCGGCATCTTTCCGTTCGGCCAGAAAAACGGCGAGATTTCGTCCGCGGAATATTTCTGCTGCGGCGCGAGCCGATTCAACGTGAGAAGCTGCATGGGATAGGTGATCGACTTGAGCGCGTGCTGCAAGCCGCGCGGGTGACGCCACGAGGCATAGTGCGCGACGATCCACGAAGCGATCACGACCGCGATGCCGACAAACCCCAGGACCATCCCGATCGACCTCTCATCGTCGGTGCCCATGACGATATGGTTCATGTTGCGGGCAAATCCCGTCATGACGATCAGCGTCACGTGCACGACGAGAAATCCGAGAAAGCCGAGCATGGTGAGAAAGTGAATCGAGCGCGCCGATTGCCTGCCGCCGAAGATGCGCGCGTACCACGGAAAGCGGTTGACGACCGCCGGCGACATCGCGATGCCGGTGAGAATCGCCACGGGGCCGAAGACGAAGACGACGGCGAAGTAGGCGATTTGCTGCAGCGCATTGTAGCCGTAGAAACCGTTCGGCTCGGCGGGCAGATGAAACGTCGCGTAGTGCACGAACGTGTTCCAGGCCTGCTCGAAAACGACCGGAGAAGCGGGCACGATGCGCCGCCACTGCTCCGTGCCGAGAAGCATCGCGATGAAGACGATGCCGGTCGCGATGAAGCCGTGGACGTTGATGAAGTGCCAGACGCGCGCGACGCCGATCGTGTGGCGATAGCCCGGCGTGCCGACGAGCGGCGAGATGTAGCGCGCATCGTCCTTGGCGGTCCAGAGCCGGTCGCACGGGACCGTCAGGGGCGTAAAACGAATCCATTCGCTCCCCGGCGCGCAGCCGTCGTTAAAGTAAAGACGCGGATGGTCCATGAGGATGGAGAGCCCGCTGCGAATCAACAGCATGACGAAAAGAAAGTTGAAGAAGTGACAGTAGCGGAGCCACGCGGGGAAGCCGTGCGGGCCGGCGAAGTTGTCGGGAGAGACCTGGGGGATTTCCGGGACCGGCGGCAGTCCGGAGACCGCGACCTCGATCCACGCCGCGGCGACGGCGCACGCGACGGCGATCGCGACGCCTGCCACAATCGACGGCCGAATCCAAATCCGAAATCTGCGGTCTTCCGGGTAATGAACGGCCTTATGCGCGGCGTCGAACGGGATCATGGATGTTTCTCGTTACAAGTCTGGTTATCTCCGCAGCCGGAACCGGTCAAGTACGAGCATCGCGCGCGGAATCCGGCGCACGTGGGCGTGCGCTCGGCGCCGCCGCGCCGTAAAGACAGCGGCCGCGCGTTTCGCCTTTACACAAAACTCCACATCGGCGATAATGGCGGCGATGGCAACCGCGAAGAAAAACACCAAACAGGAATTATTGCTGCAGGATTTGATCGCCGCGGCGGAGCGCGCGGCGATCGAGGTCAGGACCGAGAAATTGCTCCGCGAGGTGGGCTACCACGCGCGGAGCGGCGGCTGCCGCGTGCGCGGGCAGCGCCTTATCATCGTCGACCGCGACGCGCCGCTGCGCGACCAGATCGAATTTCTTACCGAGGAGCTTGCCGCCGAAGGGGTGGTGCCGCGCGCCGCGCCGGCGCCGGAAAATCCGGATTGATCCTGCCGCTCACGCGTCGAGCACGCGGAGCTTTTTCGCCGCCTCGATACCGAGGGCGAACTCTTCCCTTCCGACTTTGAGATTCATAATGCCGAGCGAGGGCGCGACCTCGACGACGGTGACCCGCGCGCCCGGCACGAGCTGATGCTCCTGCATGAAGCCGAGCAGGCGCGAGTCGCGCTCGCCGCCTTCGGTGATGCGCTGGAGCACGACTTCGCGGCCCTGGCCGACGCCGCTCAGCGGCGAGCTCTTTTTTCCGTTGGGAGTCTCTTTTCCCGGAATCGGATTGCCATGCGGGCAGGTCGAGGGATTATTGAGAAGCTTGGCGAGGCGCTCCTCGACCTCGGACGAGATCGCGTGCTCGAGGCGGTGCGCCTCCTGATGCGCCTTGACCCAGTCCATGCCGAGGACGTCGGTGAGCAGCCGCTCGGTCAGGAAATGGCGCCGCAGGATGCCTTCGGCGACGCGGCGGCCCTTGCCTGTGAGATGGATCTCTTTCCGCCGCTCTACCCTTAAATAACCCTGGCTCTGGAGGCGCCGGAGCGTCACCACCATCGTGGACGGCGAGACGCCCATCTCGTCGGCGACGCGCGCGGCGATCACCGGCTGCACATCTTCGCCGAGGACGTAGATCGTCCTGACGTAGTCTTCGGCGGTCGGGGTGATCTTGCCGTGCTCCATGGGCTGTTGACAACTGCGATTTATTTGTGTATGCGAACTCTAGATGTTCGTAGCATCGAACTTATTTACTGATTGATGGTCAATGCCTTAACTGGGAGACACCTTACTTGAGACGTTCGATGGAATCAAGCCCGCGACTTCGCACACACCGCCGGCGGTCTCCCGCCGGTCAACTGGCGGCATTCTCGGCCTGCCTGCTCGCGGCCGCCTTGACGCTCCTCGCCGCGCCGGCGCGCGCCGACGATACCGCCAACAGGCTGGTCGCGCTGCTCGACTACGTCGGCGGCGATTATAAGAACGCCGTGCAGGACGGCAAGGTCGTCAGCGAATCCGAATACAGCGAGCAGAAAGAATTCGCCGCGCGCATGCTCGAGCTCACGGGGCAGCTGAACGGCACGGATAAAGAGCACTTCGCGCCTGCCATCAAGGCGGTGGCCGACGAAGTCGAGCGCAAGGCGAGCGCCGACGAGGTCGCGCGCGCGGCCCGCGCGGCGAAGGAGCAGCTGATCGCTAAATACGGCATCGCCACCGCCCCCCGGCGCCTGCCGACGCTCGCCGCGGGGCAGACCTTATATAAGGAGAACTGCGCCCAGTGCCACGGCGAGACCGGCCGCGGCGACGGCCTCGGCCGCGCGTCGAGAAATCCGAAGGAGCCGCTGCCGGCGAATTTCACCGACGCCGAACTGATGGAAGGACTCTCGCCGTTCAAGGCCTTCAACGTCGCCTCGTTCGGCGTCGAAGGAACGGCGATGCCGAGCTTCGCCGCGTTCGATGACGAGCAACGCTGGCAGGCCGCCTTCTATATAATGTCGCTGCGCTTCAGCGCCGCGGAGGCGTCCGACGGCGCCGCGCTCGCGCACCGCGCGAACCTGCCGGTCGAGCTCACGCGTCTCGAAACCCTTTCCACTTCGACCGACGGGGAACTCGCTGAGAAACTGAAGCCTCTGTTCACGAACGAAGGCGACGCGCGCAAGGTGCTCGCCTATCTCCGCCGCGGCGTGCTGGAAAATCCGCAAGGCCCTTCGCCGCTCTTGGCCGCCGCGACGCTTTTGAAGCAATCGCTGACGCTTTACGAGAACGGGCAAAAGGAGCAAGCGTATCAAAAGGCCGCCGAAGCCTACCTCGACGCGTTCGAGCAGGCCGAAGCGCAGCTCTTCGCGAAAGATCTCTCGTTCGGCCGCGCGCTCGAAGACCAGTTCACGAAGTTTCGCAACTCGATCCGCCGCGGCGATAGTGTTAGCGAGATCCGCCGGCAATATAACGATCTCGCCGCCGGGCTGGAGCGCGCCGACAGCTTGCTGGCGAGCAAGGACACGCTCAGCGAGAGCTACGTCTTTATCAACGCGCTGTTCATCATTCTCCGCGAAGGGCTCGAGGTCGCGCTGATCCTCGCCGCGATGCTCGCGATGCTCAAAAGAATGGGCGCGACGGAAGCGATGCGCTACATCCATCTCGGATGGATCCTCGCCGTCGCCGCCGGCCTCGTCACGTGGGTGGCGGCGCAGACGTTTTTAAACGTGAGCGGCAGCCATCGCGAGACGATGGAAGGCTTCACCACGCTCGTCGCGGCCATCGTGCTTTTCTACGTCGGCTACTGGCTCCATACGAAATCGGAAGCGAAGAAGTGGCAGGCCTTCATCCACGACAAAGTCCAGGGCGCGCTGTCGCACAACCGGCTCATCGCGCTCGCCGGCGTCTCGTTTTTCGCGGCGTACCGCGAGGCGTTCGAAGTCGTGCTGTTTTACCAGGCGCTATGGCTGCAGAGCGGGTCGAATCCCAAGCCGGTGCTCGGCGGTTTTCTAACCGGCGTCTTGGCCCTGTGCGTGGTGGTCTTCGTCCTTTTCCGCGTCGGGTTGAGAATTCCCATCAAGTACTTCTTCGGCACGGCCGGCCTGCTGCTCTATTTGCTCGCGCTCGTGTTCGCCGGCCAGGGCGTCCGCACGCTGCAGGCGACCGGCTTGTTCAGCGTCACCCCGCTGCCGTTCCCGCCGCAGGTGAGCGCGCTGGGAATTTATCCGACGGTGGAAACGCTCGTCGCGCAGGCGATCGTGCTGACGGCGCTGATCGCGACGTTTCTATGGCCGTATCGCGCCGGACTGAGCGATACGAAAGGGCATCCCAGTGAAACGGTCGGGTGATCCAGGCGGCGACGCCGCGCAGACACGCGAGCGTCCGTTCCGCTGCACATGCGGAAGTCTCCTGGCGCGGCTGCTGCCGCACGGCCTCGAGCTCAAGTGCCGGAAGTGCAAGCGGCAGATCGTCGTGCCGCTCGGTAATGACAGCAGCTGGATGAAAGTCGAACTGTAAAACTTAGAAGAAGCGCGAGCGGCCAGAGGTCCCGAACCCCGAGCCCGGACACCACGCGATGTGGTCCGGGCTTTTGTTTTTTGAGGAGGCAAAATGAAATTGAAAGCCAGCGATGGCCGGTGGTCCGTATCTTTGTGCGGCTCCGGCAACACCGTTCATCTAACGTACGGCAACGCAACGCT
>DASWZY010000419.1:0-6019 GCA_036407055.1 Binatia bacterium
GAAACATCGAGTGGTCATCGGCCACAACGATTTTGGTCGGCATCATCGCGCTCAAACAACCCTGCCTGGGTCACAGGCAAGTCAAATAAAAGTGACCCCCATTTATACTTTAATTCGCCTTCCGAAAGCAATTGAAAATGGTTACTGTCAGGTGCTGCCAGTCTATGCTGGTTTATGCGCGAGACCGTGCGCTGTGTGCGCTAAGATACTGTTATTACAAGGAAATTAGTGACTTTTACCGCCTGGTTTTGGGGAGCGCGATGGCGGCCTGCTCGGCGATTTTCAGGTTCTCGCGCGCATCCGCATAATCGGGCTTTAGTCGTAGCGCCTTCTGATATTGCTCGATTGCGAGATTTATACGCCCTTGCCTGATGTATGCGGTGCCGAGATTGTTGAGCGCTTCGGCATTGTCGGGATTGAGCTTAAGCGCGGTGTCGAGCTCGCGGATCGCTTCGGCGTAATTGTTCTTCATCAGATAGAGCCCGCCCAAATTGCTGTGCGCATCGGACAGGTCCGGTTTCAGAGATACGGCCCGCCGGAAATGCTCGATCGCCGGGTCGATGCGGCCGGCGGAAAAATAAGCGGCGCCGAGATCGTTGTGCACCTCGGCGCTGCTCGGATCGAGCTGAAGCGCGATGTTGAACTCCCGGATGGCGTCGTCGGTGCGGCCGTAGGCGTCGTACACCTCTCCGAGGTTGATGCGATAAGCGGCGGAATCGGGCCGCTCGCGGACCGATTGCTCCAGCAGCGGCAGCGCCTTCTCCTTGTCGCCGCGTTTGTGATACTCCAGGCCCGCGCGATTGCTCATCAACGGCGAGTTCGGATACTGCTTCAGCGTTGCCAGGGCGAGCGTGAGATCGTCTTTCCAGTCGAAATTCCGGTAATAGGTCCGCAGCGCGAGAATGAGAACCAGAGGCGCGAACGCGAGCGGCAGCAGCGCCTTGCGGGAGACTTTTTTCTCGACGCGCTCATAGAGCCAGCCGGCGCCGAGGCAGAAACCGGCCGAGGCGAGATAGAGAATACGCTCGGCCTTGCCGACGCCGATCGGAAACAAAATATTGCTGACCGGAAGCAGTGTAATAAACATCCAAGCGAGCGCGAAAAGCAGGGTTCGCGCCTTGCGCGCGCTCCAGAACGCGACGTAGCCGAGCAGCGCCCACAGGCCGAGGGACAGCAAAACCGCGGGCTCGAGCGACCTCGCGATCGGCAGCGCTTCCTTCCAATACTCCGCCGACAAGCTGACGGGAAAAAACAGGAGCAACAGATACTCCATCAATACGCGGCTCGCGGTCAGGATTCGCTGGCCGGCGGTCACGCCGACGAAGCCGACCCAGATGTTGCTCGGCGCGGTCACGGCGTGAGCGCGGAACAAAAAGTAGATTCCGGCTGCCACGGCGAAGACGACGTAGCGCGCGAAAACGAAGGCGCTGGGCGGCGCCGGCGATCTTCTTGCGCCATTGGCGAAAATCTCCTCGCGCCGGATGTAGTCGTAGACGAGCAGGACGGCAGGAAGCGTCGCCGCGCTTTCCTTGGAAAACAAGCCGAGAAGATAAAACAGTCCCGCAGCGGACATCGACAGCAGCGCGCGACCGCGGTGAAACGGCCGGTGCTCGCGCGGGACCGGCACCCGGGCGAACCAGAACGCCAGCAGGAAAAACACCGTCGCCAGCACCTCGGCGCGGCCCACGATGCCGGTCACCGCCTCGGTGTGCACGGGGTGCACGGCGAAGATCGCGGCCGCGGCGAAGGCGGCGAGCGGCGAAAGCAGGTCGAACGCGATGAAGAAGACAAGCACGCTGGCGAGCGCGTGCAGCGCGAGATTGACGGCGTGATAGCCGGTCGGGTCGAGGCCTCCAAGACGGTAATCGACCGCGTAGCTCCAGACCGTCAGCGGCCGGTAAAGCCCTGGATCTATCGCGCCGGCGTTTTTCTGCCCCCGGCTCCAGTAATTTGTGGTGAATATCTCGCGAATGTTTCCCGCGCTCCGCACCAAAGGATTCTCGACGATGATGCCGATGTCGTCGAGCACGAATGTATTCGCAAACGTATTTAAGTACGGAGTTGCGGCGAGCAGAACAACCAGCAACGCGCAGGCGGCAACGAGTCGCGCCGAAGCGGCGCGCGGCTCGGGCGCCGTCGTCTTTGGCCGGGCTTTGTCAGGTTTTGTGCGGTTTTGCTTTCGCTTCACGCGAGGCGTGGCTAAAGCGGCTAGAAATTCGCGTCAGGCATGCGCAGCCGACGGGCGCGCTTGCGGTTCGCAGCTTCGCGCAGTCACTAGTCGAACTTATAAATCAGCTTCAAGCCCGGCGCGTGCGTGATGACCTGCGTACGGGCGATCCGCGACGGTGTCGTGGCTGCGATATCGGCGGGTGTCTTGCCCGTGTTCCAGATGTGCGACGCGCCTTGAATCCAGTTGAACTCGTAGCTCAAGTCGAGAAACCAGTTGCGGTTGAACGCGTAGACGACGTTCATCTCGGCGCCGGCGAACAAGGTTCCATCCTTCGAATGGTCGTCCTGCGAGAAATGCTGCCCGTTGAAGAACCGGTCTTTGGCGTGAAAAGAAGCGCTTTTGAAGTACCAGCCGATGTTGCCGCCGACACCAAAATTCCACTTCGACTGCTTGTCGGGCTTGTAGGCGAGTTTCATGCCTGCGTAAGGGCCGAACAGGAACTCTCGCAGGGAGTCGTGATACGAATCGGCGACGATGCTCGGCACGAGCGTCTGATTCACCGCTTTCGCATCGAAATCCTGGCTCTCGTAGCGAAACTTAAAACCCAGCAATCCGAACAGCCGCGTCATATCGGCGCCAATGAGCCGGTGCTGGTACTCGAGGGCGGTATTGAATACGTCCGATTGCCAATCGATATCGACCGACGTCGGCCCGTTCCCGGGCGGAATAAAGACGCCGTTCGCGCCGTCTACGGCGACCGTCATGAATCCGGTCGCGTCCGAGGCGGTGAGACTGCGGCTGACGGAATACCGGGCCCAATCGCCCTTCAGACTGATCGCCTGGTCGTCGTTGAACTTGAACCCGACCTTCAGTGTCGGCGACGGCGCAACGTCGCTAACATCGGTTCCGCTAAAACCCTTTCGCTGCGGTACGCAAAAAGGAGTGGGGCCGCAGAACGTTGGAAATCCGTAATGGATATTCCGGTCGCGCTCATAGATGCTGGCCTTTGCGCCTAAGCCGACGAAAAAGCCATTGTCGTAGAGATACTCTTCCGCGCCGGCGCTTACCGGGAGCATTGCGAATAGAGCGCATACCAGAAAAACGATCCTCTTTAGCAGCACATCATTCATCTGTACTCCACCTTAAAAATCTCTCTTCCTGGTATCTCATCTGCCGGTGAGCAAAAGATTCCGAGACGTAATTAACATAGTCAGACTTTGACAGTCAAACACATCTTATTGAGACAGGGCAAAAAAGCCCTGAAATTATAAGCGCTTTCAAACCCCGCCAAGCCTTGCGCAAAGCTGCATGGGGTCACACTTTATCACCAAAAATAGTACCTAGCTGCCCTTTACGCAGACCGTGAGAACGCGATAAGTACCGCCCTCGTCATTAAGATATCTCAGGTGGATACCCGATACGCCCCCCACGTGGCGGGTCCAGACGAGGAGAAGGTCGTGAAGAAACAACACATAACGCAGCTCGTCTTCGTGGTTTTCGCGCTTGTGGGGGCGTTTTTCGCGTCCACCGCCGGTGCCCAGATCCTGGGCAACGCGGCGTTGAACGTCGAGCGGCGCGGCCATACGGCGACAGAGATCGCCGTTGGCAAGGTCCTGGTCGTCGGAGGTGAAAACGCAAACGGCGTGGTCGGCCAAGCCGAGGTTTTCGACCCGGCTTCCCGCACATTCCTTGTCATCGGAACCTCGATGGCGCGGACCGACCATGCGGCGACGCCGCTGCAAGATGGGCGAGTGCTCATCACCGGCGGCCGCGACCAGACGAGCGCTCTCGCCGCCACGGAGATCTTCAACCCTGCCGACAACTCTTTCTCCGCCGGTCCACCGATGCAGCGCGCGCGCGCCGGCCATACTGCAATTCGGTTGCCCGACGGGCGGATACTGATCGCCGGCGGCGATGCGGAGGGCACAGCCGAAATTTACGATCCCGCGGCGCAACTTTTCACCCTCACATCGGCAATGACCGAGCCTCGCGCCTTGCACAGCGCGGCCCTATTGAAAGACGGCAAGATTTTGATCGCCGGCGGCGTCGATCCGACCGATAGCACCATGATGCTGGAGTCGGCGGAAATTTTCGATCCGCAAACTGGAAACTTTTCGGCTACATTTACCACGATGGCGATGCAGCGAGCGCTGCCGACGATTCGCGTCCTTCCGGATGGGAAGGTGCAGGTCATCGGCGGCGACGAGCTGTGGTCGCTTGAGATGTTCAACCCCGCCAATCAATCATTTAGCGCGTGGGTGCAATTGCCGCCGACCAGCGATCTGTTGTCAGCGACCCTTGCCACGCAAAGCCGCGCGGCGCTCATCAGTGTGGCGATCGCGCAGAACCCGTTAATGGGCGCGGCGCTTTCCGACCCGGAAATGGCGGAACTACTCCAGCGCTCCGACCATACGCTGACTGAGTTGACGTCGGCCAATCAGGCTCTTGTCGCGGGCGGCGTGAGTCCTCAGGGGCAGGCGCTGAGCTCTTCGGTTATTGTCAGCAGCTCGCAAGCGACGGTGACAACCGACAAGCTCGACTACGCTCCCGGCGAGACCGTCGTCATCTCCGGCGCCGGCTGGAAGCCGCAGGAAAACGTCTCGATGGTTCTGCACGAGGTTCCCGAGACGCATACAGACTCATTCTTATCCTCAACAGCGGATCAGGACGGCCGTTTCACAAACACGGACTTTGCTCCCGCCAAAAGCGATGTCGGCAGAGCCTTCACCATAACCGCGGCCGGTCAGACGTCGAACTTCACCGCACAGACGGCATTCACCGACACAACGGCGACCGTCAAGATCAAGAAAGTCATGCTCGGCGGCACGAGCACGTTTACGTTTAGCGCAATCCAGGTCGGAGCTTCGGGTGATCTCTTCAACGGTCAAGGCGCGATATCGACAAATGGCGGGGTTCTGACGCTTTCCAATCTGCCGGCGCCGGATAACCTGACTGCGACGGAGGGCCCGGCTCCAGGCTGGACCCTGGTCGACATCACCTGCGACGTTATTAACACGAGCGGCGATCAACCCGGCACGGCCAGCGGAAATACAGCGACGCGGACCGCCACTTACCATTACCAGGTCAACGACGTGGCGACGTGTACGTTCACGAACGTGAAGGACGGATCCATCACGGTCAAGAAAGTGATGCAGGGCGGCACGGGCACGTTCACGTTCACGGGCAGCCCGTCGGGAACTATATCCACGAACAATGGGACGCTGAGCCAGACTGTCGTCCCGGGAACGTATACGGCCACTGAGGCTGCTCCGCCCGCCGGCTGGACCTTGGCGAGCATCGTCTGCGACGACGGCACGAGCCAGACGGCGAGTACGTTCGACGTAGCGGGGCGAACGGCGACCTTCAAAGTCGACCCGGGCGAGAACGTCACCTGTACATTCACTAATGCGAAAACCGGGACGATCACGATCAAAAAGGTAATCCAGGGCGGCACCGGCACGTTTACCTTCACCGGCAGCCCGTCTGGCACGATCTCCACGAACAACGGGACGCTGACGCAAACCGTCCCGGCCGGAACGTATACCGCTGCTGAAACCGTTCCCGCCGGCTGGACCCTTACCAGCATCGTTTGCGACGACAGCGACAGCACGTTTGACGTGAATACGGCCACGGCGACGTTTAAGGTCGACGGCGGCGAAAATGTCACGTGTACGTTCACCAACACGAAAACCAGCACGATCACGATCAAGAAAGTAATGCAGGGCGGCACGGACACATTCACTTTCACCGGCAGTCCGTCCGGCACGATCTCGACGAATAACGGGACGCTGACGCAAACCGTTGCGGCGGGAACCTACACCGCGACGGAAAGCACTCCGCCGACGGGCT
>DASWZY010000420.1:0-15285 GCA_036407055.1 Binatia bacterium
GCGCACGAAAAGCGCCAGCTGGTGCAGCAGGATTCGCGCGCGCGGCTCGGTCGTCTTGACGGAGAAATAGTACTGGACTTGCGGAGTGCGCATATTCTCGCGGACCATCTCTCCGATCGTCCGCCTCCAGCCGGCGGCGTCCATTATTGTCCCCTTGCCTTGGCGAGACGTTCGACGAAGCCGTCTTTCACAACCCGCTCGAGAGGCGAGTTGTCGAAAAATCCGTCCACGGCCATGTCGCCCTTGCCTTCCCAATTGAGAACGGTGTGAATCGTGGCGGGCTCGACGGCCGGAACCGTATCGAGATACTTGACGGCGTACTCGTACGGCTCGGTAACGCTGTCCGGCGAGCGCCGCATGTACTTCGCGAGCACTTTCTGCCCTACCTCTTTCCTGGTTTTCAGAACGTACATGCCTTCGATGTACGCCTTGAGAATCGCTTCGACCGCCTTCGGCGAAGATTTCAGATAATCGCGCTTCACCGCCATCAGGTCCATCGAATAGGGAATGCCGAGATCAGGAAGGTCGACGAGCATATGCGCCTTCGACGCGGGCCGAACCGACAAAATCGCGCCGGCGATCATTCCCGTCCCGAAAGCGGCCTCCATCTCGGGCACGCCGCCGAGCGGCTGGATTTTGACCTTGTCCTTGAGGCCGTATTTTTCCAGCACCATGTTCATCAGGAAATGCGTGGTCGAACCGAATCGAGAAATCCCCAATACTTTTCCTTGAAGCTGCTCGGGCCGGGAGATCTCGGGCTGCACCCACAAAACCATTGCCGGACGATTCGCCACGCTGCCGATCGCGACGAGCGGCGCGCCGCGTAAAATCGCGCTCACCACGGCGTTGCTCGCGCCGACCGCCAGCTGGACGTCCCCGCCCATCATCGCCTGTACGGTGACGCTGCCTGACGCAATATAAACAAGCTCGGCGCCGAGTCCGTACTTTTCGAACGCGCCGATCTCCTTCGCCATCCACAGGCCGGCGAAGTTGGCGCTGATCGAAGCGTACGCCGCTTTCATCCTCGACTGCGCTGCGAGGTTTCCTGGAAGCAGAAGCGCTACCGCAAAGATGAGAGCGAATTTGCGCATCATGGCGCCGGTTGCGCGGTTTAGCCGCGCGATGTGCCGCTTCGCCTAAACCGGCCATCCGTGCTCTGAGATGTCGACGCGATTGCCTTCGGGGTCTTTGAGCCAGCTCTCGGCGATCGCGCCGAAGGTGTTCGCCTCGGCGGTCGTGTCGGCGCGCTGCTCCATCTCCGGTACGCTGTCGACCTTGAAGCCGAAATGATTGATGCCCCAGGGATGGCGCGGCGTGCTGATCAGAGCGACGTCGACGAAGCCGTCGGAGAGATAGATCGTGCCGTTCTCGCCGCGGTGCTTCTCTTCCATGCCGAAGACTTTTTTGTAGTAAACGGCGGTTTTTTCACGGTCCTGCACGTTGATGGCGATATGGCGGATGCGCGGCTTTTCCATAGAAACGTCCTCCTTTATCTTAACCGCTGTTTAACCCTTCCCGGAAAATTTGTCTAGCCAAGCGCGGTGCAATGGGTTTCATTTACTCAGGACAAGGGATGCGTGTTCGGCGCGAACAGCTCCTCGACCGGAATCTTGCGCGGCGCGAGCCCCTGCTCGTGGAGATAACCCATCAGCGCCTCGACCACGTGGCGATTTTTCGCGAGGCCGTACGGCCATGGATCGTCGCCCAGCACCTCGCGTTGCTGCCGCAGCGGCTCGCGAAACCAGACCAGGCTGATCTTGTAAGGCGAGAGATCGTTCAGGCGATCGTAAGCCTGAAGCTTCGCCTGCTGGAACGCCCTGAAAAGGTTGACGGCGATTTCCGGCGATTCTTTCCAAAGCTCTTCGCGCATCGCGACGGTATGCATGATCGGAAAAATCCCGGTTTTCTTGAAATACGCCGCCTCGACTTCGGGATAATTCACGAACAGCCGCCGGATCTCCGGCCGGCCGTTCAGCATCGAGGGAAAAAGATTCGCGCAAATCATCGCGTCGAGCTCGCCCGCGGCGAGCATCTCGTCCGGCGCGCTGCCGGCGGGTAGCTGTTTCAGATCGAAGCCTCCGGTCATCTCGATGTCCATGCGGCTCTTGGCCCACGTGAACCAGCGTATTTTGTGCAAATCGACGCCGTAATGGTGCTGCAAAGCGCCGCGTACCCAGACGGTCGCGGTCTGCTGGAATTCCGCGATGCCGACTTTTCGGCCCATGAGATCGCGCGGCTCTTGGATGCCGCTCTGGGCGTTGACGAAGATGCACGAGTGGCGGAACGCGCGCGCGGGAAAGACGGGAATCGCAATCAGCGGCTTTCCCATCGTGCGCGCGATCAGATACGAGGACAGCGACAGCTCGGAGGCGTGAAACTCGTAGCGGTTGAGCATGCGCGTCCAGATGTCGTGGTACGGCAGAACTTTCCAGTCGAGCTCCAGCCCTTCGGGCTTGATCGTGCCTTCGATCAGCGCGTGCGTACGGTCGTAGTCGCCGCCGGCGAAAGTGATTTTCCTTGGCATCGCTATAATCCCTTCTGTGCTTCCTTCAGCAGACGCAAATCGACGACGCGCGAGAGCGGTATTTCCTCTTTCTTGTCGACGCGGCCCATCTCCCTTTCGAGCGCGTCGCGGATGCCCTTCTCGTTCATGCCGCCGTCGAGGGAGAAGGCCGCAAGCATAGAGGCGTAAAGCTCCGCCGCGAGCGGCCGCTCGACCTTCCACTCGCGCGCGATGTATTGAATCGTCTCTTCTTTGTTCTGCCGGACGAAACGCAGGCTTTTCAGCGTCGCGCGCAGGACTCGCACGACCGTCTCCGGACGCTCGCGCAGCATTTTGTCGGAAGTCCCGACCCCGGAGAGCGACTGCTCGACGTGGTCGCCGAGGTACGCGAGGATGTGAAAGCCCATCATCTTCGCCATCGAGTGGAACGGCGGCGAGAGCATGCCGGCCTGAACCGAGCCGCCGTTCAAGGCGGCGAGAATGTTGGCCGTCGTGCCGGTGGCGAAAAGCGTTACTTCTTTGTCGGGAATGAGTCCGTACTTGCGTACGAGATAACGCGCGAGCGTATCGGTCGACGAGCCGATCGCCGTGATGCCGATAACCTTTCCTTTTAGATCCGGGATCGAATGGATATCCGGCCGCGCCGTCAGCCAGAAAGTCGGCTTGACGGTGATGAAGCCGACGACCTTGACAGGAAAGCCGATAGCCGCCGCGCTGGAGACCTGGCTCTGCGCGCCGGAGAATTCGAGATCGCCGGTCGTAAGCGCCGTCACCTGGATGCGGGAGGTGACGAGCACGAGCTCGAGATCGATTCCCTCGGCGGCGTAAATGCCCTTGTCTTTGCCGAGAAACAGCGGCAGGTAGTTGAGGCTTTTCGCCGGATAAGCGTAGCGGATCTTCTCGGCGGCTTGAACCAAGCTCGCGAATGCGAGCAGCGCGAGAACCATGGCGATGCGCTTCATCGCTTCTCCTTTAATACTTGGCGGAGGATTGCGAAATCCACGACGCGGTCAAGCGGTACGGGCTCGGACATCTTGAGCGATTCGCGCGCGCGGTCGACGTCGGCGCGCAGCGTCTTCTCGGGCACAAGCCCGTCGGCCGTCAGGCCGCGTACGTAAAGTTCATAAGACGCGGCGGCCGCCGCGGTATCGAGCTTCAGCCAGTCGGCGATGATGCGCAGGCTGTCGCTCCTGTTCTCCTTCATGAACGCCTGCGTGCGCAGCAGCGCGCGGATCATCCGCCGCACCTGTCCCGCATTATCTTTGAGCTTATCCGCGACGACGCCGAGACCCGACGTCGCCGAATCGAAGACGTCCGCCGCGGCGCCGAGGCGTTTGTAGCCCTTCGCCTCGGCCTCGATGTTATAAGGCGGCGGGAGAATCGCCGCATCGACTTTTCCCGTGAGCAGCGCGGTCAGGCGCGGACCGCTGCCGGAGATCGCGAGCGCATTTACATCCTTCTCCAACTCCAGCTTGGGCTTTTGGAAAATCGCGCGCAGCATAAATTCCGTCGTGTCGCCGTAGCCGGCGAAGCCGACGATCTTGCCCTTGAGCTCGCCGACGCTGGTTATCTCGCGGCGCGCGACCAGCGTATGCAGCGGCTTGCCGTTGAAATACATGACGACTTTCACCGGCAGACCGCGCACGGCGCTCCGTAGCACGGCGCCGGAGGCGCTGGAATAATCGATGTCTTTCGTCGTGAGCGCGACAACGGTGATGTTCGTCGCCATTTGAATCAGCTCGACGTCCAGGCCTTCGGCGGCGAAGAATCCTTTGGCCTGGGCGACTTTCGGCGCGACGAAGCTGAGCGAGAAGCTCGGCATGCCGACACGAACTTTCTCCAGCGGCTGGGCGCCGGCGGTCTGGACAAGCGCGAGCAGCCCGGCCAGAGCGATCGCTGCCTTGCCAAACATCTCAGTGTTTCTGGTAGAGCTTGTCGATGAAGCCGCTGTCGTCGAGCTGCTTGACGAAACTGGCGTCGACGAAAAATTCCGGCTTCATCGACTTCGCGGCGGGATTCGTCGCCGCCATTTCGCCCAGCACCGTGCGAATGCCTTCGAGGCTCGGATACGGCTTAGCGGGCGTCACGCGCGAGAAATAGTCGTAGGACTCTTCGGCGATCGCGTCGTCGTTCAGGCGGAGAAATTCCTTGATCAGCGGAATCGTTTCGCTCTTGCGGGTTTTGTAGAACGCGATGCCTTCGATAAACCCGCGCAGGAACGCGCGCACCGTTTCCGGTTCCGCGCGATTGAAACTATCGATCGTTGCCATGTTGTTGTGCGGATATACGAGCCCGAGCGTCGAGGCGTCGGTAAGCTGGACGAATCCCTGTCTTTTGGCGAGCAGCGTGTTGGGCGAATCGATCACCGCGCCGTCGACGACGCCGCTCACCAGGGCGGAGAACCGCCCCTGCTGGTTGCCGATCTGCATCAGCGTGACGTCCTTGGCGGGATCGAGGCCGAGGCCTTTCAGCATGAAGCGCGCGGCAAACTCGGACGAGCTGCCGAAGCGCGAGACGGCGAGCTTGCCGCCCTTCAAATCTTTGGCCGATTTGATGCGCGGATTGACATACAGGCTGTACGGCATCGTCGGCGTGTAGGTCGAAACGAGGACGTTGCCGGCGCCTTTGATGCGCGCCTGCTGCGCCGCGCTCCCGCCGCCGCCGCTGATCATTTTCACTTCGCCGGCGATCAGCGCTTGCAACGCCTGCGAGCCGCCCTGGAACAGTACCAGATCGACGTCGAGTCCCTGGCGCTTGAAGGCGCCGATCCGCTTGGTGACGTGCAGCAGATCGACGCCGCCGCCGCTGCCGGCGAGCCCGACGATGACTTTCTTCGGCGTCTGAGACGACGCCGGGCTGCTCCAGCAGATCGCCGCGGCCGCGATGAGCGCCGGAACAACTTTAAAGTAATACATGAAGTCTAGGCGGACTTCTTGTAGTACTTGTCCATCTGGCTCTTTGCCCCCGACTTGACGCATTCCTCCTCGAACAGGCGCCGCACCATCGGGTCTTCGTCCTCGTATTCGATCTGATGGCCGCCGAGCTTGATATCGACGTCCGTCTGGCCGCCGCCCTCGCCCATGATGCCGTAAAATTTCTTGCTGCCCCAGCGAAGCGCGAGGTAGCGCGCCGGCGTCGCGCCGGAGTTGAAGTGCTGGTGGAACCAGTCGCCCGGCGGCACCACCACGCTGCCGGGCTTCCAGTTGTAGCGCTTGATCTCCTGCCCCTTGGGCCACATGAGCGAATAGCCTTTGCCGGAGAGGATGATGACGTGCGCGCCCGGACCGTGATAGTGCGCCTTTTTGTAGGTGCCGACGGGAAACTGCGAGACATGCCCGCACATCGTGTTCTCGGCGATCTGGAAGCGCACCTGCGAGCCGCCGGCGCCGCGCTCCTTCCATTCGATCAGGTTGAGGTTTTTCACGTCGGGAGCGAAGTTCGTTTCCCACACGCGCCCGGCCCACCACGTGCCTTCCTTGGAAAAGTAGTCGTCCTCGGAGTTAAAGCGATCCTTGAAGACGTAGGGGCAATTGAAGATGAAATCGATATTATGGATCAGGTTGATCATGAGCGGCGCGCTCGTGACGGCGAGATAGCGCGCCGGCTGAGTGCCGCTACCGTTGAAATGCTGATAGTTCGTGTTGAGCGGCGGCGAGAAGAGCGAGCCTTCCTGCCATTCGAAGGTGCGTTTCTGCCCGCCGTCGTTCCAGATCGTCGTCGCGCCGCGTCCGCTGACAATGTAGACGAGCTCTTCGTACATGTGCTTCTGCGGGTTGAGCGATTTGCCGGGCGGGATCTCGCAGATGTAAGCGTCGTTGGTCTCGCCGGTGCCTTCGAGGCACACACGCACGGCCGGCGCGTTGAGCCGCGCCCAATGTTTGAGCGGCACCTCGTTGATGTCCTCCATGAAGAAGCCTTCGACGAGCGGCACTCCCTCGGCCTCGATCCATTTGCGGTAAGAACTTTTCTTCTCCGCGATCTGCTTGTCGGAAATTTTCGGTTCGGGCATGTTATCTCCTTCCCTTCTGGCGTGCTGTTGATGTTACGGCTTCCAGCCCTGCGCGGTCAACTGCGCGCGGGCCCTGCGCGTAAACGAGTAATCGAAAATTTTCTTCAGGGGCGGCGGCTCTTTCAAATCGAGACGAACCGCCGCCTGCTCGATAGTCTTTTTCTGGAGCTCTTCGGCGACGGTCCCGTCGGGCGTCATCGCGGGGCGCGAAGCGTCGTAGGTCTTCGCGGCGATCTCCGGGCTTCCCGCGTGAATCTTGGTCAAAATGGAAATCGTGCCGGCGCGGTTGTCGCGCGCGTAGATGAATCCTTTCAGCGTGGCGCGGACGAATTTCTCCACCAGCGCGGGATTGGACTGCGGCATCCCCTCGCGCACGACCACCGCGGACTGAAGCTCGATAAGATCCTCTTTAGCGAAGGACACCAGCTCGCGGAAGCCGGCTTCTTCGGCGAGAAAATTCGACGGCGGCGACAACACGGCGGACTCCACCGAACCGGCCTTGAGCGCGGCGAAGCGGGCGGTGCCCACGCCGAGCGCCATGATCGTCACATCGCGCGCGGCGTCGAGGCCGTATTTCTTGAGCAGCTCGCGCAGCAGCAGGTCGGGCCCGGAGCCGATGCCCGACACGCCGACCCGTTTTCCCTTGAGTCCCTGGATGTCGCGAATCTCCGACCGCGCATACAGCCAGTAAAGCGGCCGCTGATACGTATGGAAGAGAAACTGCAGCGGCGCGCCGCGAACGACCGACGGAATCGCCGCCGCGCCGGCCGCGCCGAACTCCACGTTCCCTGCCAGGATCGCCAGGTTCGCTACGGGCGCGCTCATCTTGATGAGCTCCGCGTCCAGCCCTTCGCCGCGATAGAACCCCTGTTCCTGCGCGGCGATGAAGGCGATCAGCGACATGCTAAAATCCGGCAGGGCGACGCGGACTTTTTGCGCGGAGGCGTCCACCGCGTAGATAAGCACAAAGCCCAATATGGCGATCTGCAAGGCCGGTTTACTCACGACGACCTTCTATCGTTTGCCGCGCGGCTTTTCCTGGTTGCAGAGATCAAGAATGATCCGCGTGTAAACGCAGGCCGCCTGATACAGCGACTCGATCTTGAACGCTCGCTTCTCGGCATGATGCTCGGAGCGCGGCCCGTAGGTGATCGACGGAATGCCGAGCTCGTTGAAGATATTGACGTCGCGCCACATGCTGCAGGTCGCCGGATTCGGCCGCGGCGGTTCGGCGTTGAAAGTCGCGTGATGCGCCCGGAGGACGGATTCTTTGATGCGCTCGGCGTTCTGCGCCTCGTATCCGCGCCGGAAGTGATAGAGCTCGATGTCGGTCGCCGGCACGCCGGCTGCTTTCAGCGCGTCGTGAATCTCGTCGCGCACATCGAGCGGATTCTGTCCCGGCGGCGTGAAAGCGCCGACATAGAGGCTGCAGACCTGCGGCGTGCCGCCGATGCCGGTCGAGTCGCCTGCGCGGATCGCGCATACCTGCGCCTTCGGAACGACCGGGCCGCCGGAGGATTCGTACGAATACCGTTTCTGATATTCCGTCGCCCAGCCCTCGAGCGCTTCGATCGCCACCGCGCTTCGGACAATCATATTGGGGCTTTCCTGCATCGTCGTCCGGTCGGGAAGATACGGCGTGTAATATCCCGGCCGGTCCGACAGCCACGTGATTTTGAACCACGCTTCGCCGGCTTCGACCGAGACGAGACTGAAGCCGGTTCCCTCGGCGATCAACCCGTAGTCGGCGACGCCACCGTGGGTGATGAGAAAGCGCGCGCCGAGGTCTTTGGTTTCCATCATGACGCCCGGCGGATCGTCCGAGGGCTCTCGGCTCGTCTCGCCGACGACGGCGGTCAGCAAAAGATCGCCTTTGAGCGGCACGCCGGTCGCCTTGACGGCCTTGCCGGCGATCATGAAAGCCGCCATCGGGCCTTTGTCGTTTACGATGCCCTCGCCGACCAGCTCGTCGCCCTCGATCCACGCCTTGTGGAAAACGTCGGCATCGGGATTGCGCCGCCGCCATATGTCCGTCGCACGCACGGCGGTATCCATGTGCGCGTTGAACAACAGGCTGTATCCGCCCCCGCTGCCGGCAAGTCTTCCGATCACGTTGTAGCGGTCCGCCAGCAGGCCGACTTTCCTGACCTTGAAGCCTTCCGTACCGAGCCAACCGGCGACGTAATCGGCGACGGGCTTTTCCGACGGCCCGGCGCTGTCGATGTTGCAGATCGTGAGCGCGAGTTGGATGAGCTCTTGTTTGTCGATCCGCGCTACAGCTTCTTCTACGAGTGGCATCGCATCTCCTCTATAGCTCAGCGTCCTTTGATTCCCAGTTCTTTTTGAGCGTCCCTCAGCGGGCCGAGATCGGCGACTTCTTCGGGCGAGACCGGCCTGTCGATCTTCAGCGCCTGTCTCGATTGCTCGATCACGAGCTTGAGGCCGCTCTCCGGAATGCTGCCGTCACCGTTGAACACTTTGACCGTTCCGTCGTAGGAAGCGGCCGCGCTCGCGCGGTCGGACCGGCTCCATTCGGCGAGCGTCTGGATCGCGCCGTCGCGATTGGCGGTGATGAAACGGTTGGCCTTGATCAACGCCTTGATCGTGCGCTTGACCTCGTCTGGATGCTCCTTGATTTTCTTGTTGTTCGCGCCCAGGCCGACGAACGGGAACGAGAACATCTCGTATGCCCGCGCGACGACGTTGAAGCCCATCTTCTTTCCCTCGACGTCGGCCGGGGGCGATATTACCGCGACGTCGACAATGCCCTCTTTGAGAGCGGTAAAGCGTGCGCGGTCGGAGCCGAGCGCGATAATCTTGATGTCTTTTTCCGGGTCGATGCCGGATTTCTGAAACATCATCCGCGCGGCAACGTCGGCCGTCGCGCCGAAAGAGCTAACGCCGAGCGTCTTGCCGCGCAGATCCTTGATCGATTTGTATTCGGGGCGGGCGATCAGCGTGTGCGTCGAGCTGTCCATGAAGCTCGCGACGACTTTCATCGGCAGCCCGCGAATCGCGCCGCGCACGACCGACCCGAAGATCATCGTGTAGTCGATATCGCCGGTCGCGAGCGCCGTGATCGAAACGTTGGCGTTCATGCGGATCAGCTCGACGTCGAGTCCCTCGTCCTTGAAAAAGCCGCGCTTATAAGCGACGCCGCTGGTGAGAAACGCGACGTCGAGGCTGGATACGGAGATCCGTATTTTATCGGCGGCGAAAGCGTTCGCGGCGAACAGCATCGACACGGCGGCGATGAAAAGCGCTTTGCGACAGCCCGTTGCCATTGTCATCGTGCTTTTACTCCCAATTCTTTTTGCGCCTCACGCAGCAAGGCGATGTCGGAGACTTCACCCAACGGCACCTCGCGCTGAATTTTTGCTTCCTGGCGCGCCTGATCGATCACCGCGCGTAGGCCGACGGCATGCGCCGGCGCGGCGATCATTAATGCCGCAACGGCGCAAATCCATAAAAGCTTATTCATTTGTCGATCGCGACGAAATTCTCGTCCTAGCGGAGCTTCAGGAGTTCGTGGCGCGGCGCGGGGAGCGGCTCGCTCAGCCGATGCTCCCTGCGCTCCGCTTTCATTTCTGTGATCCTCGATTTTTCATCGCGCGCCAGAGCTTCTCCGGTGTCAGCGGGACGTTTTGCATGCGTACGCCGATCGCGTTTTCCACCGCGTTGCATACCGCCGGCGCGACGGCGAGAATGCCGCCCTCCCCCATGCCTTTCGCGCCGTACGGCCCGCGCCCGCCGCCTTCTTCGAGAATAATCGTTTCGAAATTCGCCGGCACATCGCTGAACCTTGGCAGGCGATAGTCGATGAGCGAGCCGTTCATCAGCTCGCCGTTCTCGTAGGCGAGATCCTCGAAAAACGCCTGCCCGATGCCGAAGACCGCCGCGCCCTCGTCCTGTCCGCGGCACTGCTGCGGATTAATCATCTTGCCCGCGTCGGTGAGCGAAATATAACTCGCAAGTTTCGCGGCGCCCGTCTCCGTATCGATTTCGATCTCGGCCGCGCCGAAGCCGATTTCCCAGAACGGCGACGGGTATCCCAGCGGCACGGCGGAATTCTTCGGGACTTTGAAGTAGCCGCGGCCGATGATCTCCCCTTCGGCGGCGCCGAAGTGCCGCCGCATCACCTCGCGGATAGCCATCGCCTTCCCGCCGCCGGCAAGCTTGCCGTCAGTCAGCGAAACTTCGTCGGCAGAAAGGCCGAACAGCCCGGCCGCCGCGGCGATGAGCTGGCCGCGCGCGTCGCGCGCCGCCTGCTGCATCGCGAGGCCCATCACGGTCGTCGCGCTGCTCGCGTTGGTGCCTTTGTCGAACGGCGTATACTGCGTATCGAGCTCAGCCGCCTGCACGCTCTCGACCGGCACGGTCAGCTCGTTCGCGACCATCTGCAGGAAGGCCGTGCGCATGCCCTGGCCGATCTCGACCGAGCCGCTCGAATAGACGACGCTGCCGTCCAACAAAATCTTCACCAGCGCGTGAGCGGCCTTGTTCGTCCCGCCGCCGTCCTTGACTGCGGCGGCGACCGCGCGCCCGCGCTTTATGTGGGACTCCGAAAACTTTACAGCGGCGCGGCTGCCTTCACTCGCGACGCGCTTCAGCGCGCCGTGTAGATCGCAATCGATCGGCGTGTCGCCGGCCGCGTACTCGTCGCCGCGGCGGAGAAGATTCTTTAAGCGCAGCGCGTTCGCATCCATGTTCAGGCGCCGCGCGATCATCTCGAGATGCGAATCGTAGGCGTAGGCCGCCTGCGGCGCGCCGAAGCCTCGGAACGCTCCGGCGGGAACGGTGTTGGTGTAGATCGTGTACGCGTCCGTGCGCACGTTCGGGATCGGATAAGGACCGTGTGCGCGGTAGCCGGCTTTCTCCGTCACGGACGGACCGGAGTTCGAGTACGCGCCGCCGTTCAAATAGAGCTTGCATTGCCGCGCGAGGAACGTGCCGTCCTTATTCACGCCGGTCTTGATCGTGATGCGGGCACGCGGCTGGCACATCGTGCGAAAGGTTTCTTCGGAGGTGTACGCGATGCGCACCGGCCGCCGCGCCATGCGCGAGAGCGCCGCCGCGATAGCCTCGTTCTTGATGCCGCTCTTCGCGCCGTAGCCGCCGCCGACGTACGGCACGATCACGCGCACGCGGCCGAGCGGCAGGCCGAAGAGGCGCGCCAATTCCTGGCGCTGCGGAAACGGGCTCTGCGTCGCGGACCAGACAGTGAGCATGTCACCGTCGAACTTCGCGACGCTCGTGTGCGGCTCCATCGGATAGTGCTGCGCGCTGGGAAAATCGAATGTATCCTCGAACACGCGATCGGCGGCGGCAAAGCCGGCCTCCGCGTCACCGCGCTCGTAGCGGAAATGAAAACAGATATTGCTCTGCTCGTGCACGATATGACTCGCGCCCGTGCCGAAGTCCGGCGACTTCCGGCCTTCCTGAGTCTCATGGACCAGCGGAGCGCCTTCGCGAATCGCGTCGTCGATAGTCGCTATGACTGGCAGCTCTTCGTATTCGATATCGAATTGAGCGAGCGCCGCGGTCGCGGCGCGCTCGTCGACGGCCGCGACAGCGGCGACGACGTCGCCCGCGTAGCGCGCTTTGTCGAGCGCCACCACCGGCTGATCCTTTACATACGGCCCGTAGAGCTTCTCCGCGACGTTAAGATTTTCGCGCGTCAGCACGGCGAAGACGCCGGGCATCGCCTCCGCTTTGCGCGAGTCGATGCGCTTGATCTTCGCGTGCGCGAAGGCGCTGCGCAGCACCTTGCCGTAGAGCATGCCGGGCAGCTTCAAGTCGCCCGCGTAAACCCCGGCGCCGGTCACTTTATCGCGGCCGTCCGCTCGCGGAATGTTTTGTCCGATCGGCGAAGTCACGATGGTCTAATCAGTTCTTGATGCCTTCCTTCGCCACTTCGCGCAGCATCCGGTAATCGACGATATCGTTCACCGAAATGTCCCGGGTGACGCCGGTCTCCTTTTTCACCTGCTGCAGCAGGTCATCCAGCGCGTCCTGGCTCACCGTGCCGTCTTCGCTCAGCGTCTGGAGCACGACCTTATAGGTCTCCTCCGCCGTCGCGGGGTCGAGGCTGAACTTCCTGCCTATGAACTCGACCACGTCTTTCTTCTCCTGGCGCATCGCGCGGAGCGCGCGCAGGAAGCCGCGCAGCACCTTCTTCACCTGCTCGGGATTCTTCTCGATCTTTTCCTTCGTCGTGGCGATGCCCGTGAGCGGCTGCTGCATCACATTCCCGGCGAACATCAATTCCTTGAATCCCTTCTGCCGCATACGGAAATTCCACGGCACCGGCATGATCGCGCCCTCGACCGAGCCCGCCTCCATCGCCGCCATACGCACCGACGCCGCGCCGATGACGATGTAGGTCACGTCCTTGTCCGGATCTAGACCCATCGCCTTCAGCACCGCGCGCGTCGACGCAAAGCCGGTCCCGCCGATCGAGCTGATCGCGACCTTCTTTCCTTTCAGGTCCTTCGCCGACTTGCCCGGCTGCCCCATGAAGTAGAACAGAACGCTCTTGAAGTCATGCGAGAGAATCTTCACGGGCGCGCCGCGAACCGCGGCGAGAAACGCCGTGCCCGCGCCGTAGATGTAATCGACGTCGCGGCTGCTCACCATCGCGCTGATCGCGAGATCGCCGCGCAGAATGCGGAACTGGAGGTCGACGCCTTCCCTCTTATAGAGGCCTTTTTCGATGCCGTAGAGCAGCGGCGCGATGCTGATGCTTTCGCTCGAATGCGTCAGCAGCGCGCGCTCGAGCTTCTGCGCGCGGGCGGGCGCCGGCGCGAGCGCGAAGAGCGCGATCCCGAGTAAAATCCAAACTTGTCGCATCGCCGTTCTCTCCTCTTACCTGGAATCGCGGGCCGAATCCATAAGGGATTGTTGACAATGAAATCCTCTTTCGATAGGTAACACCGCATGAGCGAACATATCAAAATGACACCACAGGAAGCAAAAGCAAAAGTTGCCGCTCTTCGTCAGATCGTGCTCGACACGTACGAAAAAGAGATTCGCAACCATCCCTATTTCCGCGATTTGCGGGAAGGCAAGCTGGAAAAAGGCCATCTCCAGTTTTGGGTAAAGAACTGGCACGCCTTCGCCGTCGAGGTAAACACCGGCATGGCGACCGTCTATCACCAGTTCGTCGGATTCTTCAAAAGACATCCGGAGCTGGAGGACATGGTCGCGCAGAAAATCGGCGAGGAGTTCACGACGCCCGGCCTCGGCGGGCACGCGCGCGTGCTCTTGAAGCTCGGCGCCGCGCTCGGCGTGAGCAAGGAAGAGATGATCGAGTGCGAGCTGATCCCCGAGGCGCGCGGCCTGGTCGATTTCTTCGTGCGCTCTTGGATCGACGTGCCGCTCGCCGAATGCTACGCGATCCACCTCGAAGAGGAGATCTTCGGCCACATCGCGCAGGACTACCGCGCGGGGCTGCCGAAGTACGGCCTGTCGAAAGAGGACATGGAGTACTTCAAGATCCACGAGGAAGCGGACCTCAGCGAAGAACACGGCGGCACCAACCAGCGCATTCTCGAAGTCGCGCTGATGGACGGCTACGGGCAGGAGCGCGCCGGCTGGCCGCTCGAATACTGCTCGCGCGTCTCCGTGCAGATGATGACCACCTTCTACGACGGCATCTACAGAAGGTACAAAGGCATCAAGCTGTAACAAGCGGCTGACGCCAGCCTTCTCATCGATTCCACGAAGCCGTTCGTGCTGAGCTTGTCGAAGCATGAACGGCTTTCGTGCGCCCGCCGAAAATCCTGCCCGCTGGCGCGACAGACGCAGCGACCCTGTGATGCGGGTCACAAATTTTGCGGTAAAATGTGTCCGTATATCTCTTTACAGCGTTGTCGACCTTTAATAAATCAATGCTGGTTTCGGTCATCTCGGACAGCGTAATAAAATTAATGGCCGGGCCGCCGAACATTACAGGCAAAATTTTAGCGCCGTCATGGTTACCGCTATCGCCTTTTCAGTTGCCGCCTTCGTCGCCGGGGTTTATGCCGCAGGGCTGTTGATACCTCCTAAGCGCCGCCGTAAACGCCGTTCCGCAGGCATGCGCCGCAAATCGCTGCCCTATTACATCGGCCCGGCCGTCCGCGGTTACGACAGCCCGGAACTCCGGCGCGAGCTCACGCTCATTCGACGCGGCATCGCGAACAACAATTCGCCGCGCAGCGATACGAAATCGAAGAGCTAGAGCGCCGCGCGCGCCGACGGTCGCTCGCATACTGCGCGCCGACTAGACAATCTCGACCGCCTTGCCTTAAGCGGGGTTCTTGCAGCCATGGCGCCGGCGTGGCCCGGGATACCCGAACGGGTCGGCCGCTCTCGCAAACACACCCAACCCATCTTGCCCGGCTAAAGCGTCTTTCTCCTTTACCGACGGTCTCTTACGCCTCTTAGGGTAGCGAGAGGCACAAGAGAGGCCGTATTTTGTGACCTTGACACTTTACGACGTGGCCGACAATTTGATACGATAGCTGGCCATCACTGATTGCCAAAGGCACTCGATGAGCCGTGTGGTTGGGCTAGAGGAGCTTGACTGGCTGTCATGTCGCGGCGAGCTCAAAGCGGCTTTCATCAATGAAACGCATTCTGGTCACCGGTTCGTCCGGGCTCATCGGCTCCGAAGTCGTGGATTATTTCTGCCGTGAGGGCTGGGAAGCTCACGGCGTAGATAATAATATGCGGGCGGCTTTCTTCGGGCCTGCCGGGGATACCCGCTGGAATCAGGAGCGCCTGCTGGCGG
>DASWZY010000421.1:0-5929 GCA_036407055.1 Binatia bacterium
GCCTGGACATGGCGGCCAACTTCACGGTCGCGCATACGCTGGAGCATCCGTTCGCGCAGATGCGCCAGCTCGTCAGCATGATCTTCGAGGGCGTCTTCGAGCTGTTCCCGAAGCTCCGCTTCGGCTGCCTCGAATGCGGCATCGGCTGGGCGCCGTGGATGATGGACCGCATGGACGAGGAGCTGGAGCGCAAAGGCCAGTACTCGCCGCGCTGCAAGAAAAAACCGAGCGAGTACTTCCGCGGCGGCAATATCTTTTTCGCCGCCGAAGTCGAGGAAACCGCGCTGCCGCTGGCGGCGGAGACGATCCGGCCGGACGTCATCCTCTGGGCGTCGGACTATCCGCACGAGCGCGATCAGCGCGACTTCAAGCACGATATCCCCGCTTTGATCGGCCGGAAGGATGTGAGCGACGATCTCAAGCGGCGCATCTTCTTCGACAATACGCTGCGATTTTATCCGCGCCTGAAGCAGCGCGTGGAGCAGTCGCGGCCGCTCGCCGCCGCCGGATAAAAAAAGGGGAAGCGGTGGCCCGCTTCCCCTTTTTTAAGTTACGAGTTTCGAGTTTCTAGTTTCGAGCTCGGATGGCTGGGGTGGAACTCGAAACTAGAAACTGTTTTCTATCCTTCCCACAGCGGCTTGATGTTTGTGTCGAGCCACTTCTTCGGATCTTCCATGAAGCCTTTGTCGGTCACCGGGATCGGCTTCGTGCCCTTGCCAAACGCATGATCGATCGAGGTTTTCGACTCGAAGCCCTTGCGCGACGCTTCCCGGCCGACCTTGTCGAGCGCCTTCTGCCCTTCCGTCGTGATGAGCCACTCCGCCAGCAGCTTCCCTGCGTTCGGATGCGGCGCCTTGGCGTAGATGCCGGCGTAGCGCGGGAAGACGACGGGCGGCGCCGATTTAATAATCTGCACCGGCGAGTGCTTCTCATCGCGTTCCTCCATTGCGTCGTGCAACAAGGCCGGCTCGCACAGAGCGAATTCGCCCGAGACAACGAGACGGAACATCGCGCTCGTGCTCTTGTGCACCGGCACGCTCAGGGCCTTGAGGCCCTTGACGAACTTGGCGAAGCGCGCGTCGTCATTCCACAGCGTCTTCAAGCCCGCGAGCTGCGAGCTGAGCGGGCCGGCGCGCATCGGATCGTCGAGCGCGACGTTGCCTTTGTATTTGGGATTCGCGACATCTTCCCAGCTCTTCGGCAGATCGCCTGGCTTTAATTTCTTCGTATTGTAGACGAGCGCCTGGATTTGAAGGCTGACGATGGGCATGGTCGCATCGTGCAGGACGAGAAATTTTTCCTGCACGGTCTCATACGGCTGGATCGCGCCCGCGGCCCGGATGACGGGCGGCGCGTTGTCCGAGAGGATCACGTCGACGCTCTCCTTGCCCGCCTGAAACTCGGTCACCGTCCGCTGGACGATCTCGGGGTTGCGCCCCTGCCAGTACGAAGTCTTGATGCCCGGGTAACGTTTGGAAAAGGCGTCGAGAATCGACACAATGTGCTCGACGTCCCAGACCGTATAGACAACCAGGGCGCCTTCCTGCTTCGCCTTCTCGTAGAGCGCGGCGGCGGCTTTAGGGTACGGATCGCTCGGCGCGCTCGCCGCAAAGACGGCGCCGGACCAGGCGACGACGGCTGCGAGCGCGGCCGCCGACAGGACTTTTATCTTCATGTTCAGGCTCCTTTCGTGGATGTTGAGATACTATCGGCAAGCCGTCCCCGCTTGCAAGACTCCGGGCAGGCCCTATTCGATAGCCTGTTTATAAGCTGAATTTCACGTTAAACACAAATTTAGCGATGGTCACCGTCACGATCAGGATCAGAAGATAGATCACGCCGCCGGCCGCCGCCTCGGCCCACTGCCCGACGCGGAAATATTCGAACAGCGTGACCGGCCCGTACTCCATCCCGGGCGCGACCAGCAGCACCGCGACGTCGATGTTGCGCAGCGCCTCGATGAAAATATAGAACAGCGCGCCGGCGATCGACGGCTTGAGCAGCGGCAGCGTTACCTTGAAGAAGACATGGCGCCAGCGCGCGCCGTGCACCCACGCCGCCTCGTCAAGCTCGCGGTGGATGTTGACGATCGCGCCCGAGGCGTTCCTGAGCGCATACGGGAAATAGGCGATGAAAAGTCCGGCGCCGAGCGCCCAGAGCGTGTTGTAAAACGGCGAATCGATGACCGCGATGATGAGGCCGATCGAGAGCACGAGCGGAGGAAAGGCCAGCGGGATCGTGCCGACGAACTCGAACACTTTGCTGCCGTAGACCTTGGTGCGATAGATCGTGAACGCCATGACGATCCCGGCGAACACCGTTACGATCGCGATGATGATCGACAGGGCGAGCGAATTGTAGAGCCCGCTAATGAAGCTCGGGTGATGTATCACCCGGTGATAGCTCCCGAGGTCGATGTTCGTGGGGAACTTCATGAAAGTGTCGTAATCGTAATAGGGGATCAGCGAGGTGATGATCAGCACGACGAACGGAATGGCAATGCCGATCAGGAAGTAGACGAAGACGGAGAGAAACGCGGCGTACTTCCAGCGGCCGATATCGACGACCTTGACCCGGTAGCCCTTGCCGGTGATCGTCGCGTAGCGCTCGGAGAAGCGGGTCGCACGCACGTAGAGGAGTAGGGCCGCTATCGAAAGCGCGATCAGCACCGCGCTGTAAGCCGTAGCGAGGCCCGGGTTGTAGTCGATCGACATCGAGTCGTAGACCTTCGAGACGAACACGTCGATGCCGCCGGGGCTTCCCTGCAGCACCGGCGTCTCGAAAGATCGCAGCCCGCGGAGAAAATTCAGCACCAGCGCCGAGAGGAACGCCGGTATCGCGAGCGGGAAAGTGATGCGCACCAACGTCCGCATCGGCTTGCTGCCGGCAATATAGGCGCTCTCCTCGAGCGACGGGTCAAACGATAGGAACACCGGCAGCAGGAAGAGGTAGCCCAGAGTCACGCAGGTGAGGCCGAAGACCCAGATCATCGCCGGCATCGAGAACGCGTTAAAGACGGGTTGGTCGATGCCGAAGAACTGCTGGAGCATATTGTTGAGAATCCCCGACTTCGGCGAGAGCAGCAGCACCCAGGCGATGTTCTTCATCACCGGCGGCATCAGGATCGGATACAGCGGCATCAACTCGACCAGCGCCTTGCCCGGCGTGTTCGTGCGCGCCACGATCCAGGCCAGGATCGCACCGAGGAACGTGCCGAAAAGCGCGGAGCCGCCGGCGTACACGATCGAGTTCTGCAGCATCGGCAGGATCTTGGGATCGTGCAGCACGCGGAGGTAATTGTCCAAGGTGAAGCCGACGGTCGCGCCGAGGCGCGCCGTGGTGAAGCTTCGCACGATGACGATGATGACGGGCGTGACGATGAGCGAGCCCGCGAGCACGCTCGCAAACAGCGGGATCAATGCGCCCTGGCGGTACGCGAGCCGCAGGGCATTCCAGCTAATGCGCCGCTGCTTGAGAGGAATCGGCTGCGTGATTGGCGATGATGCTGATGGCGCCTTTGTCGACATAGAGAAAAACCCTGTTTCCGTCGCCCTCGACGCTGATCATGGGACAGAGCTTGTGCGAGGTGACGACGATCTCGCGCGAGCCGATCTGGACTCGATGGTCGGTGAGGCCGCCGCGATAATCGCGGCTCGTCATCACGCCCTGAAGCACGTTCTCGGTCTGCTCGAACGGCCTGCTGCTGAGCTTGACTTCGCTCGTGCGAATGACGAGCTGGCAGCGATCGCCCACTGCGAATCCGTTCGGACGCCGGCAGGTCAGCACGGCGCGGTTGAAGTCCGGCACGCTGACCTTCATCTCGTCGCCGGCCGCCTGCGCGACCTGGCCTTCGACGAGCACCGAGCGCCCAATGAAGGAGGCGACGAACTGATGCGCTGGCCAGTTGTAGATATCGTCGGGCGTCGCGTACTGGAGGATCTTGCCGCGCTCCATGACGATGACGTAATCGGAGATGACGAACGCCTCTTCCTGATCGTGCGTCACATAAATGGCGCTGATGCCGACCTTCTTGATCAGCTTCTTGAGCTCGACGCGCATCTCCTCGCGCAGCTTGGCGTCGAGGTTGCTAAGCGGCTCGTCGAGCAGGATGAGTCGCGGCTCCATCGCGAGGCTCCGCGCCAGCGCGACCCGCTGCTGCTGCCCGCCGGAGAGCTGCGACGGATACCTATCCTCGAGCTTGGGCAGCCCGACGAGATCGAGCGAGGCGAGCACGCGCCGGCGGATATCGCTGTCCGAGACTTTGCGCAGCTTCAAGCCGAACGCGACGTTGTTGTAGACCGTCATGTGCGGCCACAGCGCATAGTTCTGGAAGACGAAGCCGATCTCGCGCGAGTACGGCGGAACGAGAATGCCTTTGCGAATGTCGGTCTGGATTTTGCCATCGATCCAGATCGCGCCGTCGTCCGGCACCTCGAGACCCGCGATGCAGCGCAGCATCGTCGTCTTACCGCAGCCGGACGGCCCTAAAATGCTGAGAATACCGTGCTCGAAATCGAAGCCGACGCCGTCGAGCGCGCGATAGTCGGCGAAGGTCTTGTAGAGACCTTCGACTTTAACGATGGACATACTTATCGTTTACTTGCGCCCAATGTAACTTTCAAGCAGATGAAGTTTCAGCCGGGCTTCGTCGAAGACACCGCGCCGGCGGAAGTTAAACGCGCAGCGTGCTTACTTGAGCTTTCCTTCCGCTCTTAATTCGTCCTGTGCCCGTTTCAAAACCCGCTCGTTGACGACCTTGTCCAGCGTCATGGTTTTATCGACGATGCCGGTACGGATATCCTCGTCGAGCATGAGCTGGATGCCGTCGGCGGCGACCGAGAGATCTGTGGTATACGCCGCCTTATAGAGATCGTAGGCGCGGCCCACGATATCGGGATCGCCTTTGAGGCCGGCGTCGTAGCCGGCCTGCATCGCTTCTTTTTTACCGCTGCGCACGACGCGCAGCCCCAGGATGAGCGCCTTCAAAAAACGCTTGCTCGTCTCGGGATACTTTTCCAGCACCTCGCCGCGCGCAACCAGGATGCTCTGCGGGATCGCGAGCGTCTCGCTCAAATTGGAGATCATCGGGAAGCCTTTTTTCATAAGCCCGACCGCCTCCTCGGCGGAAAACGGCGCCGCGGCGATGATCCCCTTCTCGAGCGCCGACACTCGCAGCACGGTGCCGCCGAGCGGACGCAGGATGACGTCCTTGTCGGGATCGTATCCGTTTTGCTTGAGGAACATGCGCACGACGAAGTCGGAGAAAGCGCCGGCCCCTGTGACGCCGATGATCTTGCCTTTGAGATCGCGCACGCTGCGCACGTCGCGCGCGCCGAGCATCGTATAGTTCACGCGGTTCGAGAGCGAGCCGATGATGAAAATGTCGAGGCCGCGGGCGCGGCTGCGGATCGGCGCCTGCGCGCCGCCGATGCTGCCGAAATCGACGTCGCCGGACGCGAGCGCGGCGATCGCCGCCGGCCCGCCGCGGATCAGGATCGGCTCGATCGCGAGTCCCTGCTCCTTGAAAAATCCGCGCACCAGCGCCGCCCGGAACGGCAGCTCCTGATGCCAGGAGAGGCTCACGAACGCCACGCGCACGGATTTTTTCTCCTGCGCCGCGGACCGGCGCGCCGGGCTCAAGAAGCATGCGAGGAAGACGATGAGAAAAAGGTAAAGCGAAGCTTTAAGATTTGGTCTTTCCATGCCCCGCCCCCGCGTCGTTCTGCAAGCTCAGATAAACTTTCTCCGCCGTGATCGGGAGATCGAAGATTCTGACGCCCACCGCATCCGCTACGGCGTTGGCGATGGCGGCGGCCGTCGGCACGTTGGGATTTTCGGCGATCGCCTTGCCGCCGAACGGCGTCGGACCGGTCGGACTCTCGATCAACACCGTTTTCAACGGCGGCACGTCGGCGATCGACGGCAGCTT
>DASWZY010000422.1:0-7534 GCA_036407055.1 Binatia bacterium
GCGGGGTCCCACGTAACGTCGGTCGGCTGGCGGAAGCGGCCGTCGTCGTGCTTGGGCGGCGGGCCGCCGCGCTTGTGCGCCGCGGCTTCGTCGGATGCCTCCTGGCGCCGGCCGAAGACCATCTGCACGCGTCCCTCGGGATCGAACTTGACGATCATGTCCGTGCCTTTATCGACGGTCCAGATGTTGTCGTCCTTGTCGACGCGCACGGTATGCGCGAAGCCGAAGGCGTAGAGGTTTCTGCCGATCTCGCGCAGGAACTTGCCGTCGGGCGCGAACTCCAAGAGCTGCGCCGCGGCGGCGCCGAAGTTGGGTCCCGTCGTGTTGCCGCGCGAGAAGACGAAGATGTGCTTCTTGGAATTGACCGCGACGCCCGCCGCCTCGCCGAGGTACATGTTCGCCGGCATTTTCACGGCGTTCGGCGGCGAGTCGAAAGGGATCGTCGGCACGTCCTGCGCGAAAGCGGATGTGCTCAACGCCGCTAAAAATGCGATCAGCCAAAATTTCATCGCGATCTCCTTTCTGCGTCGGATCGATAACGTTGCGTGATCAAGTTATCTTGGTTTGATTCCGAGTTCTCTTTGCGCCTCTCTCAGTATTGAGAGGTCTTCGACCTCGCCCAGCGGCACGTCGCGCTCCACCTTGCCGAGCCGCTTCGATTCCTCGACGATGAGCCGAAGACCGTCCTCCGGTATGCTTCCGTCTTGTTGATACGCCTTCAGTAGACTGTCGTACGAGGCGCCCGCGGTCTCTTTGTCGAGCTTCAGCCATTCCATGAGAAACGCGATCGCGCCGTCGCGATTGCGATGGATGTAGCGGTTTGCCTTGATGCCCGCTTCTATGACGCGCCTAATCTCGTCGGGTTTTTCCTTGATTTTCTTCGTCGTGGCGACGAGGCCGCTCGACGGATAACTGAAAAGATCCAGAGCGCGGGCGAGCACGATCAATCCCATTTTGGCGCCGAAGAATTCGAACGGCGTCGAGCCCATCGCCGCAGCGCTGAGGCCTTGCTGCACGGAAGCGAGCCGAGATTCGAAAAGACCCGTGGCAAGAAATTTGATGTCTTTATCGGGATCGAGGCGGAAATGCTTGACGATCAACCGGCCGCCGACCTCGAGCGGGCTGCCGTAGGTATTGATCGCGATCGCCTTGCCTTTGAGGTCGGCAACGGATTTGAACTCAGGACGGGCAACCAGCACGAACGGAGCGCCGGTGGTGAACCCGGCGACGGCCTTCACGGCGACGCCTCGGATCGTCGCGGCGACGCCGGGGCCGATCGCGGTATAATAGTCGATCTCTCCGGCCGTGATCGCTGCGAGCGCGACCGGCGGTGTCATGCGGATGAATTCCGCCTGGAGTCCTTCCTCTTTGAAGAGGCCGCGCTTCTCTCCGAGGGGAAGCGGCAGGAATTGGACGGCGAGCTCGGGAAAACCGATCCGTATTCGATCCGCCGCCTCAGCGGACGCGGCGAAAAGAAAGACGACGAGCGCGGCGCAAAGAGAGGCGCGAGAAGCGAGGCGTGAGGCGCGAGTAAGAAAAAAAATATCCGTCACTTCTTTTTCTTCCTCATGCCTGTTGTCTCATGCCCCATGGCGTCTAATGCGCGAGCGGATCGGGTCGGAGCTGAAAATGCACGGCGAAGGGCTGCATGCCTTTGCCGCCTTCCTTCAGCCACGGCGCGCGGTCGCCGCTTGTCGTCCACAGACCGCGGCCTTTCCAGCCGGCCTTCGGATCGTCGATGCGCCCGTCGAACCCTTTGGCGTAAAAGCCCATCGGGTAGGGGACGCGCAGCACGATCATCTTGCCGTCCTTCATCGCGATCAGGCCGTCATTCTCGTTTCCTGTCGACATCGGCACATTCTCGCCCAGGCCGAAGGTGTTGTGCTGATCGACCCAGGTGTAGTAGCTCGCCTCGGCGCTGTTGTCGCCGATGCCTTCGAAGCCGGGACCGGGATATTTGTAGATCGTCCATCCCTCGGGGCAGTGATTGCCGGTCGCCTTCGGGCCGTTGAGCGGCCCTTTGCATTTGCGCCGGTCGAAGCTGCCGAGATGTCCGCTCGCGAGCGAGACCCACACGACGCCGTTCTTGTCGATATCGCCGCCGCGGACGCCGAAACCCGGCGACGGCACGTTGTAGAGCTCTGAGATCGCCGTCTCCGACGGATTCGGGCCGAGCACGACGCGGACGATGCCGCCGGGATTGCCGCGCACGGTGCCCCAGATCGAGCCGTCCACCGGGCTCGGCATGATCGCGTAAAAGTTCGCCACGATGCGCTTGTCCTTCGCCGGGTCGACGGGCTGATTCGGCTCGACGTAATCGTCGCGCTTGCCGTTGCCGTTGGTGTCGAGGATGAAAGGCGTCCAGCCCTGCGCCTTCGCCGAGTCGCCGGTCTCGTCGAATACTTTCGTATTCACCCAGCCGAGGACCGAGCCGCCGCCGCTCGTCCATAAGGTCTCGTTCGCGTCGTAGCCGAACTGCAGGTGGTGCGTCTGGAAGCAGGTGTCGACGAAGCTGTATTTCATCGTCTTCGGATCGAGCATCGTGACGGCGCGATTGGTGCGCTCGAGCGGATACACTTTTGCCGAAGGATGATTCGAGCCTTTCTTGCAGAAATCCGGATTGTTGGGGCCGCGCACGCTCGCGGCGAACCAGACGCGCCCTTTGCCGTCGAACATGCCGTTATGGTTGTTGACCTTGGTGTCCCAGACTTTCTCGGGACCCCAGTATGCCGACGACTGCATCGGCTGCGCACTGGCCGCGTGGCCGGGGCCGAGCGCCTCGGGTGTGTTCGCGTCGCGCACCGGCGCCTTGAAGGTCTTCGCGGTGTTTTTCACGGGATCGAGAATTGGGATGAGATCGCTGCTGTACTCGGCCGAGCCGAAAAGCGGCCCGTAGGCATTGACCGTCGGTTTGCGGCGGTCGGACGCGATCAAATCATGAAGATAGTGCTTGGAATCCATCCAGTCCCATTCGGTGACCACGATATTCCGCTCGACGCCCTGCGGGCGCGGCGGCGTCGCGTGCGGCAGCTCGCCTTTCGCGATGCGGTCGGTCCAATCGGCGAAATATTTTATCGGCGCCGCGCCCATGTCCTTCACCATCGTGTTGAACATCGACTCGCCCGACTGCCCCGACTGGATGCGGCGGAACCAACCTTCTTCGGCATTCGCGAACTTGTCGTAGGGATACGGAACGTTGGCGGGAAACGTCCGCGTCGAGAGCTGGCCGATCTGGTGGCAGCCGATGCAGCCGTTCGACTTCAGCGAGTTGAGCCAGTCGTTGCGCGTGAGCTTCGCGGGGATATTGCTTTTGCCGCCGAAGTCGGCGGCATCCGGGATCTTCAGCATCGAGTACCAGTAGATCGCGGGATAATACTGCGCCGCCGCTGCGCGGTTCGGCGCCGCGACGGCGGTTAGGTTGACGATTTTTCCCGGCGCCGCTTTTGTCTTGGGTGAATCGACGAGGCCGTAGCCGCGCACCCAGAGATCGTAATTTGCTTTGGGGAGATTGGGGACGACGTAGCGCCCCTGGTCGTCGGTGACGACGATGCGCGCGAAGCGCGTCGGCAGCTCGCGCGTCTCGGCGATGACCCAGACGCCGGCCTCGGGACCGCTCGGCCCCGTAACCACGCCGCCGATGTCGTCGGCGTCGATTTGCACCGTTGTGGCCCGCTGCGCGCCGCCTTTGTCGCTCATTTCGGTCGCGCACGCGGCTATGACGATGGCGGCAAACAAGACGTAAGGCGTGAGGCGCGAGGCGCGAGTCAAAAAAGATAGCTTGCTCATTCTTGTTACCCTCCGTTCTTCTTACTCACGCCTATCGCCTCCTGCTCACGGCTTCTCAATGCGCCAGCGGATCGGGCCGCAGCTGGAAGTGCACGGCCATCGGCTTGGAGCCTTTGCCGTTCTCCATCAGCCACGGCGCGCGGTCGCCCGTCGAGCTCCATAAGCCGCGGCCTTTCCAGCCTGCCTTCGGATCGTCGATGCGCCCGTCGAAACCTTTGGCGTAAAAGCCCATCGGGTAGGGAACGCGCAGGACGACCATCTTGCCGTCTTTCATCGCGATGAGACCCTGATTGAGGTTTCCCGTCGACATCGGCACATCGTCGCCGAGGCCGAAGGTGTTGTGCTGGTCGACCCAGGTGTAGTAGCTCGCCTCGGCGCTGTTGTCGCCGATGCCTTCGAAGCCGGGCCCGGGATATTTGTAGAAGCTCCAGCCTTCGGGGCAATGATCGCCGGTCGCCTTGGGACCGTTGAGCGGGCCTTTGCACTTGCGCCGGTCGAAGCTCGCCAGATGTCCGCTGGCGAGCGACGCCCACACGACGCCGTGCGTATCGATGTCGGCGCCGCGGATGCCGAAGCCGGGCAGCGGGATGTTGTAAATTTCCGCGAGCGCCGTCTCGGAGGGATTCGATCCCGGCGCGATGCGCACGACGGCGCCGGGGAACGTCCGCACCGATCCCCAGACGGAGCCGTCGGCGGGGCTCGGCATCACGGCGTAAAAGCCGGCAACGATGCGCTTGTCCTTCGTCGGGTCGACCGGCTGGTTGGGCTCGACATAGGCGTCGCGCTTGCCGTTGCCGTTGGTGTCGAGAATCATCGGCGTCCAGCCCTGCGATTTCGCCGCGTCGCCGGTCTCGTCGAATTTTTTCATGTCAAGCCAGCCGACGACTTGCCCGCCGCCGCTCGTCCAGAGCATATCGTTGGCGTCGAACTGCAAATGATGCGTGCCGAAGCAGGTGTCGACGAACGTGTACTTCATCGTCTTCGGATCGAGAATCGATAGGTGCCGGTTGCTGCGCTCGACCGGGAAGGCTTTCGCGGACGGATGGTCCGAGCCTTTCTTGCAGAACGCGGGATTGCTGGAGCCGCGCACCGCCGCGGCGAACCACACGCGCCCTTTCCGATCGAACATGCCGTTGTGGTTGTTCGCCTTGCTCGTCCAGACGCGCTCGGTGCCCCAGTACGGCGACGGCTGCAGCGGTCCTTCCGCCATTGCCATCGGCGTATCCGGATCGCGCACCGGCGTCTGGAAATTTTTGACGGAGTTCGTCTTGGGATCGAGGATCGGAATGATGTCGACGCTGAGCTCGGTCGAGCCGTAGACCGGGCCATAGGCATTCACCGTCGGGAAGCGGCGATCGGAGGCGATCAGATCGTGGAGATAATGCTTCTCGTCGAGCCAATCCCAGGTGGTGACGACGATATTGCGCTCGAGGCCCTGCGGGCGCGGCGGCTTGCTGTGCGGCAGCTCGCCCTTGGCGATCCGATCGGTCCAGTCGGCGAGATAAGGAATATTGGCGGTGCCGAGCTCCTTCGCGACGTTCGTCAGCATCGGAATGCCGCCTTGTCCCGACTGGATGCGCCGGAACCACGCCTCTTCGGAGTTTGCGAACTTGCCGAGAGGAAAAGGAACATTCTTCGGAAACGTCCGCATCGCCTCGTTCCCCTGCGAGTGGCAGTTCGCGCAGCCGTTCGACTTCATTAAATTAAGGTACTCGTTCTGTGTCAGCTTCTCCGGCAATTTTGCTTTGTCCGGAATTTTCATCATCGAATACCAGTAGATCGATGGATAATAATGCGCGGCGGCGGCTTCGTTGGGCGCTTTGACCGCGGTGAGATTTACGATCTTTCCCGGCGCCGACTTGATCTTCGGCGAATCGACGAGGCCGTAGCCGCGCACCCATAGATCGTAGCTCGCGCTCGGCAGATCGGGCACGACGTAGCGTCCCCGGTCGTCGGTGACGACGATGCGCGCGAAGCGCGTCGGCAGCTCGCGCGTCTCGGCGATTACCCAGGCGCCGGCCTCGGGGCCGTTCGGTCCGGTGACGATGCCGCCGATGTCGTCGCCGTCGATTTGCACCGACGCCCCGCGCTGCGGCGCGCCTTTATCGCTCATTTCACCGGCGCACGCGGCGATGATGGCGGCGACGAGAGCGGCCGCCGGCCACATCCAGGTAAGAGTTCGTTTCATAACGCGCTCCTTTCGGCGCCTAGAAGCTATCCGAGGATTACGGGGTGTGTCAATGTGATCATAAGCGAACACGAATCCGGCTGCTTAAGTTGACACACCCGAAGCCATCTACTAGCATCCTGCAGAAGCGAAGAAAGGAAAGTATTCATGCTGAGCCGGGAAGAGAATGAGTTGCTGACGCGCATCGGCCCGGGCACGCCGGCCGGGCGGCTGCTCCGCCGCTACTGGCACGTCGTCGGCGTCGCGGCGGAGCTCGACCGCGACAAGCCGAAAAAGCGGCTGAAGATTTTAGGTGAGGACCTCATTCTCTATCGCGATGGCCGCGGCGCCTACGGGCTGGTTGGCGAGCACTGCTCGCATCGCGGCGCTTCGCTCTACTACGGATTCGTCGAAGACGACGGCATACGCTGCGCCTATCACGGATGGAAGTACGACGCGTGCGGCAATTGCATCGATCAGCCGTTCGAGAGCCCCGAGGTTCGCTACAAAGAAGAGATCAAGCACCGCGCCTATCCGGTCGTCAAATCCTCGGGTCTTTTGTTCGCGTATCTCGGCCCGCCCGAGAAAAAGCCGGTGTTGCCGCGCTGGGACATCCTCGAGCGCGACGACGGCATCAAGAAGATCGAAGTTCCCCAGGTGCTCGACTGCAACTGGCTTCAGGCGATGGAAAACTCGGTCGACCCCGTCCACACCTATTATCTCCACTCGCACACGCTCAAGCTTAAAGGCGATCCCGACCACGTGCCGTTTCATTATCAGAAGCTAAATAAGATCGACTTCGAGCTGGTTGTTTATCCGAGCTGGGCGGGCATCGAGAAGCAGCGCTTCTTCGCCGGTGAAGGAGCGAAGGTCGAGACGCCGCATCCGCTGATCTTTCCCAACATTCTGTTCGTTCCCGTGCGCGCCGGCTACGCGATGCATTTCCGCACGCCGATCGACGATGCGCACACGCAGATTTATCAGTTCAGGTTCCGCCCGACCGACGACGGCAGAGCCGCGGCGCAGAACGGCGATCCGCCGGTGAGCTTCCTGCCCACGAAGGACGAGCGCGGCGAATTCCACATGAACGATTTCACCAGCCAGGATCACATGGCGTGGGAAACGCAGGGGCCGCTCGCCGACCGCCCCGCCGAGCACTTGGGCGAATCGGACCGCGGCATTCTCATGTTCCGCAAGCTGCTGCGCGATCAGATCCGCGCCGTCGAGAGCGGCGGCGATCCGATCGGCGTGAACATGGACCCGAAAAACGACGAGATCGTCAAATTGATTCCGGAAGGGTACACCGCCTTTCAGGCGGCGATGGAAAGATAAACGGTCGAAAGGGAGAGGAATGAGAAACGCGATTCAACACACTGGCATGATTGCTGCGGCGCTGCTGTTGGCGTTGACCGGCGGCGCGTTTGCCCAGGATGCGAAGCTCGTCGATGCCGCGAAAGCGGAAGGCGGGAAGGTGGTCGTCTACGGCTCGCTGGAAAACGAGACCATGGATCTCGTCTCCGCCGCCTTCAAGAAGAAGACCGGGCTCGACGTGGAATTCTTCCGCGCGGCGAGCACCAAGGT
>DASWZY010000423.1:0-7843 GCA_036407055.1 Binatia bacterium
CCCGAAGCGCTTGAGCGCGTGCCGGTCGATCTCGCCCAGGCCGCGCTCGTAGACCGGAATCGCTTCCGGGTAATCGCCCGCGAGCGCGCGCAGGATGTATTCCACGGCGCCGAGCGCGACAGCGCCGGGCGTATCGGTGGCGGGAAAAATTCTTTCCGCGACGGCTTCGAGAATTCGGACCTGCGCGTGGTCGAGAATCGATTGCGTTGTTCGATCGTTGTCGCTCGCCTTCATGCGATCGACGATACTACCGCTCGCGGCGGCATCGCAAGCCGAAAAGAGTTTTCTTCTCTACGGTTAACACCTGATTGCAAAAAGACCGCGTCGCATTATGCTTTGAATGGTGCGCCGCGCCCCTCGGCGGACATTCCCAGAGCATTTCATGCGCGCAGTATGCTGGAACGGCAAGAGGGACGTGCGCGTCGAGAGCGTCGACGATCCCCGTCTGTTAAATCCGCGCGACGCGATCATCGAGACCGAGCTCACCGCGATCTGCGGCTCCGATCTTCACCTCTACAACGGCAACATTCCCACGATGCAGGCGGGCGACATCCTCGGCCACGAGTTCATCGGCCGCGTCGTCGAGGTCGGCCCCGAGGTCGACGGCTTAGCGCCCGGCGACCGCGTCGCGGTGCCCTTCCCGATCGCGTGCGGGCGCTGTTTTTACTGCAGCCGCGGCGCGTATTCATTCTGCGACAACTCTAACCCGAACGCCTGGATGGCGGAGAAAGTCTACGGCTACTCGCCGGCGGGGCTGTTCGGCTATTCGCACATGCTCGGCGGCTACGCCGGCGGTCAGGCGGAATACGTGCGCGTGCCGTACGCCGACGTCGGCCCGGTCAAGCTGCCGCCGGAGCTGAGCGCCGAGCAGCTGCTTTTTCTCACGGATATTTTTCCCACCGGCTTTCAGGCGGCGGAGAATTGCCGCATCCAGCCCGGCGACGTGATCGCGGTGTGGGGCTGCGGCCCCGTCGGCCAGTTCGCCGTCCGCAGCGCCATGCTCCTCGGCGCCGAGCGCGTGATCGCGATCGATTCGGTCCCGGAGCGCCTCGCGATGGCGGGTCTGCAGCCTGGCGTCGAAGCGCTGAATGAAAACGACGTCGACGACGTCACCGAGGCGCTGCGCGACTTGACTGGCGGGCGCGGCCCGGACGCGTGCATCGACGCGGTCGGCATGGAAGCGCACGGCCACGGCCTCGAAGGGCTGCTCGATACGGCGAAATATAAATTGATGCTGCAGAACGACCGGCCGATCGCGCTGCGCCAGGCGATCAACGCGTGCCGCAAGGGCGGCACCGTCTCGATCCCCGGAGTCTACGGCGGCCTGATCGACAAATTCCCCATCGGCGCCGCCTTCGGCAAAGGGCTCACGCTGAAGATGGGGCAGACGCACGTGCAGAAATATCTCCGGTCCTTGCTCGACCGCGTCGAGCGCGGCGAGATCGACCCGTCGTTCGTCATCACGCACCGCCTGCCGCTCGACGAAGCGCCGCGCGCCTACGCAATGTTCAACGACAAGGAGGACGGATGCATCAAAGTAGTTCTGAAACCGTGAGCGCGCCGCCGGACGCCGAGGCGTCGTTCGCAAACCTCGGCCCGGCCGAGCGCTGGCTGTCGCTCGCCGCGGGAGTAGCGCTGCTCGGCGTCGCGATCAGGCGCCGCAGCATCCCGTTTTTTCTCGGCGGCGGCGCGCTGGTCCTGCGCGGCGTGAGCGGCTTTTGCCCGGTTTACCACGCGCTGCAATCCGGCGGCGCGGTGGAGATCGAAAAGACGATCTCCGTCTTCCGCCCGCCGCACGAGGTCTACGCGATGTGGCGCAACCTGGAGAATCTGCCTCGCTTCATCTCGCATCTCGAATCCATCACCGCCGACGACGACAAGCGCTCGCATTGGGTCGCACGCATCGCGACACCCGCGCGCCTCGAATGGGACGCCGTCATCACCGAGGACCGCGAGAACGAGAGCATCTCTTGGCAATCGGCGCCGGGCTCCGAGGTCGAGCACGCGGGCTCCGTCTATTTCCGCGCTGTGCCGGGACGGAGCGCGACCGAGGTCCGCGTCGCGCTGTCGTACAAGGCGCCAGGCGGGATCGCCGGAGGCGCGGTCGCGAAACTTTTGTCTACTGTAACCGATCACCGGATCAAGGAAGACCTGCGCTGCTTCAAGGCGATCGTCGAGGCGGGAGAGCGCCCGACCACCGCCGGCCAGCCCGCGGGCGTAACCATTCATTGAGGTGAGCCATGAGACGTCACCGGATTTCCAAGGCATTGTTTCCTCTCGCCGTCCTCGGCGCCGCCGCCGCTTCGGCGGCCTATTATCAGCGCAAGCGACGGCGCGTTTCGTTCATAGGGAAAACCGTTCTCATCTCCGGCGCATCGCGCGGCCTGGGACTCGAGCTCGCGCGCCGCTTCTCGGCCGACGGCGCACACGTCGTCCTGCTCGCGCGCGAGCGCGACGAGCTGAGAAACGTCGCCAACGAATTTCGCGACCGCACGGCGACGGTGCTCGAATGCGACGTGCGAAAGCCCGAGGAGGTCAAAAAGACCGTCAGGGAAGTTATCGAGCGCCGCGGCGCGATCGACGTCCTCGTCAACAACGCCGGGATTATTCAAGTCGGCCCGATGGAGCACATGCAGCGCGAGGATTTCATCGACGCCATGGACGTGCATTTCTGGGGGCCGCTCTATTTTTTGCAGGAGGTCGTGCCGCACATGAAGAGCCGCGGCGGCGGCCGCATCGTCAACATCACCTCGATCGGCGGCAAGGTCGCGGTGCCCCACCTGCTGCCGTACGTAGCGAGCAAGTTCGCGCTCGTCGGACTCTCCGAAGGGCTCCGTCCGGAGCTGGCGAAAGACGGCATCTACGTTACGACCGTGTGCCCCGGTCTCATGCGCACGGGCTCGCATGTGAACGCGCTCTTCAAAGGCGATCACGAGAAAGAATACGCCCTGTTCAGCGTGGCCAACGCATCGCCGCTTCTCTCCACCAGCTCGCAGAAGGCCGCGCGGAAGATCGTCGAGGCGTGCCGCTACGGACGCGCCGAGATCTTCATCACACCGCAGGCGCGCCTGCTCGAAATCGTAAACTCCCTTTTTCCGGGACTGGTCGCGGAGAGCCTGGCCCTCGTCAACAGCGCGCTGCCGGGAGTCCGCGACCGCCGCGGCGACGTTCTGAAGCGCGGCTGGGAGAGCCGCTCGCGCCTGGCGCCGTCGTTTCTGACGCGGCGCGCCGACCGCGCGGCCGCGCGGAACAAAGAAGATCCGAAACTCGTCGCCGGATCGTGACCCGTTGCCAAGCGCCCGCGCGCCGCGTATTTTTGAGGAGAGATGGAGATCGAGGGGCAGGCGCGGTCGTGGCGCGAGCAGCGGGATTATATTCGCGAGCTGGCTCCCTACCTGCTGGCGAGCGTCGCCTTGCTGCTCGCCGGCGCACTCGCCGGCGTCGCGATGGCCGAGCGCGCTCCGGACATTTCCAGCATGCGCAGAGAGGCGCTGAGCGAGTTCGTCAGCCTCTTTAAGGGACTGCCGGCGCCGCTGCTCGCTCTCGCGATCTTCCTCAATAATGCCGTGAAGACGCTGGTCGTGATCGTCGCCGGCGTCTTTGCCGGCATTTTGCCGCTCGTTTTTCTGCTCATCAACGGTTACGTCCTGGGAATCGTGTTCCACGCGACGGTTCACACGGAAGGTCTTTGGGCTTTCGTCGCAGCGGTCGCGCCGCACGGTGTGCTCGAGCTCCCGGCCGTGCTGCTCGGAACCAGCATCGGGCTCATGATGGGCGCGGGCGCGATTCGGAAATTTATCAAGAAAGAAAATATCGAACTGTCCTCCCAGCTCGCGCGCGGCATGCGCTTTTTCGTGACGGTCATCGTTCCCCTGCTCGTCGTCTCGGCGCTCATCGAGGCGTTCATCACCGCGCCGCTCTCCGGCAAGTAATTGCCCGGTCTTGCCTTTCCGGCTGAAGATCAATACCGTGCGGCCATCCGAGTGAAGCCGGAATTTTAAGACGCAACGAAGTTCCTGCCTGAATCGTGCTAACGGAAAACGCGAAAGACGGCGCATTATCGCAGCCGAATTCCCTGGCCCGCGGCCTGGCCGTGCTTTACGGCAGCACCTTTCTAGCGGGCATGTGGTCGATGATCGTTCCCGCCGTGCCGCTCCTCACCCGCGAGTTCGGCATATCGCCCGGCGTCGCGGCGCAGATCATGACGGCGCTGGCCGTCGGCCGCTTCGTCGGCAATCCGGCGAGCGGGGTCGTGCTCGATCGCTTGGGCACCCGCACCGCGCTGCTCGCCGGTCCTGCGCTCGCGGCATGCGCCGCGGTCGTAGCGGCGATTGCGACGCGCTTCGAGGCGCTGCTCGTCGCCGTCGCCGTCATCGGCTTCGGCGACAACCTGTGGACCTTCGGGCGCGAGATCGCCGGCGTCGAGCTCGCGCGGCACGACCAGCGCGGGCGCGTCCTCAGCGGATTTCACGGCGTCAACAACTTCGGGCTCTCGATCGGGCCGCTGGCGGGGGGCGCGCTCGCGCAGGCGGCCGGCTTTCGCGCCGCATTTTTGGCGTACGCGATCTGCGCGGCCGGCGCGGTGCTTCTGGGCTTCGGCGAGGGTGAAACCCGGCCCGCCGCCCGCGCGGCGAAAGTCGCCGTTCATTCCTCGCCCGCCGCCGTCAGGGAATGGCTCAGCGGACTCAAGGCGTTATTTCATCAGATCGATCCGGCGCTGCGGGCGACTTACGTGGTGCTCGTCCTGGCCACTCTGACGAGCTTCATACATCGCGTGACGATGCAGAGCATGCTGCCGCTCTACGCGACCGCTTACCTCGCGCTGAGTCCGCGTGAAATCGGTCTATTGTTCAGCATCATGGGGATTTTCGTCTTCGCGATGATTTTTCCCGCCGGCTTTGTCATCGACAAAGTGGGACGGAAATGGGCAACCGTGCCGAGCACCGGGCTCCCGGCGCTGGTCTTTTTGCTGATTCCCTTTACCACGAGTTTTTTTCAGCTCGCCGTCTTGATGTCTTTCATGGGCATAGCCAACGGGCTTTCGCTCGGCTCGGTCGCGACGTCGACCTACGACGTCGTGCCGGCCGCCGCGCGCGGCCGATTGCAGGCGTTCCGCCGCTTCAGCGCCGAGACCGGCTCGGTCACCGCGCCGCTGCTCGGCGGCTTTCTCGCCGATCGCTTCAACCCCGGCGTGCCGTTCTGGGCTTACGCGCCGCTGCTCATCGTTTCCGCGGTGTTGCTGGGGGTAGTCGCGCGCGAAACGCTCCGGCGCTAGCCGATCGGCGGCGCTTCCTTGGTGCCGCTCGGCTTGCAGCCGCAGGCCATCACCAGAGCGCCCGCGAGGGCCGCCGCGGCGACGTACCAGTTGAGAAAGATCGTGCCCGGAAAATGCGCCGGCGCGAGCGTGCCGGCGCCCTGCGACATGATGACGAGGGCCAACGCGAAGAGCTGAAAATCATAGCTATAATCCGTGAAGGCCTTTTTGAGCCTGATCTTCCAGAACGCGCCGACGAGCATTTGAAACGCAAAGAGCGAGGCCGCCAGCTCGGCGTATACACCGAGTACGACCGCGATGCCGCCCAAAAATTCGACCGCCGCGATCAGCGTGCCCCAGAAGATCCCCGGCTTGAAACCCATCTGCTCGAAGTCCTTCGCGTTGGCGCGGAGATCGCGCGCCTTCGGCCAGCCGTAGTAGATCATTCCCGAGCCCAGGACGAGCCGGGCGAGCAGCAGTATCCATTCGAATTGAATTTCCATACATCCTCCGTCGACGCAGACTATTCGACGCCGTATTGCCACGATCTTCGACTCGGCCTATCACAGGGCCTGAAGATCGGAAAGGATATATCGGTGGGATCCCTCATCTTGAAGCGTTTTAGATTCGCGTAGATTTGGTTTATGATGGGCGTTTTCAGGCGATCACGACCATTGCTCGAAAGAGATTATGGAATACAGGACCGACGATCTTAGGATCAAAGAAATCAAAGAGCTGCTCACGCCGGAAAAGCTGCTGAGCGAATTTCCCATCACGGGGCAGGCGGCGGAGACGGTTTTCGAGACGCGCCGGGCGATCCACCGCATCCTGCACGGCGCCGACGACCGCCTGCTCGTCATCATGGGGCCGTGCTCGATTCACGATATCAAGGCCGCGGCGGAATACGCCGCGAAGCTGAAAAAAACCAAGGATCGGCTCGCGCAGGATCTGCTGATCGTCATGCGCGTCTATTTCGAGAAGCCGCGCACGACGATCGGCTGGAAAGGGCTCATCAACGATCCCAATCTAGACGGGAGCTTTCAGATCAACGACGGGCTCCGCATCGCGCGGCGGCTGCTGCTCGACTTGAACGCCATCGGCATGCCGGCCGCGTCGGAGTTCCTCGACATGATCACGCCGCAATACATCGCCGATCTCGTGTCCTGGGGCGCCATCGGCGCGCGCACGACCGAGAGCCAGGTGCACCGCGAGCTCGCCTCGGGCCTCTCCTGCCCCGTCGGGTTCAAGAACGGCACCGACGGCAACGTGCGCATCGCCGTGGACGCGATTCGCGCGGCGCACGCGCCGCATCATTTCCTGTCGGTGACGAAATCGGGCCGCTCGGCGATCGTCTCGACGCTCGGCAACGAGGATTGCCACGTCATCCTGCGCGGCGGGCATAATCCCAACCACGACGCCGCCAGCGTCACAGCGGCGGCGAAGACGCTCGCGGAAGCGGGCATCCCGGCGCGCATCATGATCGACTTCAGCCACGGCAACAGCGCCAAGGACGCCGGCAAGCAGCTGGACGTCGCGCGCGAGGTCGGCACGCAGGTCGCCGCCGGCGACAGCCGGATTTTCGGCGTCATGGTCGAGAGCCACCTAAAAGCCGGCCGGCAGGATCACGTGCCGGGCAAAGAATTGATTTACGGCATGAGCATCACCGACGCCTGCATCGGCTGGGAGGACAGCGGGAAGATACTGGAGATACTCGCGGATGCCGCGAGGCAGCGCCGGCTCAAGCTCGAAGTCGAAGAGGAAAGCGCGTAGTTTTCCGCGTGCTCAAGCAGTCACGCGCGACGTGCCGGTTTTCCAGCAAAGCCAAGCGATCGCCGCGGCGGCGAGGGCGATGAACGGAACCACCACGGCGGCGGTAACCACGCTGATGTAGGACAGCAAGCCGAATACCATGGGCGGTCCCTGCGCCAGCGGCACTTCCCTGCCGAACGTCAGCGCCAGATAGATGAGCCGGGCGCCGACGAAGCCGCAATAGACGGCGATCGCCGCCGCGATGAGCGCGAGAAGAAGCAGGACGTAGCTGGAGCCTGTGGCTTCGGTACGCATGGTCCAGTTCAACAGGCGGCGCGGCGTAAGGCAATAGGGGTAAAAAAAAGCCCGGCGGGGAGACCCGCCGGGCTTTCGTATTCAAAGCGATGGGTGTGCTAAGGGATTACTTTTTGTTGAGCGCCTTCGACGCCGGCGTCGAGCCGCCCTGCACGCCGAGCGTGCCGCCGGTGCCGAGGCCGCCTTTGACTTCCTGCGCGCGATAGTTGCGCACCGCGCGCACGAGCTGGTTATAGGCGTCGGCGAAAGAGCCGGCGAGGACTTTGCCCTGCGGGGTGTTGCTGAAGCCGCCGAGGCCGCCGCCACCGCCGCCGCCGAAGCCGGCGCCGAACAGGTTGAAATCGAAATTCGAGGCCGAGCCTTCGGCCGCTGCGAGCTGCACGCCGGAGCGGTTATCGACCATCGTCAGCGTCGTCGACGCCTCGTTCTTGCTGAGTCCGCCGGCCAGAAAGCCGAACGCTCCGGCATGGGGAATTCCGCCGAGCGCGCCGCCGAGGCCCTGAGTGCCTTGCTGGTTGAAGGTGA
>DASWZY010000424.1:0-23341 GCA_036407055.1 Binatia bacterium
TGACTAAGGGCGCGCTCGAGGTTGTCCAACACAGGCAAGAGATCTTTCACCAGGCTCTCATTCGCGTAGCGGATAGAGTCGGCTTTCTCGCGCGCCGAACGCTTCTTGAAATTTTCGAGATCGGCGGCCTGGCGCAGAAGCCGGTCCTGAATTTCCTTGACGTCGGCTTCTTTCGCCTCGAGCTGCTGGCGCAGATTGTCCAGGTCGTCGGAAACTTCGCCGGCGCCTTCGCGGTTGAATTCCTTATCTTTTTCTTCGCCCATCGCTCCAGTTCCGTCTTGAGGTTTTTCGATCGACCGAGAGAATTTAACCATGGGGGGTCGACTGTCAAGCCGAAACGCGGAGAAAACCCTGATTTTTAAAAAGAATTGCGCGGTCGGGCGAAAAGTGTTAAAAAAACTTTTAGCATCGATGCCCGCTCCCCTGACGACTCCGGCTATCGTTCTTCGTTCCTGGTCGTTCGGCGAATCCGATAAGATTGTTTCCTTCCTTACGGAATCGCACGGAAAGCTCAGAGGTATCGCCAAAGGCGCGAAACGCTCGCGCAAGCGGTTCGCCAATTCGCTCGAGCCGTTCTCGCTGGTGAATCTCCGTTTTCTCGACCGGACGGCGGGTCTCGTTTTTATCCAGGCCTGCGAGCTGGTTCAGGTGTTCAAAAGCCTGACGGCGGCCCTCGACAAGATCGCGCACGCATCGTATTTCACGGAGCTTGCGGACGCGCTGTCGAACGAACGCGATGAAAATCCCGCGCTTTTCGCGCACGTGCGGAACGGACTCGCCTTTCTCGACGCCAATGAGGCTTCCGAGCTCGCCATCGCTTATTTCGAGCTCAAGCTGCTGAATCTCTCCGGCTACCAGCCGGGGCTGGAACATTGCCGCCGCTGCCAGGCGGGCTGGCGCGGACATGCGGGCCGCTGGAACTTCAGTTTGCGCGACGGCGGCGTTCTCTGTCCGGGCTGCTCGGCTTTCCGGCGCGAGGTCGCGCCGCTCTCGCCTTCCGCGCTCGAATTCATGGGCGAGCTGCAGCGGGCGAACGGCGAGGTCCCCCTGCATTTGAACTCTTTTCCCGCGGACGCCCGCCGCGAGGGGCATCTGGCGCTGCTCCGTTTCATCCAGTATCAAATCGGGAAGGAGCTGAAATCGGCTCCGTTCCTCGACGCCTTTTCCACCTGAAAAGCGCGCCGGCTGTTCCTTTATCTTGAAACGGTTTCACGGGAATCGTATCGAAAATATTTTTTGACGAGGAGAGAGATATGGCCCAGAAAAAATACGTTTATTCCTTCGGCGGCGGCAAGGCCGAAGGCAAAGCCTCCATGCGCGAACTGCTCGGCGGCAAGGGGGCCGGGCTGCATGAGATGACGCGCATCGGCGCGCCCGTGCCTCCCGGGTTCACCATCACGACGGACGTGTGCACCTATTTCTACGATCACCGCCGGCAGTATCCGAAGGGACTCGAGGCCGACGTCGCGGCGGCGCTTGCCCGCGTGGAAAAGATCTTGGGCCGGAAATTCGGCGACGGCGAAAACCCGCTGCTCGTGTCGGTCCGCTCCGGCGCGCGCGAGTCGATGCCGGGGATGATGGACACGGTGTTGAACCTGGGCCTCAACGACCGCACGGTCGAGGGGCTCGCGAAGCGCACCGGCAACCCGCGCTTCGCCTACGACTCCTACCGGCGCTTCGTACAGATGTACGGCGATGTCGTGCTCGGGCTGAAGCCCGTGGAAAAGACCGAGCGCGATCCGTTCGAAGTCATCCTCGAGCGCAAGAAAGAGGCGCGCCACGCGAAATTCGACACGGATCTTAGCGCCAAAGACTTGAAAGAACTCGTCGGCGAATTCAAGGCCGAGATCAAAAAACGGCTCGGCAAGGATTTTCCGAACGACCCGAAAGAGCAGCTCTGGGGCGCGATCGGCGCGGTCTTCGGATCGTGGAACAACGACCGCGCGATCGCCTATCGCAAGCACTATCGCATCCCCGATGCCTGGGGCACGGCGGTCAACGTGCAGGCGATGGTGTTCGGCAACATGGGCGACAACTGCGCCACCGGCGTCGCCTTCACGCGCGACCCCGCGACCGGCGACAAGCGTTTTTACGGCGAATTCCTCGTCAATGCGCAGGGCGAGGACGTAGTCGCCGGCATTCGCACGCCGCGGCCGATCGCCGAGCTGAAAGAAGCGATGCCGAAGCCGTACGCAGATCTCGATAGAATCCGCAAGGTGCTCGAGAGCCACTACAAGGACATGCAGGACATCGAGTTCACGATCGAGGACGGCAAGCTCTGGATGCTGCAAACGCGCAACGGCAAGCGCACCGGCTTTGCCGCCGTGCGCATCGCCGTCGACATGGTAGACGAGAAGATCATCGGCAAAGAGCAGGCGCTCATGCGCATCGAGCCCGATCAGCTGAACCAGCTCCTGCGGCCGATCTTCGATCCCGAGGACAAGCAGCGCGCGGCGCGCGAGAAGCGCGTCCTGGCGAAAGGACTCCCGGCCGGCCCGGGCGCCGCGACCGGAAAGGTCGTCTTCCACGCCGAAGACGCCGAGGAGTGGGCCAAGCGCGGCGAGCGGGTGATCCTCTGCCGGGTTGAGACCAGCCCGGACGACATCCGCGGCATGATCAACGCCCAGGCGATTCTCACTGCGCGCGGCGGCATGACGTCCCACGCCGCGCTGGTCGCGCGGCAAATGGGGAAAGTGTGCGTCGTCGGCTGCGAGGCGCTGAACATCGACTACGGCCGGCGCGAGATGCGCGTCGCCGACGTGATTTTAAAAGAGGGCGATTGGATCTCGGTTGACGGCAGCACCGGCGAGGTTATGCGCGGCGAGGTAAAGACGATCGATTCCGAGGTGCTGCAGGTTATTCTGACCCATAGCCTCGACCCCAAGTCTTCGCGCGTCTACCAGCAATACGCAAAGCTCATCAAATGGGCCGACGACGTGCGCAAAATCGGCGTCCGCACCAATACCGATCAGCCCGACCAGGCGAAGGTAGCCATGGCGTTCGGCACCGAAGGGATCGGCCTCTGCCGCACCGAGCACATGTTTTTCGGCGGCGAGCGCATCCGCGCCGTGCAGGAGATGATTCTGGCAGAAAATCTCGAAGGCCGCCGCCAGGCGCTCGCCAAGCTCCTGCCGATGCAGAAGGAGGACTTCAAGGGCATTCTCGACATCATGGGTAACCTGCCAGTGACGATCCGCACGCTCGATCCGCCGCTGCACGAATTCCTGCCCAAGACCGAGGAGGACATTGTCGAGCTCGGTCAGACCATGGGCGTGTCGGTCGAGCGCTTGAAGGAAAAGGTCGAGGCGCTGCACGAGTTCAACCCGATGCTGGGCCATCGCGGCTGCCGTCTCGGCATCTCGTTTCCGGAGATTACCGAAATGCAGGTCCGCGCGATCTTCGATGCCGCGTGCGAACTGCGCAAGGAGGGGAAGAATCCGTTCCCCGAGGTCATGATCCCGCTCGTCGCGACCGAAAAGGAGTTGAAGCTCCAGCGCGACATCACCGAAAAGGCGGCCGCGGAATCGATGAAGCGCTACGGCGTTAAGGTCCGCCACATGATCGGAACGATGATCGAGCTGCCGCGGGCCTGTCTCATGGCCGGCGAGATCGCCCGCGAGGCGGAGTTCTTCTCCTTTGGCACCAACGATCTGACGCAGACGGGCCTCGGTCTATCACGCGACGACGCGGGCAAGTTTCTCCCGGGCTACGTCGAGAAGGGCATTTACTCGGAAGACCCCTTCGTCAGCATCGACGAGCAGGGAGTCGGTGAATTGATGGAGATCGGCATCGAGAGGGGGCGTAAGACGCGCAAGGATCTCGAGATCGGCATATGCGGCGAGCACGGTGGAGACCCCAGATCGGTCGAATTTTGTCACCGAGTGGGTCTGGACTATGTGAGCTGCGCAGCGTTTCGTGTGCCGATCGCTAAATTAGCCGCTGCACAGGCGGCTTTGAGGCGATAAATCAGTACCTGACCGACTGATTCCAAAAAAATACCGTCGGAGGCGTAAAAAAGTCATTCCAAAAGTTGTCCGCAGGGCCTGAAAAACTGCCATCTAGTGGCAATTGACAAATAGAGGCAACTTCAGGCATAATCCCGCCCGACTACCGGGATACTGTGGGGCACTTATGGAACCTCGCCTAGGCGAGTTATTGGTTCGGGGTGGTGTAGTCACGCGTGAGCAGCTAAGCCAGGCTCTCGGCAAAGCCGGTGAGAATGGCTCTAGCGTCATCCAGGAGCTCGTCCGCTTCGGTTTTACCACCGAAAACGGCCTTGCGGACTTCCTTGCCGCCCAATTCGCCATCGAGCGGATCGCGTTCGATGGCCTCGAGATCAGCGATAGCGTCTTCGAGCTCGTCCCAACCGAGCTTGTCCAAAAACACCAGCTTCTCCCCGTAAAGCTCACCGGGTCGACCTTGACCGTCGCCACGGCCGACCCGACCAACCTTATCGCGATCAACGAGATTCAGTTCATCACCGGCTACGGCGTCCGGCCTGTGCTGGCGACCCCGTCGGAAATCAAAAAGGCCATCGATCGCCGCTACGGCAAAACGAGCTACGACGAGGTCTTAAAAAAATTCGACGACGACGGCATGGAGGTCGTCCATGACGAGGACGATATCGACGTCAACGAGCTTCAGCGCGAGACCCAGGAAGCGCCCGTCGTCACGCTCGTCAACGCGATCCTCTCCGACGCGGCCAAGCGCGGCGCAAGCGATATCCACTTCGAGCCGTACGAGAAGGTCTTTCGCATCAGGTTTCGTACCGACGGCGTTCTGCACGAGATCATGACGCCCCCGCAGCGGCTCAAGAACGCGATGATCTCGCGCCTCAAGGTCATGGCCAGCTTGGACATCGCCGAGCGCCGTCTTACGCAGGACGGGCGCATCAAGCTGAAGGGCACCCGCGGCCAGGAGCTGGATCTGCGCGTCTCCGTCCTGCCGACGCTTTTCGGCGAGAAGATCGTCATGCGGCTTTTGGACAAATCGAACCTTCAGCTCGACATGTCTAAGCTCGGCTTCGATCCGAAGAACCTCGAAGACTTCAAGGAGGCGATCTATCGCCCGTACGGGATGATCCTCATAACGGGTCCGACCGGCAGCGGTAAATCGACGACCCTCTACTCGGCGTTGTCGGATCTCAACAAGACGGACGTAAACATCTCGACCGCCGAGGACCCGGTCGAATACAGCCTCATGGGCATCAACCAGGTGCAGGTGCGCGACGACATCGGACTCAACTTCGCGAGCTGCCTCCGGTCGTTTTTGCGCCAGGACCCCGACATCATCATGGTCGGCGAAATCCGCGACCTGGAGACCGCCCAGATCGCCGTCAAAGCGGCGCTCACCGGCCATTTGGTGCTGAGCACGCTCCACACCAACGACGCTCCCTCGACCGTCGACCGCCTCATCAATATGGGCGTCGAGCCGTTCCTGCTCACTTCTTCGATTAACCTGATCGTTGCGCAGCGCCTGGTGCGCCGCATCTGTAGCCTATGCAAGGTGCCGGTCGAGGTGAGCCCGGAAGCGTTGATCAATATCGGCGTCGATCCCGCCGAGGTCGCCGCGGGCTTCGCGACGTTCCAAGGGAAGGGCTGCGACAACTGCAACAGCACCGGTTATCGCGGACGTGTCGCGATTTACGAAGTTATGGTGATTCACGAGGCGCTCAAAGAACACGTTCTCCGCGGCGTGTCCGCCGCCGATCTCAAGCGCGAGGCGGTGAAGCTCGGGATGAGCACGCTGCGCGCGAGCGCGCTGCGAAAAGTTCAGGACGGACTGACGACAATCGAGGAAACGGTCCGCGTGACGGACACCGATCGTGGCTTCGGCTCTGTTTTTGCGATGGGGACCTGATGTTCGCCGCCGGGGCGGCGAACGATTTTAAAAAGAGGAGAGGCTTATGCCGGTCTTTGTCTGGGAAGGAAAAACAGCTCAGGGGAAAATGCTCAAGGGCGAGATGGAGGCGCTGAACCAGCAGGCGGTGCTGAGCCGGCTGCGCGGCCAACGCATCCAGCCGATTCCCACGCGCGTGCGTGAGAAGGGCAAGGGGCTCGACCGGGAGATAACCATCCCCGGCTTCCAATCCAAGGTCAAGCCGCACGATGTCATGATCTTCACGCGGCAGTTCGCCACGATGATCGACGCCGGTCTGCCGATCGTTCAGGGTCTCGACATCTTGAGCCAGCAGACGGAGAACAAGGTTTTCCGCAATATCATTAAAACGGTTAAGCAGGACGTCGAAGGCGGCATCACGCTCGCCGAGGCGCTGAAGAAACACCCGAAGGTATTCGACGACCTTTACGTGAACATGGTATCGGCGGGCGAGGCCGGCGGCGTGTTGAACACGATCCTCAGCCGAATCGCGGTATTTATCGAAAAGGCCACCAAGCTAAAGCGGAAAGTCAAAGGCGCGATGATCTATCCCGCGACGATCATCGTGGTCGCGGTGGCCGTCGTCACGATCCTGCTGATATACGTCATCCCGGTCTTCGGAGAGCTTTACGGCAGCATGGGCAGGGCGCTTCCCGCGCCGACGCAAATCACCATCAATGTCAGCTACTGGTTCCGCGAGAACTTTTTCTACCTCGTAGCCGGCGTGATCTCCGTCATCGTCGCCGTCCGCCTCTGGTATAAGACCGAAACGGGCAGGCTGAGGATCGACGGATGGATGCTGAGGCTGCCGGTCGTCGGCGACCTGATCCGGAAAGTCGCCGTGGCGCGTTTTTCGCAAAACATGTCCGTGCTTCTGACCTCCGGCGTGCCGATTTTGGACGGCCTCGCCATCACCGCCAGGACGGCGGGCAACAAGGTCGTCGAGGCGGCGGTAATGAAATGCCGCGTCAGCATCAGTCAAGGTAAAACCGTCGCCGAGCCGCTCGAGGAGAGCAAAATCTTTCCGCCGATGGTTTGCCAGATGGTCGCCATCGGCGAGAATACCGGCTCACTCGATTCGCTGCTCAAGAAGGTGGCGGAGTTCTACGAGGACGAGGTCGACAACGCGGTTGCCAACCTGACCGCGCTGATGGAGCCCGCGATCATGATCGTGCTCGGCGTGGTCATCGGCGGCCTGGTCATCTCGATGTATCTCCCGATCTTCCAGCTCGGCTCGCTGGTGAGCTAGCAGTGGATGCGGATAATAAAGAGCTGGGCGGCAAGATCAAGTGGCTGCTCCTGCTGCGCGTCGGCGTCCTGACATTTTTCCTGGGCGCTGCCGCGCTGGCTCAATTCCTCAAGGGCGGCGACCCGGCGCTGCTCAGGTACCTGCAGTTCCCGCTGATCGCGGCGTATCTCTTCTCAATCGCGTCCGCGCTCGTTCTTCGCTGGGTCGATAAGCCGGTCGTCTTCGCGCACATTCAGATCGATTTCGATGTCCTGTTGATCACCGGCGTCGTTCTGTTGACCGGCGGCGTCGACAGCCCGTTTCCCTTTCTCTATAACCTGGCAATCATCAGCGGCGCGGTGCTGCTATATTTGCGCGGCGCATTTATCACCGCCGCCGTCTCTGCGGTCTGCTACACCGGAGTCCTCTTGTGGAGCTACGCCCATTCCGCCTCCGCGCCGTGGCAGGCGGTATTCAATTTCGCGCTCAACGTGCCGGCGTTCTTCATCATCGCGTATCTGAGCGACCTTCTCGCCCAGCGCGTATTCGAGGCCGAACGCCTGCTCCAAGCGAAGCAGAAAGACTACCTCGACCTTGAATCGTTCAAAGACGCGCTGCTTCAGGGAATCGGCAGCGGCGTGGCGATCACCGACGTCAAGGGGCAGGTCGACTATTTCAACTCGCGCGCGCAGGCGCTGACCTCGCTCGGAGAATCCTCGGTTAAAGGAAAAAAGCTGACCGACGTTTTTCCCGGACTGACGTACAGCTTCGAGGGCGCCGCCGACCCGAACCGCATCGTGGTCGACGAGTTCGCCTTCACGGATCCGAAAAAAGGCAACATTCACCTGAAGCTCACGCTCGCGCCGCTATGCGATCCGAACGAGCAGCCGCTGGGCTACGTGTGCATTTTCGAGGACGTCACCAAGCGCAAAGAGCTGGAGGAAAAGGTCCGGCTCGGCGAAGAAATGCGCAAGGCCAAGGAGCGCGAGCGCCGCGAGCGCGAACAGGAGGGACCGACCGACCAATTCAGGTTCGACGGCGTCGTCGGACGCGGCGGCGGAGTCGAAAACATCTATCGCCTGGTGCAAAAGGTCGCGACTACCACGACGAACGTCTTGATCATGGGCGACAGCGGCACGGGAAAAGAGCTGGTTGCCCGCGCCATCCATTCGAACGGCCCGCGCAAGGATCGGCCGTTCGTGGCCGTCAACTGCGGCGCAATCCCCGAAAATCTCATGGAGAGCGAGCTCTTCGGCCATGTCCGGGGAGCGTTTACCGGCGCGGTATCCGACCACGTCGGCCTCTTCAAGCAGGCCGAGACGGGCACGATCTTTCTCGACGAGGTGGGCGAGCTGCCGCTTCATCTACAGGTCAAAATGCTTCGCGTTCTCCAGGAAAAGTCGTTTACGCCGGTCGGCGGCAGCCGGCAGATGAAAGTCGACGTGCGGGTGATCTCCGCCTCGAACCGAGACCTTCGCCAGGAGGTCGAAAAGGGCCGCTTCCGCGAAGACCTTTTCTATCGCTTAAATGTGGTTCAGGTAACGCTGCCGCCGCTTAGAAATCGCAAGGAAGACATTCCTTCGTTGGTCCACTTCTTTGTCGCGAAATTCGCGGGCTCTCAGACCAAAGAGGTCGACGAGGTATCCAGCGAAGCGCTGATGGAGCTGATGAATTATGGCTTCCCCGGGAATATCCGGGAACTCGAGAACATAATCGAGCACGCCGTGGCCGTTACGGCGAAGAACATCATTACGGAAGACGACCTTCCTTCCTATATAAGGGGCGTGCCGATCGCCGACGAGGTCAAGCTCTTCGAGAAGACGACGCCCGGCGGGCCGGAGACGTTTTTCAACCGGTCGATCTCGCTCGACGACGAGCTCGCTACCCACGAAAAGTGTCTGCTGCTCGGTGCGCTAAAAAGAGCAAACGGCGTACAAAAACGAGCAGCGGAGCTATTAGGGATAAACTATCGCTCTTTTAGGCACAGATTGGAAAAATATAGTCTCTTAGGAATGAAGGGACAGCCCGAAGAAGAGGAACAGGCTGTCGAATAACCAATTTTGTAACCTTTGTTGATGTCTGCGATTTAACGGATTTTTGTCGCCGCGGAATTTGGTATTTCGAGCCGCTCTGTAGCCGTTTTTCGGCAACGTTTTAAGTAATTGATTTTCCTCTCTTTCACTCTCTCCACTGTATAAATCGGGTCTCCTGTCTAGCGAATTCACCTGCGCCATGCGCTTCCGATTGCTGGCCTCGCTCTTGCTTTAGCCTACCCCCGTATCCCAAAGCCCAAAATATACGGAAAGGAGGACGCTGGAATATTTCTCCATATATAAGGCCGAAGGGATAAACGAAGCAGCAAGTAACTGTAGACCCAAAAAATAGGTGAAAGGAGCAAGAGAATGAATCATTTGAGACTGAAGGAAGAGGGTTTTACCCTCATCGAATTACTGGTCGTTATCGCTATCATCGGCATGTTGGCCGCGATCGCGATCCCGCAGTTTGCCGCGTACCGCCGTCGTAGCTTCGAGGCGCAGGTCAAGTCCGACTTGCACAACGCGGCCGTCGCGCAGGAAGCGTACTTCGTCAACGCCAACCATTATGCTGGTGGCGCGATCAACACGAACCTGCAGGGTTACAACCAGACGGCGACGGTTACGATGACCGCCGTCGATGGCACCTCGACGTTCATCCTGACGGGCACGCATCAGAACTGCTCGGGCGTGACGTGGTCGTACTCCAGCGTCGGCGGTGTGGTCGCCGGTCCGCCAGCTGGCTGTCCGTAACTTCGATCGCAATGCGAGACAAAAAGGGGGGACTGCTTGCAGTCCCCCTTTTTTTTACTTTTTTTCAAGCGTCGAATTGATTACATTCGGGGGACTTCCCTTCCATGATCAAATCTAAGGTACGGCACCTCTCGGGCGATAGTCTCGGGCTCATTGTGCTCACCGCGATGATTCTGTGGTTCGCGAGGGAAATGGTGTGGGACGGCAAGGTGCCCTTTTTTCGCGATCTCAGCCCCTATTTTTACCCGATGAAGTTCACTCTGGCCCAAAGCCTCAAGGCCTGGGAGCTTCCTCTCTGGGACCGTCATATGGGTATGGGCTACCCGCTCATGGCAGATTTTCAATCGAGCCCCTTTTATCCGCCGCACCTGTTTTATCTCTTTTTTCCCTTCTTCGGCGCGGTCGCGGCGATCTTTCTCTTTCATTACCTTCTCGCCGCGGTGGGCGCGTATCTGCTGTGCCGCCGCTGGCGTTATCCGATATATCTGGCCCTCATCGGGGGTCTTCTCTTCTCGCTTGGCGGAATCAGCGTGTCGCTCAGCAATCTGCTCAACCACTTCCAGGCGGCCGTCTGGCTGCCGTGGGTTTTGCTGTTCGGCGAAAAGGTTTTCGAGCTGCCCTCGTGGAAGAACTTCGTCGCGTTTTCTTTCGTTCTCTTGTGTCAGTTTCTCGCGGGATCGCCGGAGCTTTACGGCATGAGCATGATTCTAGTCGTGCTCGACGGACTCCGGCTCAAATGCGGCGGCGCCACGACATACAAAAGACTCGCTATGATCCTCCCCGCGGCGCAGCTCCTCGTGATCGCCGCGGCGATGGCGCAGGTTCTACCGACCGCCGAGCTGCTGTCGCAATCGCGCGGCTCGCGCTTCATCGGCTATCCCGAAGCGGTTATGTGGTCGCTACAGCCTACCAGCCTCATGAATCTGTTTGTCCTGGACAAGGGAGTCGAAACCTCGCTGCCTGGCGGCATCGAGCTGTTTCTCGCGCGCGAAACGCCGTTTTTCGTGACGTACTACATGGGCGCCGCGGCCCTGGTCGGCATCATCCTATGGGCATCTTATGCATCGATTAAGGAACTAGCGGTTCTGACCGGCCTCGCAGCCGTCTCGCTCGTCGTCGCGCTCGGAAATCACACGCCGGTTTACTGGCTTCTATTCCAATACGTTCCGTTGTTCCGTTTATTCCGCTTTCCCGAGAAATTTTTTTTCTTCACCAACGCGCTGTTGCTCTTGGCCGTCGTGCGCGGTTTTTATGGTTTCTTTCGTCAGGACTATAAACTGCCACGCGGCGCCCTCGTCGCCCTCTGCGCGCTGTGCGCCGGGTTCGCCGGCGCCTATTTCCTTTTTCAATTCGAACCAGGCTATTTGAGACGTCTGATCGGCTGGGCCACGGGTTGGTACGCGGCGATCTCCGAGCTCAGCAGCGTCTCCGGCATCCTCGTGGCGCTGGAGCGTCAGACGGCGCTTACGATCGCCATGGCCGGATTGGTGATGCTGCGCGCGAAAGCGTTGCTTCGGACGAGCGCTTTTGCGGCGCTGTTTGTGGGTCTGGTTTTCGCGGATCTTACTTCCGCGCACGCGCCCTATCAGTACCTTCTCGATCCGGCGGCGATTACGCAGCAGCCGAAAATCCTCTCGCCGAGCGAGATAGGGCTAAACCGCATCTTCTATCATCCCCCCGGACGCAACCTGCATCCAAATTATTTCATGATCCTCAGGCGGCCGAGGTTCGAGGAGATTCCGGAGCTGGTTTTCGCCAACCTCATGCCCGATGCCGGCGTTTTCGACGGCGTCGATTACATGCAGGAGATCGACGCGATGGGCCGCTGGCCGTACATTACGTTTCTCGACGTCGGTCCGGCGCTCTCGCCCGAGGCGCGTTACCGGCTGTTGGGTGCGCTTAACGTTAAATACATCGTCGCGCTGCGGCCCCTGCCGCCGGGGGGCATTACGCTGATCGGCGAGTTCCCCAAATATCCATCCTGGCTTTATCGTGTAGAGCGGGTGGTTCCGCGGACATACATCGTCGGCGATTGGGCGGTGGAAAAAGATTCCGAGAAAACCCTCGAGACACTGGCGCAGGCGGATTTCGATCCGCTCTCGAAGGCTCTCCTCGCGGAGCCGCCGACCGTACCGAAGCCCGAGAAACGCTCGGGCGGCGCCGCGACGATCACGCAATATACGAATCAGCGTGTGACGATCCGAGCTTCGCTCGAGGGATCCGGATTATTGGTCCTGGCGGACTCGTATTTTCCGGGGTGGCGCGTGTATGTGGACGGCCGCGAGGAGAAAATCGAGCGCGTCAATTTATTCTTCCGCGGCGTGATGTTGTCTGCAGGCGAGCATGTGGTCGAATTCGACTACGTGCCCCGCTCATTTGCGGTAGGTCTGGCGATCTCGCTGGCGACGATCGGCGGCGTTGTGTTCGTATCGCTGATCGCCCGGCGTCGTCGCGCGCGCGGAGATGCGCTACCGGTTTGCTAGCGGTTCCCTTTGCCCTCGTAAATATAAATCAAAGGCACGTCGTACAGGTCCACGTGGGCATAAAGTGACGGCCGTGTCAGTAAGAAGTTTCTGTCCACGAGGGTAAACGCGCTGCGTCGATTGAGCAAAATATAATAATCGAAGGATGCGGCGTCGGTGATTTTGATGTCTTTTCTCAGCCGCCCTTCGTCCTGATAAAATTCGAAGATGAAATTAGTCTGCGAGGTATTTACAACCGCGCCCGCCGGCAGCTTTTTATTCAGAAAATCGATAAAGGTCGGCGTGAAGACTTCCCCAAGATATGTGAGCTCCAGCCCGCGGCGATAAGCTCCGCGAATGCCGCCGACCATACGGTTATAGTAGCTAAGCTCGTAAGGATGATAGTTCAACAAATCCATCGCCGGCGGCAGCAGCGCTAGGAACAACAGCGCGCCCGCGATTTTGCCGCGTAGATGCAGGATGCCTTCCATCGCCGAAAAGCGGCCGACGCGCTCCGTTAAATAGCCGGTCGCCGCGAAAAATCCGGCGCCGGCCAATGCGATGAAAAACGGGATCGACGGAAGCATGATCCGGTTGACGTCGTGCAGCACCGCCCCCGGCAGCACGCCGGTCCCCAGGATAAACAATCCGCTCAGAAGGAAGAGGATCAAAGTCGGCCGCTGCCGCCCGCGGCGGTGGATCGTAGCAATTCCAATAAACGACAGCGCCAGGAGAGTCTCCGGTTGCGTCACGGCAGTCATAAAAAACGGAAAGAACTTCGGCAGCGCATCGGAAAAATATAGCCGGCCGAAAAAGAAAACCGTAAAGTTGGTTTCCGTCCGGTAGCCGCGGCTGATGCCTTCGTAGACGAACTCCAGTACCCGGAGAAAAGGCTGGTGCCACATATAAGGCTGCATGGCGATCATGACGACCGGGCTGAGGAAAACCATACAGAAGATGTTATTCGAATACGATTTCCGGTGATAGAGATGCGCCCAGAGAAGCAGCGGAATGGGCAGCAGAAGCGCCGGAAATTTTGTCGCGAGCGCCAATCCCCAGACAACCCCGAGCGCGATGCTCCACTTCCAGTTCTCCACGCCGCGCCAGAAACAGTAAACCGTGGCGAACCACATCGCCGTGAGCGGCATGTCGGTCATGGCGAAATGGGCGAAGCCGAAGAGGTTCGGAACGAGCACGCACGCGAGCGCCGAGAAAAGCCCCGTCACACGGTCGAACAGGCTGCTCATCCAGGCGTACATGAGTGCCGCCAGCAACCCGAAGAAGAGCGCGGGCCCGAGCCGGTACGCCGTAATCTTGTCCATGTACGGCGCGAACAGAGTCTTGGTCACTCCCGAGACTATGCGTGAAAACGGCGGATGGGGCACGTGATACGGATCCCAATGCCAGAGCTCTTTGATTTTCGCGTCGTCGAGCGCCGCGCGCGGATCGCCGCGGCCGACGCCGTCAAAAAATTGCTTGAACCATTGGATATGAAGGTCCGAGGCGTGAAAGTAATTCGGCTCGTCCCAGGTGACGCCGTAGTGGCCGGCCGTGAAGGCGACTAACAAAAAAGCGCCGAGAAAAATCGCAACCAGCGGCCATCCGGCCGACGAGCTTTGCGTCGGCTCGCGCTCAGTCATCGATATTTTCCCACCGCATGATAGAGGCGAATCCTCCACAGATCGATAAAAGAGCGGACGGCAGCGGTGCCGAGCCGGACCTTGGTGGCCTCGTCGTTGCGCCAGACCACGGGGACCTCGGCGATGCGGTACCCTTTGCTCTTGGCCAGATACAGAATCTCCGAGTCGAAGCTCCAGCCCCCGAGCCGCTGCCGCAAAAACAGCTCGCGCGCGGGCGCCGCGCGAAATCCTTTAAAGCCGCAGGTAAAATCGGAGATAGGGAGATTGAGAATCAAACCCGATAAGAACGTGAAGACTTTGCCCATCAGCTCGCGGTAAAGCGGCTGGTGCACCTCGACGACGGCGCCCTGCATGCGGCGCGATCCGATGGCCACATCGGCATCCGCTTCGAGGCGGCGTAAAAAATCCGGCAGCGACTCGATCGGAACCGACAAATCCGCGTCGGAAAAAACCACATAAGCGCCTTCGGCGGCGAGGACGCCGCGGCGGATCGCCTCGCCCTTGCCCAAATTACACGCCTGGCGCTCGATACGCACCGTGGAGTCGCCGTTGCGCACGTGATTGACGACTTCGACGGTCCGGTCGGTGCTGCCGTCGTCGACCACGACCACCTCGAACGCGTAAGGCTGGCGGCGCAGAAAGGCGAGAATTCGTTCAAGACTGGCTTCGATGCGGCGTTCTTCGTTAAACGCCGGAATGACCAACGATAGATAGGGCGGCTTCGTCATCTGGGGAATTTCCCTATGATATCACAGACGGGCGCCGGCTCGCCAGGAAAAGTTGCGCGTATGCGCAGTAGGGTTGGCGTGAAGATGCGGCGCTTTATCGCGAGTCGCGCCGCGCAGCCGCTATGGCTTGACGGCGACGGATAGGACCGAGAGGCCGAAGGGAAATCGAATGTTCCACCGCGTCATCATCCATTTCTCTAGCTCGCCCAGCTTGACGAGCGCGCCGTTGATAAAAGCGGGCAGCGGGACGAAGTCGGTCGTATAGCTCGCGGGATCGCGCTGCAAAACTTTTTTGACGTTGCGAACAAGCGCCGCCGCCGGGAAAACGAAGAAAAAAAAGTATCCGGAGCGCTCGACGCTGAAGCCCGCCGCGCCGAGGCGGTCGAGCAATTGAGGCGCCGTATATCTGCGCTTGTGGCCGAGGCATTCATCCCAAGGACTCCAGAGCGCCATGAACGCCGGCACCGTTACGACCAGCGTGCCTCCCGGTTTCAAGATGCGGCGGCATTCTTCGAGCGCGCCGAGATCGTTCTCCACATGTTCGATGACGTCGAGCGCCAGGATCAGGTCGACGGACGCGCTTTTGAACGGAAGCGCGAAGTTCGTCATGTCGACCCGGCAGAGGCGATTGAGGCGCCGGCTTTTGCAGAACGCCAGCGCTTCGGCGGAAACATCCGCGCCCACCATGCGCCAGCGGCCGTCGAAAATCTTCGTCGTAAAACCGGCGCCGCATCCCAAATCGATACCGATCGGCGGCGGCGTCGCGGCCGCCGATGGCGCGAGGCTTAGAACCGTTTCCCGTTTGGAAACGTTCCACCAGTAGAATTCTTCTTTATCGTAGAGATCGCCGAAGAGATCCTGGCGCATGAATCAATGGATGTGGCGGGAAGCCGGCGGTAACTGCTTGGAGCAGGCGAGGCGGCTCATCACGTTCTATTCGTGCTTGGCGCCGGCTTTTTCTTCTTTGATGAATTCGTGAATAAGCCGCGGAACGGCGCCGCAGCTGAAGCACCGCGGGGTTTGCGGCTTCGTGTCGTTCGGATAGCGCATGTATTTCAGATAGAAGGGCTTCTCGGTGCCGACGTAGTCGTCGTAATAAAACGCGAGCTTGCCGCATTCGCTGCACTGAAGATACTTCGCCATGGACGAGAATGCCTCCGGACGGTTTCTTTATAGCGCGCCGCGCGCGAAATTTCCAGGAGAAACTACCGTTGTGCGCCGATTCTCCTTGCAAGCGCGCACGGCGGGCTTTACAATCGCCTCGCGCTTGGCAGCGTTTGAAGTGGTTGTTGGCGATGCGAAAAGAAGTGGTTATTCCCCGCCTCGGCTCCAGCGACGAGACCGATCAGGTGAAGATTCTACGCTGGCTCAAGCAAACGGGCGAGCGCGTCGAAAAAGGCGAGCCCCTGCTCGAAGTCGAGACCGACAAGGTCAACGTCGAGATCGAGGCGCCGGGCGCGGGGCGCCTCGTAGAGATCCGCGCGTATGCGGGCACTAACGCCAGCTTTAACGCCGTCGTGGGAATCATCGAGGGTGACGAGTAGCCAGACCCCAGCCCGGGCGCTCACCCGTCGCACAGATTTTTTTGCCATCCCGCATCGTCGAGATGCCGTTCGGATATTCTAAAAGCGCTTTGCGGCCGAACGACCATAGCGAGCTCCTGCACCGGACAGCCGTGATCGGCTGCCTGCTGGGAGCCGCGGCGACGATCTACCTGCTGGCGGGGCTCGCCGGCCGAGTCAACCGTTTCGCGCCGAACGCGACGGCGATCGCCGCGACGCTCGCCGCCGCGGCGTTTTTTCTTGCCAGCTGGTGGCGCTCGGCTGCCGGCAGCGGCCGGCTCGGCCGCTTCCTCTGGCTGCTTGTCGCCGCGTGGGTTCTCGCCGACGTCGTGCTCGCGCTCACACCGCCGACGACGCGCGACGAACTGACGCACCATCTTCTCATGCCGCGGCTCTATGTCGTCGCCGGCCGCATCTTTCACCTGCCGTTCGCGGTCTATTCCTATTATCCGATGCTGCTCGACATGCTCTACACACCGTGGCTCCGGTGGGGCTGGGACCTGGCGCCCAAGATAGTGCACGGGCTCTTCGGATTTCTCACCGCTCTGCTTATCTACGCGTACCTGGCCCACCGGCTGAACAAGGTTTACGGGCTCCTGGGATTTTTCTTTTACCTCTCGACGCCGATCGTCCTGCGCCTCGGCAGCGTCGCGTACGTCGACCTGGGGCTGGTGTTCTACAGCACCGCCGCGCTGCTGTGTCTCACGCTGTATATCGAAGAGCCCGCGGCTCTCCGCTGGCTCGTGCTCGCCGGGCTCTCGGCCGGCTTTGCGGTGGCGGCCAAGCCGAACGGCTTGCTCGCCGTTCTGTTGCTCGGCCTCGTGTTCGCGCTCGCGCTGGCTCGCGAACGCGGCCGAGGCTGGTACTGGATGCCGTCGCGGCTTTTCCTGTTCGGCCTCTTCGCCCTCGTCGCCTTCAGCCCATGGGCGATTAAAAATGCCTTCGCAACCGGCAATCCGCTGTTTCCTTTTTTTCCCGGCCTGCTGGGCGGAGGCACCGGCGGCGGCGACAGCGATCTGCCCGGGCTTTCGATCCTCGAAATGCGCCGCCTGCTGTACGGCGAGAGCTGGCTCGATATTGCGTTGCTGCCGCTGCGCATTTTTTTCAGCGGGCGCGACGACGACCCACAATATTTCGACGGCGTCCTGACGCCTGTCTTGATCGCGTTTCTGCCGTGGGCGTTCGAGGGAAAATGGCGGCACGAGAAAAGTCTCTTTTTCATTTTCTCGCTTTTGTATTTGTCCTACGCGCTGTTTCTGGGCGGAATGCGCGTGCGCTACGTGCTCCCTATCGTGCCGCCGCTCGTCATCCTCGCGGTCTTCGGCATCCACAACATCTACGCCCGAATCGTCCGGCCGGGCTTTCTCTATGCCGCGGTTGCGTTTTTCGCGGTGCTGCACGGCGTCTATTTGTGGAACTACTTCCAGGTCGTCGCGCCGGTAAATTATATCCTCGGGCGCGAAAGCCGGGCCGCCTATTTAGAGCGAACCCTCCCGGACTATCCGGTGTTCGAGTTCGTCAATCGTTCGCTGCCGGAGAGCGCGAGAATTTATCTTCTCTTTATGGGGCGAAGGGCGTATTATTGCGAGCGCGATTACTATCACGACCTCGGCGACACCCCGGCGCTGTTGCTGCACGTCCTGCAAAAGGCCAAGAGCGGCGGCGAGGTCGCGCTCGAGCTCGGCCCGAAGGGGATCACGCATCTGGTCGTGCGCGAGGACTTGCTGAAGCCGTTTTTGGCCAACAACCTTAAGCCGGAGGCGGCGCGGGTTTGGGACGCCTTCACGCGCGAGCATTTGGAGCGGCTCTATCAGGACGGCCGTTACGCCGTCTACCGACTGCATGGCTGAGCGCCCCGATATTTCCATTATCATCCCGGCACTGAACGAGGCGGAGCGCCTCGGCCCATTGCTCAAGCAGATCGCCGCACTCGGGCTGACGCGGTCGGAGATCGTTGTCGTCGACGACGGCTCGACCGACGACACCGCCGACGTGGCGCTCCGGAGCGGGGCGCACGTCGTGCGCCATCCGTACAACATCGGCAACGGCGCCGCGGTCAAGAGCGGCATCCGCGCGGCACGCGGACGGCTCATCGTCTTGATGGACGGCGACGGCCAGCACCGGCCGGAGGATATCCCGAAGCTTCTCGCCGAGACCGAGCGCCACCACATGGCCGTCGGTGCGCGCGCCAAGGGATCCAAGCTGCGGCTGCATCGCTATTTCGCGAATCACGTCTACAACGTCTTCGCATCGTACGTGAGCAAGTTTAAAATCGAAGACCTCACCTCCGGCTTTCGCGCGCTCAAGCGGCGCGACGCGCTGCGCTTCATCGATCTATTGCCGAACACTTTCTCTTACCCGTCGACGCTGACGCTCGCGTTTCTGCGCTCGGGCTTGACCGTGAAATACGTGCCCATCCAGACGCTCTACCGCAGCGGCCAGAGCAAGATTAGCCTCGCCGCCGACGGCGTGCGATTTCTTCTCATCATCACGAAAATCGCCACGCTGTTCTCGCCCTTCCGGGTGTTCCTGCCGGTGAGCGCGTTATTCTTTTTCACCGGCCTCGGCTGGTACCTCTATACGTATTTGATGTATCACCGCTTCACCAACATGGCGGTGCTCCTTCTCACCACATCGGTGCTCATCTTCATGATGGGACTGGTGTCCGAGCAGATCGCGCTGCTGCGCATGGAGCAGCGATCGCCGTCCGGACATTGGGAATTCGAGGGCGAAGACTAACAGAAGGTAGAAGACTCAGCGCGCGATCGTGTGTCGATAGAGCTCTTCAAAGCGCGCCGCGATCTTGTCCCAATCGTACTCCTCCGCCTGCCGGCGGGCATTGGCGGCGAGCCGGGCGCGGAGCGCTCCGTCCGCCAGCAGCATATCGATCGCGTGGGCGAGCCGCCCCGGGTCTCCGGCGTCGACAAGTCTGCCGCTGTGGTTGTCTTCGACGACGAAGCCGATCCCTCCCGTGCGCGCCGCGACGACGCAGCACGCTGCGGCAAAGGCCTCCAATAGCACGACGCTCTGTCCTTCGATGTCGCGCGAGGGAACCGCCACCAGATCGGCCGCAGCGTAAAAATCCGGCAACCGGCCGTGATCGATCGCGCCCCAAAAGCGGACCCGCGCCGCTTCGGGGAGCTCGGCGGCGTGACGCTCGAGCGCGGTCCTTTGGTCGCCTTCGCCGACGAACCACAAACGTGTCCGGGCCCGCAGTGCCGGCGACAACATCGCGTAAGCGCGGAGCAGATCGCGGCAGCCTTTGCTTTCGACCAGCCTGCCGACGAAAAGCAGAACCAGCTCCTCTTCGCCGAATCCGCGGCGTAAGCCTGCTCCATCGCCTCTCGAGAACTTCGCGACATCGACCCCCATGGGAATGATCGACGGCATGCTCACGGAGCCGTTGCCGGCGGCGGCCGCCGACGTCGCGGCCGTGTTGGAAGTCCACGCGTCGCTTTTCGTCACGACGAGCCGCTTGAGGATGCGCGACGCATGTCCTTGGAGCGCGAACGCATCGGTTCCGTGCGCTGAGCTGATGACGGGAATACCGAAGACGTATTTCGCCGGCAGCGCGATCAGCCCCTGAGGCAGTAGCCAGTGTGCGTGCACGAGATCGGGGCGTTCGCTGCGCGCGAGCCGCAGCAGCGCCGCGCTCATCGCGGCGACAAAGAACGGAACCTCGAGCCAGAGGCAAGGATTCCGGCGCAGGTTCGGCATAATGCCGGAGCCGTACGCGAGTTTTTGCCACTTCGCTGGAAAATACCGAACGCGATGCACGCGGATGCCCTCTTCGACGCTGACGCCGCCTTCGCCTTCCGCCGGCGCCAAGACTGTGACATCGAGACCGCGACGCGCAAGACTTTGGGCGAGATAGCGAAGGAAGATCGACGCAGTATCGCCCTCCGCGCGTGGATAGCTAGATGCCAGCATTACGATCTTTAGGTGCGGCCCGGTCATTGCTCTGCCTGCAGGACTTCGAGGAAAAATTTTTCCAGGCGCACGGCCTGCTCGGCCCAGCCGGGCGCGCGGACGCCGACCGCCGTCGGATTTTCTAGTTGCCGCAGGACGGCGCGCGCCAGGCTTTCGGGATATTCGGGATCAAATAGACATTCCGGATGGCCCGCGAGCAACTCCTGCATGCTGCCGACCGCCGCGGCGACGAGCGGCGTGCCGCAGGCGATGATCTCGTAGGCTTTCTGCGGGAAGCTCACGCGCCCCTGCGCCGAATCGCGGTAGCAGCTGACGGCGACGTCGAGCGCGCCGAAGAAAACCGGCACGCGGTCGGGCGGAAGCATGCCCAGATCGTGCACGTCGGCGCGCCGCGGCAGCGCGACGTCGCGGTCGCCCGCGAGCGCGAGATGGATCGGGCGCTCGGCGGCTAGCATCTCGAAAGCTTTCAGCAGCGTGTCGATGCCGCGGCTTTTATACAGCGCGCCGGCGGTGCCGATGATCTTCGCATCTCGTGGGAGCCCGAGCGCCGCCCGACACTCCCCTTTGTCAAGTTTTTGAAAAAGGTCGGTGCGGACACCGCTCTCGACGACCGTCGTCGGCCCGCGGCGTCCGTCGCGCTCGACCAGCTCGGCCATACGGCGGCTGAAGCAGGTGACGCCGTCGGCGCGCCGGAGCGCGCGCCGATAAAGCGGCAGGGCGCCGGCGAGACGCGTCGCGGCGAAGGCCGCGTAGTCGTCGTAGAGGTCCGCGACCGACCGCGCGCCGTATCGGCGCGCGAGCCAGGTTCCGAAGACGACGTGAAAGACGTCCGAGCCGGCCCAGACGATATCGGGGCGGAATTCCGCCATCCATTTATTCGCCTGCTTCAGATAAAATCCGATATCGCCCAGGTTGACGGCGAGCCACGCGACCGCGATTTTATTCTCCGCATCGGCGTCGTCGAAGCGGCCGGCGGTCCGTGGGCGATAGCTCAAGCAGATGCCGCGTACCTCGTGCCCGCGCTGCGCCAGCTCCAGCGGCAGTTCGCGGTAGCGCCCGAAGCGGTCGTCCAGCAGATCCTTCGCCATGTACTGGCGCTTGGTGAGAACGAGCAGGCGCACGACGATATCCTTATGAGCGCGTATTCAGCGCTTCGAACGGCGTATCCGTATCGAGGAGCGCGGCGCCGGCTTTGCGATAAACCCGCCAGGCGATGTGCCAGGCGGCCGACGTTGTGGGAAAATTGCGGAGCGCGACGCCGAGGCATTCGGCGAGTCCGCGAAAATCGCGGCCGGAAAAATTGATCCCCGCATAGCGGAGCGCCGTCAAAGCGGTGCGCGCGCGCGCGTAGCCCGGAGAGGAAAGACGCCAGCGGATGAATTTTTCCGCCAGATCCGGATTCTCATCCAGCGGGTCGCGCCGGTTTTTTAGCCGGCATAGCGAGAGGCGAAACGCGAGCTCTTGAATCGCGGTCGCGCGCGCGCGCTGCCGGAAACTCTCCTGCGTGAGGTGAACGCGGTAATCGAGCAGGGCGACTGCCAAGTTGACGATTTTTCCTCGCTCGGTGAGGCGCAGGACGAGATCGACGTCCTCCGCGCCGTCGAGCGCCGGACGATAAGGGGTCGCGAGCATAGCCTCTCGCAGAATCATCAGCGAAGGATGGATGAAGCAGGTCTGCGCGCGCAGCCGGCCGGTGATCGCCTGCCAGGATTCGAGCAGGCGGGAGCAGGCGAGAAACTTTCCCGACGCGTTCATAAAACGCACCTGCGAGCCGCAGCCCAGGACCTCGTCCGGCCGACCGGCAAGAAAATCGACCTGTTTCTCGAACCGGTCGGGGTGAGCGACATCGTCGGCGTCCATGCGCGCGATCCACCGGGCGGAGCAGTTTTGAATCGCCGTATTGAGCGCCGCGGAGATGCCGCGGCCCCGATTCGGCAATAAGCGAAAGCGGGCGCCGAATAGTTCTGCGCCCGATCGGCTTATCGTTTCGATATTTTCAGCTCCGTCGTTTACGACGGTGACTACCGAGGGCGCCTGCGTCTGGGCGGCTATGCTCGAGAGACTTTGCCGGATCCAAGGGAGTGCCCCGCGGACCGGAATGACGACCTCCAAGCTCTCTGCGGCGTGCGCGCTGCTTGCCATTGCAAGATGCGTGAAACGTCCTTTAGGTCATTCGTCGAGCGTATATAGCGAGTTCAAGTGAGGCGGATCCAAAGAAGGGATACTGAGACGTCTTTTCCGGGCGAGCGCGGCGCAGTCTTCAAAAATATCGGCATAGCGCGCGACCGCCTTTTCCACCGAGAAGTCCGCCCTTATGCGTTCTTTGCCGGTGCGGGACATGCGCTCTCGGCGTGCGGGATCGGAAAGCAGCTCTAGACACGCTGCGGCGTACCGGTTTTCTTCGTCCGGCCCAGGCGCGATGAGAATCCCGGTATCGGCCGTGATGAGTTCCGATTGTCCGTTGACGTCGGCAAATATCTGCGGCACTCCCACCGCCATGGCTTCGTAAGAAACCAGAGCCAATCCTTCGTAAGCGGAAGGCATCATCAGCAGCGTCGCGTCGGCGATGAGTTCCATGGCGTCGGCATGGGCGCCGAGCAAGTGGATGCGGCTTTGCAACCCGTGACTCAGAATCAGGGCCTCGACCGAAGCTGTCAGCTCTCCATCGCCGACCATGACGAAATGCGCGGAGCATCGAGGCTGTACTTCAAAGATTCGTGCGACCGAGCGCACGAATACCTCAGGCCTTTTTTGATACGTCATTCTTCCGACGAAGATTACGACGGGCGTGTCGGAAGGGAGACCGCACATTTTTTGTAGACGCCCGTGTTTGTTTGCGAGCGCTTTGTCCGCCCGTTTGGTATCCGTGCCTGCATAAATCAGACGAAGGGAACCCGGCGTCAGCTGATAGGTCTCGTACATATAGTCGGCCAATTTCTGATGACCGACGGTTCGCACGTCGATCGCCCCGCCGCCGACTTTCGCGGATATCAGAGGAAATTTACCGCCCGGGTCGATCACTTCATTGCGGTCCGTGATGGATACCCAAGGGGCGACGCGCTTCAGCGTCCCGGCGACTTCATATGCGGCTTTGGAATGAATAATGTGCAGGCAATCGACGCGCAGGT
>DASWZY010000425.1:0-3186 GCA_036407055.1 Binatia bacterium
CAAGCACCGCGCGTGCGGCGGATCAGGCGCTGGCGCAGAAGGAAGGCCGTGTCGTCATCTACTCCTCGACGGATTCGGCGAGCGCCGAGCCGCTGCTCCAGGACTTCAAGAGCCAGCACCCGGGCATTCAGGTCGAGTACAACGATCTCAACACGACCGAGGTCTACAACCGCTTCCTCGCCGAAGCCGCGGCGGGCGCCGGCACGGCGGATTTTCTCTGGAGCTCGGCGATGGACCTTCAGCTCCAGCTCGTGCACGGCGGCAACGCGCAAACCTACACCTCGCCGGAGACAAGCCATCTGCCGAAAGGGGCGGTGTGGCAGAACCAGGCCTTCGGCACGACCTTCGAGCCGGTGACGATGACCTACAACAAGCGGCTGCTGCCGGCGGACGCCCTGCCGTCGAGCCACGCCGATCTCGCCCGCCTGCTCAAGGAAAAGGCCGCCGTGTACAAGGGCAAGCTCGCAACCTTCGATCCGGAAAAAAGCGGCGTCGGTTTTCTGATGATGACGCAGGACTTGAAAGTCTATCCCGGCTTTTGGGATCTGGTGAAAGAAATGGGCAGCGTCGGCGTCAAAGTCTACACCAGCACCGGCGTGATGCTGGAAAAAGTGGTTTCGGGCGAGCATACGCTGGCATACAACATCATCGGCTCGTACGGGCTGCTGCGCCAGCAGAAAGACCAGTCGATCGGCATCGTTTTCCCCAAGGATTATCTCCTCGTCTTCTCGCGCATCGCGTTCATCCCGAAGGGCGCGCGCCATCCGAACGCCGGCAAGCTCTTTTTGGACTATATTCTTTCCAAGCGCGCGCAGACGATCATGGCGAACAAGGCGCTCATCTACGCGCTGCGCGACGATGTCGAAGGGCAAGCAACCGCTGCGAACCTCACGAAACAGATGGGCAAGGTCTTGAAGCCGATCGAGGTCGGGCCCGACCTGCTCGCGGCGCTGGATAAAACCAAGCGGCTCGATTTCCTCAAGCGCTGGCAGGAAGCGCTGAAGCGATAAATTTTCGATTGCCGATTGCCGATTGAAGGCGATTTCCGATCAATCTAAAATCTAAAATCGAAAATCTAAAATGAGACTCAGCGTCCCACGTCTGGCGGCGGCTGTCGGCGTAACACTCGCCGTCGCCGCCCCGCTGGCGCTGCTCGTCTACCAGAGCTTTCTCTCCGATCCGTTCTTCGATCCGCGCGCGACGCTCGGCCTTGAGGCCTACCAATACGTTCTCACCAGCAGTGACTTTCACCGTGCCTTCTTGAGCTCGTTCGCCGTCTCATTCGGCATGACGGCGATCGCGGTGCCGCTGGGCTCGCTGCTCGGTTTTCTCGCCGCGCGCACGGATCTGCCGGGGAAGCATTGGCTCGAGCCGTGGCTGCTCGTGCCGGTCTTTCTCTCGCCCATCGTGCTCGCGTTCGGCTACGTCGTCGCCGTCGGGCCGGTCGGCTTCTTCTCGCTCTGGACCAAGGCGCTCGTCGGCACCGTGCCCTGGAACCTCTACTCGGTCGCGGGGTTGATCGTCATCGCCGGGCTGACGCACGTGCCGCACGTCTTCATTTATGTCTCGGCGGCGCTCCGCGGCCTCGACCCCGCGGTCGAAGAAGCCGCGCGCGTGACCGGCGCCGGACCGTGGAGGATCGCGTTCAGCGTGAGCCTGCCGCTCGTGCGGCCGGCGATCCTCTTCAGCGGCGCGCTGGTGTTTCTGCTGGGTTTCGAGCTCTTCGGCCTGCCGTTAGTGCTCGGCGATCCCGCCGGGCTGCTCGTCCTCACCACCTATCTATATAAATTGACCAATCTCCTCGGCGTGCCGTCCTATCAATTAATGGCGGTGGTCGCGGTTTCGATCGTCGCGATTACGTTTCCGCTCGTCTATTTCCAGCGGCGCATGGTCGGCGCGGCCGCGCGCTACGCGGTGATCGGCGGCAAGGGCCGCGCGTTCCGGCCGCTGCCGCTCGGGCCGCTGCGTTGGCCGATGCTCGCGATCGTGATTCTATGGCTGCTCACCGTCGTCGCGCTGCCGCTCGCCGGCATCGCGCTCCGTTCCGTCGTGCGCAATTGGGGCGAGGGCGTAGCGCTCGCCGACGTGCTGACGCTCGATCACTTCCGCGGGCTGCTGCAATATCCCAATCTCGTCCGCGGCATCGCCAACACGCTTGCGATCGGCGCCTTGGGCGGCGCCCTCGCGGTCGCCGTCTACGCGCTGATCGCGCTCAGCGCACACCGCGCGAAAGGCATCTGGCCCGCGTGGCTCGATTATCTCTCGCTCGTGCCGCGCGCGCTGCCCGGCCTGGTGGTCGGCCTCGCGTTTTTCTGGCTCTTTCTCTTCGTCAAGCCGATCGCGCCGCTGCGCACGACACTGTTCAGCCTGTGGCTCGCGTACAGTGTCGTGTGGCTCGCGTACGGCCTCAAGCTCATCACCGCGACGCTGATGCAGGTCGCGCCCGATCTCGAAGACGCGGCGCGCGTGACCGGCGCCGGGCCGGCAAGGATCGCGCGCGACGTGACGCTGCCGCTCGTCCGCTTCGGGCTCATAGGCAGCTGGCTGCTCATTTTCATGATGTTCGTGCGCGAGTACTCGACCGGCGTTTATCTGCTCGGCCCCGGCACGGAGGTGATCGGCTCGCTCATCGTCGCGCTCTGGGGCACGGGCGCGCTCGACCTCATCTCGGCGTTGTCGGTCGTGGAAGTCTTGATCGTCGGCGCGGCGCTGCTCGCCGCGCTGCGCCTGGGGGTGCGCCTCGATGCCTGAACTCGTAGCGGAAGATATCGCCAAGCGGCTCGGCGAGAACGAAATTCTCCGCGGCGTCTCGCTCCGGCTCGAGCGCGGCGAGATCCTGGCGCTGTTGGGGCCGTCGGGCAGCGGCAAGACGACGCTGCTGCGCTCGGTCGCGGGACTGGAGCGGCCGGACCGCGGGCGCATCGCGATCGGCGGCAAACCTATCTTCGACGCCGATGCGGATCTGGAGATTCCCGCCGAGCGGCGCGGCCTCGGCCTCGTGTTTCAATCGTACGCGATCTGGCCGCACCGCACGGTTTTCGAGAACGTCGCCTACGGCCTCAAGCTCCGGCGCATGCCCAACCGCGAGATCAAAACCAAAGTCGACGGGATGCTGGAGCGCCTCGGTCTCAAGGATCTCGCCGCGCGCTATCCGCACCAGCTCTCGGGCGGGCAGCAGCAGCGCGT
>DASWZY010000426.1:0-1584 GCA_036407055.1 Binatia bacterium
GCTGGCGCTCGCCGCCAAGGCGCAGGTGCTCCGCGCCGAAGGCGTCGACCTGGTCAATTTCACCGCCGGCGAGCCCGACTTCGACACGCCGCAGCGCATCAAAGACGCGGCGGTCGAGGCGCTCAAAAAAGGGATGACGAAATACACCGACGTGCGCGGCATCGAGCCGCTGCGCCTCGCGATCGTCGAGAAATACAAGCGCGAATACGGATTGGAATATACCAAAGACGAGGTGCTGGTGAGCTGCGGCGGCAAGCACGCGCTCTATAATCTCGTGCAGGCATTGATCGACGACGGCGACGAGGTCGTCATCCCCTCGCCTTACTGGGTGAGCTATTCGGACATCGCGCTGCTCGCGGGCGGGGTTCCCAAGCTGGTCAAGACGAAGGAAGCGAACGGCTTTCGCATCACGCCGGCGGAGCTGGAAAAAGCGCTCACGCCAAAGACGCGCATGTTCATCCTGAGCAGCCCGTCCAATCCGACCGGCGCGGCCTACGATCGCGGCGAGCTCGAGGCGCTGTCGCGCGTTCTCGAGCGGCACGACTGCCTGATTCTATCGGACGATATTTACGAAAAGATCGTCTACGACGGTTTCAAGTTCCACCAGATCGCCGCGCTCAATCCCAAGCTCCGCGACCGCACGATTATCACCAATGCGGTCTCGAAGACGTACGCGATGACCGGATGGAGAATCGGCTACGCGGTGGGGCCGAAGGAAGCCGTTACTGCCGCGAGCAAGATTCAGAGCCAGAGCACGTCCAATCCGACGTCGATCGCGCAGGCCGCCGCGCTGGAAGCGATCCGCGGCCCCCAGGACGAAGTGCCGGTCATGGTCGGCGAGTTCAAGAAGCGGCGCGACGCGATCGTCGCCAAGCTCGCCGCAATCCCGGGCATCGGCTGTTTCAAGCCGCAGGGCGCGTTCTACGTTTTCCCCAACGTGCGCGCGCTGTTCGGAAAAAAGCACAAGGACAAGCCGCTCGCGACGCCGGCCGACGTGGTCGATTACTTTCTCGACGCCGCGCGCGTTCTCGCCGTCCCCGGCGAGGACTTCGGCTCGAAAGAAAATATCCGCATCAGCTACGCGACCTCGATGCAGGAGATCGAAAAGGGCTGCGAGCGGATCGCGGAAGCGGTGCGGAAGCTCGGCTAGCCACTCGATCTTCTCTTCTTCTTCAGCCGAGGCGGCGCGGAGCGAGGCCGCATTCGCGGAACCGCGCCAGTCTTGCCGGGAACAAACGTAGGAGTAAGAGCTAGAAAGCGTCGGGGCACCGGCCTATCGAATGCGGCCGAGAGCGCGCTGCCGAGGCTCAATACTTCGGCCGCTCACCGGTTTTCTTGTAGCGAAAATAATCCCTGAGAATCTGCGCGTGGTCGAACGCGAGCGGCGCGGGCAGGTTCGTCTCATGAAAGATCGCGGCATTCTTGGCGTCGTCGGCGCCCTTCGGCGTGCCGCTCGCCTTCGCGATGAACACCGTCGAGATCGTATGGCCGCGCGCGTCGCGCTTCGGGTCGGAGTAGCTGTGAAACTGCTCGACCAGCTTGACGTCGAGCGAGATTTCCTCTTTCGCCTCGCGCACCGCGGCG
>DASWZY010000427.1:0-4024 GCA_036407055.1 Binatia bacterium
CGACGGCGTTCTCCGCTACAAGAAGATCCTCGAGCGCGGCGAAGGGCTGCTCTCCAATGACACGCTGGTCGAGGAAGTGAAAAAAATCCAACGGAACCCCGCATGAAGCTCGGCATCGTCGTTTGTTTGTCGCTGCTCCTATGCGTCTCCGGCGCGCCGGTCCGGGCGCAGGGCAAGATCAATTACAAGCAACTCGTGCCAAATCTCGAGCCGATGAAGGACAATTCGGCGACGCCGGACTTCACGCTCGTCGATCCGTCGGGGAAAAAAGTTTCCTTCAAAGAGTATCGCGGCAAGCTGGTGCTGCTGAACTTCTGGGCGACCTGGTGCGTCCCCTGCCGCGAGGAGATGCCGGCGATGGAGCGGCTTTACGAGCAATATAAGAACAAGGGCTTCGTCATCGTCGGCGTCGACGTCAAGGACAGCAAGAAGGACGCGTCCGCGTTTCTGAAAGAGCTCAAGATCAGCTATCCGATCGTGCTCGACCCGGAGGGCGAAGTCGGGCTCCTGTACGGCGCTTGGGGGCTGCCGACCAGTTATATCATCGGCCCGAAGGGCGAAGGGCTCGCGCGCCTCTGGGGGCCCGCCGCTTGGGACGGCGCCGGCGCCAAGCAGCTCGTCCAGGATCTGCTCGACGGCAAGCGATGAACGAAGTCAATTTCGCCGTCGCTTTCACGTCGGGACTCCTGTCGTTTCTCTCTCCCTGTGTTCTGCCGGTGATTCCGTCGTACCTCTCGTTCATCTCCGGCGTCTCGCTCGACGAGATGACCGGGCCGGACGCCGAAGCCGGCGCGCGCCGCCGCGTCGTATTCAACGCGCTCGCGTTCATTATCGGCTTTTCGATCGTCTTCGTCTCGCTCGGCGCGTCCGCCAGCGCCCTCTACGGCGTCTTCGCCGGCCATCGCCGCCTCATCCGCATCGCCGGCGGCGTCGCGATCATTCTCGTCGGCGTCTACCTGCTGGGCTTCGTTAAAATTCCCGCCCTCGACCGCTACTTTCAGGTCAATCTCAAGGATAAGCCGGCCGGCTATCTCGGCTCGGCGCTCGTCGGGATCACCTTCGCGGTCGCGTGGATTCCGTGCGTCGGGCCGATTCTCGGCGCGATTCTCGCGCTGGCGGCGACCTCCAGCAACGGCGTCTGGCTGCTCGGCAGCTATGCCGCCGGGCTTGCGGTGCCCTTTTTCCTGAGCGCGCTCGCCGTCGATTCGTTTTTTCTCTTTTCGCGCCGCTTTCGCCGCTACGTCCACTATGTGCACGCCGTCGCCGGCGTCATGCTGATCGTCATCGGCGCGCTGCTCGTCACCGATTACTTCTCGCTCCTCAACACCTACGCGCTGCGCTTTACGCCGCGCTGGCTGCTCGAACGCCTATAAGAGTTTCACGTTTAAGTCTTCAAGTTTCACGTTTCGGTGGCACCTCCTTCGGAATCCTGAAACTCGAAACTTGAAACCTCGTAGTTTGACCTATTCGGGACCAAATGTTACGTTTTTTAAGTTAGTTTTTTTGCAAGCTTCACCGGACTGGCATCTTTCGTCCGCGTTCAAGCCAAGACCCTCGTGGAGAAATCGATGGAAGAACAGATTCGTTCTATCCTCAAATCTTTAGGCGAAGATCCCGACCGCGAAGGACTGCTCAAGACGCCGAAGCGCGTGAGCGAGGCGCTCTCCTTTCTGACGCGCGGCTATTCGATGAACGTCGACGAGGTGATCAATAACGCGGTCTTCACCGAGGACTATTCGGAGATGATCGTCCAGAAGAATATCGATTTGTATTCGCTCTGCGAGCACCACCTGCTGCCGTTCTTCGGCAAGGCGCACGTCGCCTATCTGCCGCAGGGCAGGATCATCGGCGTCTCGAAGCTCGCGCGGCTGGTCGACGTTTTCGCACGCCGCCTCCAGGTGCAGGAGCGGCTCACGAGCCAGATCGCGACGACGCTCATGGACAAGCTCAACCCGCTCGGCGTCGGCGTCGTCATCGAGGCCGAGCACCTGTGTATGCGGATGCGCGGGGTGGAGAAGCAAAATTCGCTCATCATCACAAGCACGCTGCTCGGCGCGTTCCGCCACCGGCAGGAGACGCGCAACGAATTCATGAACCTGATTCACAGCTGAAGAGGTGGCAATGGACATCAAATTTCAAGACCGGGCGCCGGAGAGAATCAAGACGGCATTGCTCGCGTTTCCTGTGCGTGAAAAGCGGCTCGACGATCCGGCGCTCCGGCGCCTCGACCGCCTGCTCCGTGGCGGGCTCGCCGAGCGCATCAAAAAAAGCCAGTTCACCGGCGGCGAAGCCGCCGCGCTGTCCTACGGCACCGCGGGAAAGATCGGCGCCGCGACGGTTTTGCTGATCGGCCTCGGCAAAGCCGAGGAGATCAGCGCCGAAACCTGGCGCAAGGCCGGCGCGCGCGCCCGCAAAGAGGCGTCCGCGCTCGGCGCGGAGGAGTTCGCCTTTTACTTCGCGCCGGAAAAAGACGCAGACGCCGCCGCCGAGGCGGTGGCCGAGGGCGCGCTGCTCGCGTCGTACCAGTTCAACAAATACCGCTCCGACGCTAAGCCCCGGACCGAAGTGCGGACGATGACGGTGATCGGTCCCGCGGCGGCGCGTGCCGCCGCGCTCAAGCGGGCGGTCAAGCTCGCGGCCGATACCGTGCCCGGCGTCTTCGCCGCGCGCGATCTTGTCAACGAGCCGCCGTCGATCGCGACCGCGCGCTTCCTCGGCGACGCGGCGCAGCGTCTCTGCCGCGGCCGCGGCCTCAGCGTGGAGGTCTGGAACAAGAAAAAGATCGAAGCGATGAAGCTGAACGGGCTGCTCGCGGTCAACCGCGGCAGCATCGAAGAGCCGCGCTTCATCACGATCCGTTATCGCCCAGCCGCGAAGGCGAAGAAGAAAGTGGCGCTGATCGGCAAGGGCATCACGTTCGACTCCGGCGGTCTCTCGCTCAAGACCGGCAAGGGAATGGAGACGATGAAGCTCGACATGGCCGGCGGCGCCGCGATCATCGGCGCGATGAGCCGTTTGCCCGAGCTCGCGCCCCCCGTTGAAGTCACCGGATACATTCCGACCACCGACAACCTGCCGAGCGGCAGCGCGCAGAAGCCCGGCGACATCATCCGCTATATCAACGGCAAGACGATCGAGGTGCTCAACACCGACGCCGAGGGCAGGTTGATCCTCGCCGACGGCTTGGCGCTGGCGGCGCGGGAGAAGCCGGACTGCATGATCAATCTGGCGACGCTCACGGGCGCCTGCGTGGTCGCGCTCGGCACCGAGGTCGCCGGGCTCTTCAGCAACGATCAGCCACTCGCCGACGCGCTGCTGCGCGCCTCGAAAGAAGCGGGGGAAAAGCTCTGGCAGCTTCCCCTGGTCAAAGAATACCGCGACGACATCAAGAGCAGCGTCGCGGACATGAAGAACATCGGCGGCTCCTGGGGCGGCGCGATCACCGCGGCGCTGATCCTCCAGGAGTTCGTCGACGGCGTGCCGTGGGCCCATCTCGACATCGCCGGGCCCGCCTTCGCCGAAAAGGAGATGCTCCTGTCGACCAAAGGCGGCACCGGCTACGGTGTGCGTACGCTGCTCAGGTTTTTAACCGATCTCAGCAATTGAAAAGAAAGGACGACGATGGCGAAGGTATTGGAAGTCAGCGACGCGAATTTCGAAGCCGAGGTATTGAAATCGAGCCTGCCGGTGCTGGTGGACTTTTGGGCGCCGTGGTGCGGGCCGTGCAAAATGATCGCGCCGGTCGTCGAGGAGCTGGCGGCAGAATACGACGGCAAGCTCAAGGTCGCCAAGATCAACGTCGACGAGAATCCGATGACGCCGTCGCGCTACGGCGTGCGCGGCATTCCCAACCTGCTCATTCTCAAAGGCGGCACCGTGAGAGATCAGATCGTCGGCGCGTGCCAGAAGGCGCGGCTGGTCCAGGCGATCGGCAACGTGCTTTAAGCTTGGTCGGAGAACGTTTAGGCGCGTAGGGGCGGTTCGCGAACCGCCCCTTTTTTTAGAACGTGAAGCGGCGCATGCT
>DASWZY010000428.1:0-6777 GCA_036407055.1 Binatia bacterium
CCGGCTCGAGCTCGGCGATGATCTGCATCGCGCGGATCTTCGGCGCCCCCGAGACCGTGCCCGCGGGAAAGGTCGACACGAAGAGGTCGAAGGCGGATTTTCCCGGCGCGAGCTTGCCGCGCACGTTGGAGACGAGGTGGATGACGTGCGAGTAGCGCTCGATCGCCATCAGCTCGTTGACCTCGACCGAGCCGATCGCGGCGACGCGACCGACGTCGTTGCGCCCCAGGTCGACGAGCATGATGTGCTCGGCGCGCTCCTTCGGGTCGGTGAGGAGATCGGCCTCGAGCGCGCGCTCCTCGTCCGCGGTCGCGCCGCGGCGGCGCGTGCCGGCGATCGGCCGCAGCTCGATCGTCTCGCCGGTCAGCCGCACCATCGTCTCGGGCGATGAGCCGATCACCCGGAGCCCTTCGAGCTCGAGATAATACATGTAGGGCGACGGGTTGATGAGCCTGAGCGCGCGATAGACCTCGAAGGGATCGGCCTCGGTCGTGGTCTCCAGCCGCTGGCAGAGCACCGCCTGAATAATGTCGCCCGCCCGGATGTATTCCTTCGCCTTGCCGACCGCATTTTTGAAGGCGCGCGGCGTCAAATTCGAGCGGAACTTTTTCTCGCGCGCGGGCGCGGCGATTTCGCGCGACGCCGTTTTCCGCGCCGTTTTTTCGACCGCGGCGACGAGGCGGCGGATGCGCGCGGCGGCGTCGTGGTATTTCTGCCGTAGATTCGTGCCGTCGCCCACGCGCACGTTGTCGATGACCTTGATCGTGTGTTTCAGATTGTCGAAGGCGACGAGCGTCTGGACGAAAATGAAAAAAATCTCCGGCAGGCCATGGGGGTCGCGTTTTGTGTTCGCGATGCGGTGGAAACGTCCGACCGCGTCGTAGGCGACGTAGCCGAGCGCGCCGCCGAAAAACGGCGGGATGCCGTCGACCGCGACCGGGCGCTGCTCCTTAAGCAATTGTTCCAAAACCCGCAGCGGCTCATCGGCGGCGAGCGTTCTTTTCTTTCCGTCCTCGACGATCTCGAGATTGCTGCCGCGCGACTTAAAGACGAGATACGGCCGCGTGCCGAGAAACGAGTAGCGCGCCCAGCGCTCGCTGCCCTCGACGCTTTCCAGCAGAAAGGCGTAGCGGTCCCGCTCGAGGCGCTGGAAAAACGAGAGCGGCGTCTCGAGGTCCATGAGCAGCTCCTGGTAGACGGGGATCAGGTTTCCCTGTTTCGCCAGGCGCGCGAATTCTTCGAAAGACGGATGCATCATGTCTTACGCTTCGATAAAAACAAAAAGGCCATAGGACGTCCGCCTATGGCCTTTGAAAATCGCTGAATATAGCTGGAGCTTAGCCAACCGGCAGACGGCGCAAGAGTCGCCGGCGCCACCAAAAGTTCACTTCTTTCTCCAGCAAAATCATGACTTTCTTTGTACAGTAACCCGGCGCTCGCGTCAAGCTGACTGCAAACTTCAGATATAGTACATCTGCGGCCGGTCCTCGGGCTTGCATAGATCGGCGACGCTGACCTCTTCGAGAATTTTCTCTGCGCTCTCGACGGCGCGCGTCCAGGCTTCGATGAGCCTGCGCGCGGGCGAAGATCCGGGCAGACGGTCGCGCGGATTTCGGATATCGACACCCATCAGCGGACCTTCCAGCACCTTCAGCACTTCGGTCACGCTGATTTTCTCCGGCGGGCGCGCGAGGCGATAACCGCCGCCCGGGCCGCGCGCGCCGTGGACGAGGTTGGCGCGCTTGAGCAGCACCATGATCTGTCCGAGGTATTCTTCCGGGATGCGCTGGCGCTTGGCGATCTCCTTCACCTGCGCGAGCTGCCGCACTTTGCTGTTCTGCGCGAGGTCGACGAGCGCGAGGATGCCGTAGTAGCCCTTGGAACCGACCTTCATCGTATGAGAGCATTTACATGACGGCCGGTGAACGTCAAGTTGGAAGCCGTCGCGGGCGAGATTGACAAAGCCCCGCGCCGGGGAATAAGTTAAAACGTTTTTTGATTTCGTTGGTGCGTGACCAAAACATTCCGGAGGGATGATGATTCGGCGCGAAAAATCCAATTATGCGATCCAATCCGTATCGCATGCCCTCGATGTGCTGGAACAGTTCAACCAGAATGCGGAGGAGATCGGCGTCACCGAGCTTAGCAAGCGGCTGAAGCTCCACAAGAACAACGTCTTCCGCCTGCTCGCGACGCTCGAAGCGCGCGGCTACATCGAGCAAAACCGCGCGACGGAAAACTATCGGCTCGGACTCAAATGTTTTCAGCTCGGCCAAACCTATGTGAACCAGATGGGCTTCTTGCTTCAGGCGAAAGGAATGCTCGAAGAGCTCGCAAAATCCGCCGACGAGAGCTGCTACGTCGCGGTCAAAAAAGGCGCGGCGATCGTGCCGCTCGACTTCGTCGAGCCGCAAAACCCCGTCCGGGTCGTCTCGCTGGTCGGGCGGACGCTGCCGCTCCACTGCACGGCGCCCGGCAAGGTTCATCTCGCGTTCGAGGCTGGCGAAGCCGCCGCCGAGGCCCTTCCCGACAAGCTTGCGCGCTTCACCGAGCGGACGATCGTCGACCGCGACGCGCTGCTGCGCCAGGTGCGCGAGGTCGCGGGCGCCGGATACGCCACCGATCACGGCGAGTACATGAACGAGGTCGCGTCCGTCGCGGTGCCGATCCGCGACTATACGCGCGGCGTGGTGGGTAGTCTCGCGATCGCCGGGCCGGCGCAGCGCCTGACGCCGCAGCGCATTGAGAAGGAAATCGTGCCGCTCATCACGGAAAGCGGCAGCCGGCTCTCCAGCCGCCTCGGATACAAGAGATAGCTTCGGCAGCCCGTCCCCGTGATTTTTTCAAGTTCCATTCCCGCGGCATACATCGTCGACGTCCCGGTGCGGAACGAAATTTAGCAAAGCTCCCGCCAACTCTATATAATATGCCCGGTATCGATATAATGCGGAGGCGAATACTCACGCGATGCTCACGACGATAGAAAAAATCCTTTTTATCGCGCTCGCCCTAGGCGCATTTTATTTCGCGGGAACCGGCTTTTATCAGATATTCAAGTCGATCCGGCGCGGTAAGCCGGAAGACCGCTTCGACCGTCTGCCCGAACGGATCGGCCGCGCCCTCTGGATCGTGGCCACGCAGCAATCGGTCTTCAAGAAGCGGCCGCTCGTCTCGTTCCTGCATGCGCTCGTCTTCTACGGCTTTCTGTTTTACTTCCTGGTGAACGCGGTGGACGCGGTGGAGGGCTTTTTCCCCTTCCGCGCGCGCGGCGAGCTCTGGGCTCCTTTCAATCTCGCCGGCGACCTCCTGACCGCCGGAGTGCTTCTGGGTATGATCGGCCTGGTAGTGCGCCGGTTTTTCGTGCGCCCGCGCGATTTCTCCTTCGCGCCCAACGTTCCGCTGCACGAGAACGCGCGCGGCGGCGTGCGGCGCGACTCCTCGATCGTCGCGGCGTTCATCCTGTTCCACGTCGGGAGCCGGCTGCTGTCGCGCGCCGCCGTCCTGGCGCAGGACGGCGGCGATTCTTTACAGCCGGTGGGCTCCGCCGCATCGGCGCTATTCGCGAATCTCACTCCCGGCGCCATGACGGCCTTCGAGCATATCTTCTGGTGGGGCGCGCTGGGGTCGATCCTCGTCTTCCTACCGTATTTTCCGCGGTCGAAGCACATCCATCTGATGCTCGCGCCGATCAACCTCGCGCTCAAAAAGAAAAACCCCGGCGCGCTCGCGACCATGGACTTCGAAAAAGAGGAGTCGTTCGGCGCGGCGAAGCTCGAGGACTTTTCCTGGCCGCGGCTGCTCGACGCCTATAGCTGCATCATGTGCAACCGCTGCCAGGATGTCTGCCCGGCGTACGCCACCGGAAAGGCGCTAAGCCCGGCGGCGATCCTAATCAACGAACGCTTCGAGCTGAATCGCATCCGCCCCGACTTCAGCGAAGGGAAGGAGAGCCCGCGGCCGCTGCTACAGTTCGCGCTCAACGAGGAGGCGGCCTGGGCTTGCACGACCTGCAACGCCTGCATCGAAGTTTGCCCGGTCGGAAACGAGCAGATGCTCCACATTATCGACGTCCGGCGCGAGCGTGTGCTCTCGGCGGCGGAATTTCCGGACAATCTGAAAAAAGCCTTCGGCGGCATGGAGCAGGTGGGTAACCCCTGGGCAATGGCCCCGCAGCAGCGGCTCGACTGGGCCGAGGGGCTGCCGTTCGAGGTGCCGACGGTCGAAAAAAATCCCGATCCCGACGTCCTCTACTGGGTCGGCTGCGCCGCCGCCTTCGACCCGCGCGCACAGAAGATCGCCCAGAGCATGGCGTCGATTCTCCACGCCGCAGGTGTTAAGTGGGCGGTCCTAGGCCAGCAGGAGAAGTGCACCGGCGACGCGGCGCGTCGAACCGGCAACGAGTATCTTTTCGCGCAGCTCGCCGCGGAGAACACCGAGACGCTCAACGGCATTGCTCCCAAACTCATCGTCACGACCTGCCCGCATTGCCTGCACACGATCAAGAACGAGTACCCGGAGTTCGGCGGCAAATATACGGTCAGGCACCACACGGAATTCATCGACGGGCTGATCAAATCCGGCAAATTGAAGCTCAACGCAGCCGCCGACGGCGCCGCGACCTACCACGACCCTTGCTATCTCGGGCGCCACAATCAGGTCTTCGACCAGCCCCGGCAGGTGATCGCCTCAGCCGGCGTCAACCTTAAGGAACCGGCGCGCACGCGGAGCAACAGCTTCTGCTGCGGCGCGGGAGGCGGCCAGTTCTGGAAGACCGAGGAGCCCGGGCGCGAGCGCGTGACGGCCAACCGCTGGCGCGAGCTCAAAGGCACCGGCGCCAAGACCGTTGCGACCGGCTGCCCGTTCTGCATGCGGATGTTCACCGAGGAGGCGGCGCAGGAGGAGACCGGCGCGCCGGCGATCCAGGACATCGCGGAGATCGTGGCAAGCAATCTGGCGAAATAGCGTGCTGCCGGTCGAACTCCATCCGTCCGGCGCACTCACTTAATGAATCGGCAAACAAAAGTCTCATGGCTCGCGCTGGCCGGCTGGGTCGCGCTGGCGCTCCAGTTGACCGCGTGCCGCGGCGACCCGCGCGTCGTCATCGCCACACGCGGCGGAAGCGAGGCCGCGTTCGAAGTCGAGGTCGCCGATACGCCCGCCAAGCGCGAGATGGGCCTTATGTACCGGCGCGAGTTGCCGGCCGACCACGGCATGTTGTTTATCTTTCCCGACGAATCGGTGCTCACGTTCTGGATGCAGAACACGCCGATCCCGCTCGACATGATCTTCATCGGCTCGGATTTGAAGATCGTCGGCATCGTGCGCGACGCGGTGCCGTTCACGACTTCGGCGCGCTCGGTCGGCGCGCCGAGCCGCTACGTGCTGGAAATCAACGGCGGCGCCGCGCAAAAGCGCGGCATCGAAGTCGGCGATAAAGTGCGTTTCGAGGGAATACCGACGGAAGTAAAAGAGTAGTTGCAGAGTTTAAGGGTTTAAGAGTTGAAGGGTTAACAGCTTCGGAATCTCTGCCCTTAACCCTTAAACCCTGAAACCTTTCAACCCTTCAACGTGGATCAGATTTCCTGGAAAAAGTACGGCTTCAGCACGTCGAGATGTTTGCGGTAGCTGTCCGGATATAGAAACCGGAGCGTCGCCGCGAGACTGCTCGACAATGAGTTGCCGTCCTGCGGCGTGAAGCACATACCGACGATCTCGTTGTCGCCTTTAAGCGCTAGGCTCTGGCTGACGATAACCGTCTGATTCAGGATGCGGCCGAAGAGGCCGTGGTCGCGGCCGAACGAAAACACCGATGCGGAGGACTTCTTGTTCGTGAGCGCGACGCGGCCGTTAGCTTTGAGCCGGCGCATGATCTCATCCATCGTCACGCTGCGTTTGAGCCGCAGGTTGAAGTGGATCGTGTGCATGTACTGGGTGTTGAGCTTGATGGCGGACGAGTAGATCGGCAGATCGAGCCCCATCGTTTCGAACAGGTGGTGCGCGTCGCGGCCCTGGTGCGTGCCGAAGCGCGAGTCCTCGTGCTTGCCCACTTCGGGCGCGGGAATGAAGTCGCCCTCCTGGCTGAGATCGTTGGCGCGGCGCATGCAGACGAAAAGGCCCTCTTCGAGGTTGTCCTCTTTTTCCGGGCCGAGCGCGAGCGTGTCGATCAACACCGCGAGATTATGCGTGTTGCAGCTGACGACCTGGACGAATTGATCTTTGCCGTTGAAGGCTTTGTCATTGATGCCGCGGGCGTACATCTTGCCGAAGCCGAACTCGCTGCCCTGCGCGATGAAGCCGCGGCCGTTGCCGGCATATTTATTATAGAGCTTCTCCTTGTTTTCGTTGCCGACCGGCGTGCAATCGATGATGACGCTCGCGCGCTCGATCGCCTCTTCGGCCTCGAAACTGGGCTCCATGCCCATGTCCTTGAACTTGCCCCAGCGGTCCTTGTCGACGGCGAGCTTCGCGCCTTTCACCGCGAGGGCGTGGACCTTGGAGCGGTCGGTCAAAAGCGGAGTCCGCTTGTGGAAGGTGACGTCGTCGAGGCCCCATTGCTCGCGAAAGGTGGAGAGAATGCCGATCAGCGGTTCGCCGATCGTCCCGGTACCGACGACATGAACGATTTTCTTTTTTATGGACATGGCGTCCTCAGTCCCTTTCGTAAATTTTAAAAAACCCAGTAGTATATACTATAGAAACGGCATAAGGGGAAGGGTGCGGAACGAAAACGCGCGAACTTTTCGTCAACTTTTAAGACCTTTTTAAAGATGTTAGGAA
>DASWZY010000429.1:0-11823 GCA_036407055.1 Binatia bacterium
GACCTCGCAGCCGTTTTTTCTCAGCACTCTCAGCGTCGCCGCGTCGATGTCGGAGAAAAGCACGCTCATGACGCAGCCGCCGAGCATGCCGACGCGCGCGCGGCGCGTGCCGATCGCGGGAAAGACCTCGGCCTCTGGGACGAAGAAACGGCCCGGAACCGCCGGCAGCATTGCGCTCATCTCGCGCAGGCGCTGGGGCAGAATTTTTCCGGCAAGCCGTTCGGCGCCGCTTGTCTGATACAAGCGCAGCAGCCGCGCCGCGAGCCGCAGGCGCGAGGGGAACGGCAGCAACTGCGTAAAGGCGAGATTCTCGATCGCGCGCGCGAGCTTCGATCCCGGCGGGCCGAGCGCGGCGCGCGCCGCCTCGGCGATGCGCCCGTATTGGACGCCTGAGGGGCAGGCGCTCTCACACGCGCGGCACATGAGGCAGAGATTCAGATGCTCGGCGAAGCCTTCGTTCAATTCGACGCGCCCCTCCGCGGCGGCGCGCACGAGATGAATCCGCCCGCGCGGCGACTCCGACTCGATCCGCAGCGCGCGGTACGTCGGGCAGGCATTGAGACAAAGCCCGCAGTGGACGCACTGATAAAGCTCGGGCACGTCCAAGGCCGGCACACGCGGGCCGGCTTCTTCGATTATGTTGTCCTTGTGTTCCACGCGTTGACGCTCAGTTTCGCGTTACGAGTTTCGAGGCCGGAGTGTTCGATTAATCCTCACGCGAAACCCGCAACTCGAAACCCGAAACTATCTTCATATCCATAGTCCCGCCGGAATCTTCCCGGGACTTAACCGCACCTCGCCGCAGCCAATTGGCGTCGGAAAAAGCTTTCCCGGATTAAAGCGGCCGGTGCCGTCGAAGGCGCGGCGCACGCGCGCCATCGCTTCCAAATCCTGCTCGTTGAAAAGAAGCCCGATGTAGGCCTTCTTTTCGAGCCCGATGCCGTGCTCGCCGGTGATGCTGCCGCCGGCGGCGACGCACGCCTTTAAAATTTCCTCGCCTGCCTTGATCACCTGATCGAGCTCTCCCGGCTTGCGCATGTCGAAAAGAATATTCGGGTGCAGGTTGCCGTCGCCGGCGTGAAACACGTTGGCGATGATGAGTCCATAGCGCGCGGCGATCTCGGCGACGCGCGCCATGATCTCCGGGAGCTTGCCGCGCGGCACGACGCCGTCCTGGACATAGTAGTTGGGCGCGATGAGGCCGAGAGCGCCGAACGCGCCCTTGCGCCCCTTCCACAGAAGCTGCCGCTCGGCGTCGTCTTGTGCGAGCCGCACCTCGCGCGCGCCGTTCTGCCGGCAGATCGATTGGATCAGCGCCATCGCGCGCTCGCCGTGCTCGCGCACGCCCTCGATCTCGGCCAGCAGCACCGCCGCCGCGTCGGTCGGATAACCGCACGGCGCGCCCTTCTCGACCGCCCGAATTGTCGCCTGGTCCATCATCTCGAGCGCGGCTGGAATGATGCCCGCCGCGGTGATGTCGACGACGGTGCGCGTCGCCGCTGCGGGGTTTTCGAAAACGGCGAGCAGCGTGCGCACGGTCTCGCGCGCGTGCATCAAGCGGACGACCGCCTTGGTGACGATGCCCATCGTGCCTTCCGAGCCGACGAAGACGCCGGTGAGATCGTACCCCGGCGTATCCGGCACGCGGCCGCCGAGCCGGACGATCTCGCCGTCGGCGAGCACGACCTCGACGCCGAGTATGTGATTGACCGTGACGCCGTAGGCAAGCGTGTGCGGCCCGCCGGAATTATTCGCGATGTTGCCGCCGACCGAGCAGGCCGCCTGGCTGCTCGGATCGGGCGCGTAGAAAAATCCGTCCTTCGCGATCGCCTTCGTGACTTCCAGATTGATCACACCCGGCTCGACGACCGCGACGCGATTTTCGAGATCGATTTCGAGGATGCGGTCGAGGCGCGCGAGCGAGAGCACGACGCCGCCTTCGGCCGGCACGGCGCCGCCCGCGAGTCCGGTGCCAGACCCGCGCGGCACGATCGGCACGCCGGCTTTAGCGGCGGCGCGCACGACCGCGGAGACTTCCGCCGCGTTTGCCGGGACGACCACGATCTCCGGCATCGCCTGGAGGATCGAGCCGTCCTGCTCGTAGACGATCACGTCTTCTTTTTTGATGAGAACGAATTGACGGCCGACGATGGCGCGCAGCTCGTCGACGAGGGCGCCCGGAGTCATGGTGAATGAAGCCTATCCGAGGCCAACCGGGCGGTCAAATAGCAGTTTTCGGCGGCAGGATTAGTTGGAAAACGTTAACGCACCGTCGGAAAAACTTTCACCGCGCGGGTCCTTTGGTTTTCGCTTCGAGCCGGCGCAGTATCACGAGGCTAAAAAGCGTGACGATGGTCGCCGTGACGGCTTCCGCGAACATTCCTGCGCCCGCGGCCAACCCGACGGCTGAAACCAGCCAGAGGCTGGCGGCCGTTGTCAGACCTTGGACGCTGACGCCGGTCCTTAAGATCGCTCCGGCGCCGAGGAAGCCGACACCCGTGACGACGCTCGCCGCGATACGTGAGGTATCCACGGCGACGAGGTCTTCCTTGGTGTAATGCTGATAGTAGACAAACTGCGTCGAGACCAACATGAAAGTTGCGGACGCGAGAGATACCAGTAAGTGCGTGCGCAGACCTGCCGCGCGGCCGATGCGCTCGCGCTCGTAGCCGATGGCGGCGCCGAGCAATACGCTCGCCCCCATCCTGAGTAACATCTCGATCCAGCTAATGGGCATGGCGTATTAATTGTATCAATAACCCATACGATGGCCAAGAATCTCAACTGAATGACTTGATAGTTGCTAACGCCGGCGTCCTGAGCTTTGTCGAAGGCCTGCCCGCTTTGTGCTAGAACTGCCGCGATGGCAGTCGAAGATATCCATCGGCTTTCCGCCGCCGAGGCGGCGCGCCTGATCCGCGAAGGCGCCGTCACGTCCGAGCAGCTCGTTGCGGCGTGCCTCGACCGCATCGCCGAGACTGACAACGAGATCCGGGCCTGGGCTTTTCTCGACCCCGATTACGCGCTCGCGCAAGCGCGGGCGGCAGACGCGCTGCGCTTGTCGGGAAAGCCGATCGGACCGCTGCACGGCTTGCCGGCCGCCGTCAAGGATATCTTCGACACCGCCGACATGCCGACCGAGCGCGGATCGCCGCTTTATGCCGGACGCACACCGTCGCGCGACTCCGCCGTCGTGGCGCGGCTGCGCGCGGCCGGCGCGGTGATCCTGGGAAAAACCGTCACGACCGAATTCGCTTTTCTCACGCCGGGCAAAACGCGCAACCCGCATAATCCCGACCACACGCCGGGCGGCTCGTCGAGCGGCTCGGCGGCGTCCGTCGCCGCCGGCATGGCGCCGCTCGCCGTCGGCAGCCAGACGAACGGCTCGACGATCCGGCCCGCGGCGTTTTGCGGCATCGTCGGCTTCAAGCCGACGCACGGGCTGATCCCGCGGAGCGGCATGCTGCAAACTTCCCGCACGCTCGACCACGTCGGGCTCTTCGCGCGCACCATCGACGACGTCGCGCTGCTCGCCGAAGAGCTCGCCGGCTGCGACGACGGCGATCCCGATACGCGCCCGCGCGCAAGGATTCCCTTCACCGCGACGGCGGCGGCGGAGCCGCCGCTGCCGCCGATGTTCGCGTTCATCAGGACGCCGATATGGGAGCGCGCCGACGACGACACGCGCGCCGGCTTCGCCGAGCTGATCGCAGCGCTCGGCGACCGCATCGAGGAGGTCGAGCTGTTTTCTTCCGCCGCCGAGGCGTGGAGCTGGCAGCGCGCGATCATGGAAGCCGAGATGGCGGCGAATCTCGAGCGCGAGTACAACAACGGACGCGACATGCTCTCCGAAGGGCTCCGCCGGCAGATCGAGCGCGGGCGCGAAGTGCGCGCGGTCGATTACCAGCGCGCGCTCTCCCGCATCGCGCCGCTCAACGAAAGCTTCGCCGAAGTATTCGAGCGGCGCTACGACGCGATTCTCACGCCCGCCGCGCCCGGCGCGGCGCCGAGAGGTCTGGACACGACCGGCGATCCGTCGTTCTGCACGCTGTGGACGTATTGCGGCATGCCGGCGATCAGCCTGCCGCTGCTTCAGGCGGCGAACGGGTTGCCGATCGGCGTACAGCTCGTCGGCGCGCGCGACGCCGACGCGCGCCTGCTGCGCACGGCGAAGTGGCTCGCAGCGAAGGCGGCGAAACGCGAGTAAGCGAAGTTCGGCCGTGCAGCGAAGCACGTCGGTCGGGTCGCCGGCAGGCTATTCGAAAATCGGGCGGCAAATGAAAATGATCGCTCAGTCATTGACCTCTGCGAAACGGCGATGCTAAAATTCGCCGTTTTCGACGGATAACGCGCTATGGCCCGCGTCACACTGGAAAAATTGAACAAGAGCTTCGAGGGCGTTCATGCCGTCCGCGATGTCTCGCTCACGATCGAAGACAAGGAATTCATGGTATTCGTCGGCCCGTCCGGCTGCGGCAAGACGACGACGCTGCGCATGATCGCAGGCCTGGAGGAGATTACGTCGGGCGAGGTTCATATCGGCGACGAGCAGGTGACGCACCTGCCGCCGAGGGAGCGCGACATCGCCATGGTGTTCCAGAACTATGCACTCTATCCGCACATGACCGTTTTCGACAACATGGCGTTCGGCTTGAAGATGCGGAAGTTTGCGAGCGCCGAAATCCAGAGCCGCGTGCGCGAGGCGGCGGAAGTTTTAGGCATTCGCGACCTGTTGCAAAGAAAACCGCGGCAGCTCTCCGGCGGGCAGCGCCAGCGCGTCGCGGTCGGGCGCGCGATCGTACGCCACCCGCAGGTCTTCCTTTTCGACGAGCCGCTGTCGAATCTCGACGCCAAGCTCCGCGTCCAGATGCGCGTCGAGCTCAAGCGCCTGCACCAGCGGCTCAAAGCGACTGCGATCTACGTGACGCACGATCAGGTCGAAGCGATGACGCTCGGCGACCGTATCGTCGTCATGAATCAGGGCAGCATCCAGCAGATCGGCCCGCCGCTCGAAGTCTATTCGCACCCGCAGAACAAATTCGTCGCGGGCTTCCTGGGCTCGCCGGCGATGAATTTCATGGACGTTTCCATCGCCGAGCGCGGCGGCGAGATGTACGCCGAGAGCCCCGGCGTCTCGATCAAGCTCGCGGGCGAGAAGGCGCGGCGCCTCGGCGCATACAACGGCGCGCCGCTTACGCTCGGGATTCGACCCGAAGATCTCCATCCCGGCAGCGAAGCGCCCTGCGCGATCGACGCTGTGGTCGAAGTCGTCGAGCCGCTCGGCTCGGAGATTTTGCTCGACGCTCTCGTCGGCGGCCGTCAGCTGGTCGCGCGCGTCCCGTCGAGCTTTCCCGTCAATTGTCACGACAAAATCCGCCTCGGCTTCCTGCCCGAGCAGACGCATTTCTTCGATCCTTCCACCGAGCAGACCGTCGCTTAGTCCGCGCGGCGGCGGAATATAAATCATTGACACCGTCCATTCGGCGTTCTATAGATTTCACGCGGTTTTGCGACCGCCCAACTCGTGGCCCCAGCGCAGGCCTATGGCCTCAAGGAGGAAGTTATGGCTAATCGTCGTGGTTTGACGCGCCGCCGCTTTGTCCAGCTCGCCGGGCTCGCGACCGGCGCCGCCGCGGGGGGCGGCATCGAGGCGATCCTCGCCGCGCGCCGCGCCCCCGTCTTCGCTCAGGAGCGCTCGCTCCACTTCCTCTTGTGGAAAAATTTCTCGCCGCCGGCCGACGTCGAGATCGTGCGCCAGGGCGAGGAATGGGGCAAGCAGAACAAAGTCACCGTCAAGATCGAGCAGATCAACGCCAACGACCTTCCCGCCCGCGCCGCGGCGGCGCTCGAGAGCCGCCAGGGCCCGGATATCATCCAGTTTTTTCATAATTGGCAGAACCAGTACGGCGACTCGCTCGTCGACGTGACCGACATCTGCAGCGCGCTCGAATCCAAGTACGGCGGCTTCATCGACTACGCCAAGGCGCACGCGACGATAGACGGCAAGTTCAACGCCGTGCCGCATACGATCGTGCCCAACATCTACGTCGTGCGGAAGTCCTACATGAAGGCGGCCGGCACGGCGCAGTGGCCGAAGACCTGGGAAGAGCTCCGCCGCGAGGGCAAGAAGTGGAAGGCGAAAGGGCACCCGATCGGTCAGACCGTCGGCCACACGTTCGGCGACGCGGTGGATTTCACGTATCCTTTTCTCTGGAGCTACGGCGTGGCGGAGCGCGACGAGAAGGGGCGCGTCGTCATCGCCAGCAAGCAGGCGCTCGAAGCGCTCAAATTTTTCAAGGCGTTCTGGGACGACGCGATGGACCCCGCGGGCGCCGGCTGGGACGACAGCAGCAACAACCGCGCGTTTCTCTCCGGCTCGGTCACCGCGACGAATAATGCGCCGAGCATTTATCTAACGGCGAGCAACCAGGTCGTGCTGGACGAAAAAGGCGCACCGCTCGTCAACGACATCATGCACGTAGCAAACCCCGCCGGGCCGGCCGGCGTCTTTCACTATCACTACAGCCAGCAGCTCGCGATCCCGAAGTATTCGAAGAACGCCGACACCGCGAAAGAGTTTCTCCGCTGGCTCATGGACAAGGAGCAGCTCACGAAATATCTCCGGCGCGCGCAGGCGTATCACGGCGCCGCGCTCAAGGTCTATTTGAAAGACGCCATGTGGGACATGTTCCCGGCGCTGAAACCGTATCGCGACCACCTGCTCGAAGGACGCCACGTCGGCTGGAAGGGCGTCGCGGACGCCAATGCCGCGCGCGTGGTGCAGAACTATGTGCTGATCGACATGCTCGCCAACGTCGCGACCGGTAAAATGGCGCCCGAGGATTCGCTCAAATGGGCTGAAGGCCAGCTCAAATCGATCTACGCCGCCTAAACGACGCCGGAGCCTAATGGGAGAGCAGCCTCAGAGCATCGCGGCGGCCGGCGCACGCGGCAAAGCGGCCGCGGGCCGGATGCTCGACAGGCCGGCGTTTCTCGCCTATCTCCTGATGGCGCCCGCGGCCTTCATCATACTGTTATTCGTCGCCTACCCGTTTACCTGGGGCGTGTGGATGAGCCTCACTAACAAGCGCATCGGCATGCCCTGGTCGCAGGTGCAGTTCACCGGGCTCGCGAACTATATCGAGCTCGTCGTGCGCGACGGGGTTTTTTGGACGACGTTCTGGAACAGCCTCGCCTACACCGGCGTCGCGACGGTCGTAAAGTGGGCGCTCGGCATCTGGCTCGCGATCCTGCTGAACCGGATCGTTAAATTCCAGCGCCTCATCCGCGCCGCCGTGTTGCTGCCGTGGATCGTGCCGACCGTTCTCAGCACGATCGCCTTTCTATGGATCTTCGATCCGGACTTCAGCGTCATCAACTGGACGCTGCGGCGCTTCTACTCGTTAATGGGCTGGGGCTACGTCAAGGGTCCCCTCTGGCTCGGCGACCCGCTGCTCGCGCTCGCGTCCGTCACGTTCGTCAACATCTGGCGCGGCACGCCGTTTTTCGCGATCTCTTTTCTCGCGGGTCTGCAGACGATCAGCCCCGATCTCTACGAGGCGGCGGCGATCGATGGCGCGGGCGGCTGGCACCGCTTTTGGCACGTGACGCTCCCGGGCATCCGGCCGATCATGATCGTAGTGCTGGTGTTCTCGATCATCGTGACCTTCGCGGATTTTCAGATCGTCTACGTGCTCACGCGCGGCGGCCCCGCCAACAGCACGCACCTTTTCGCCACCTACGCGTATCAGGTCGCAATGGTGGGAAGCCGGCTCGGCCTCGGCGCGGCGGTGTCGCTCTTCATGTTCCCCTTCCTCGCGCTGGTGATCGTCTTTCAGCTCGTCTATCTGAGAAAGGAGCACGCATAGCATGGCTTCGCGGCCCGTCGGCGAGACGCTCGCCAAGCGCATCGCGGTCTATCACCTGCCGCTCTTCCTGTTCCTGCTCTTCGCGCTGTTTCCGTTTTATTGGATGTTCGTCACTTCGATCAAATCGACGCAGGAGACCTACAACCGCGAGGTGAATCCGTACGTGCCGGTCGCCTGCGTGAGCGTCGTCGCCGAGCAGGCGCGCGCGCTGCGCTTCGACGGCGGCGCGCTGATGGACGGCTGCCTCTACCATTGGCGCGCGCTCGTGCGCGACACGCTGTTCCTGCGCTGGCTCGGCAACACGCTCCTCGTCGCGGTGGCCTCGACAATCATCTCGCTGTTCGCCGGCGTGACGTCGGCCTACGCGCTCGCGCGCTTGAGCTTTCGCGGCGCAAACACGCTCGCCGTGCTCATCTTTATCACGTATCTTGTGCCGCCGACGCTGCTGTTCATCCCGCTTTCGGACGTGATCGGCGACCTGCCGCTACTCCACTGGAACCTGCTGAACTCGCCGTGGGCGTTGATCGTCGCCTATCCGACGTTTCTCGTGCCGTTTTGCACGTGGCTGCTCACCGGCTATTTCAAGACGATTCCCAAGGAACTCGAGGAGGCGGCGATGATCGACGGCGCGACGCGCATCCAGGCGATGGTGCGCATTATCCTGCCGCTCGCGCTGCCGGGGCTGCTCTCGGCCGGGATGTTCGCCTTCACGCTCTCGGCGAACGAGTTCCTTTACGCGCTGGTCTTCATCTACGACAACGCCAACAAGACGGTGCCCGTCGGCGTCGTGAGCGAGCTCATCAAGGGCGACGTCTTTTATTGGGGACAGCTCATGTCCGGCGCGCTGCTCGGCTCCGTGCCGGTGGCGCTGATCTATTCCTTTTTCGTCGAGCACTACGTCGCGGGCATGACGGGCGCCGTCAAGGGCTGATGCGGAGATTGACGCTAATGAGAATTTCGCCAGTCGCAAAATGGATCGGCGCCGTCGCCTGCGCCGCGGCGCTCGCCGGCTGCGGCGGCGACAAGAAGGAAGATCAGCCCGGCACGGCGTCGAGCGAGGCGGCGATCGCCGGGACCATCTCGCTCGATGCCGCCGTCAAGGACAAGGCGGGCAAGACGCCGCTGCTGATGATCATCGCTTCCAGCTCGTCCGATCCGAAGCAGCCGGCTGTGATCGTCAAGCGCGTCGCCGAAGCGAGCTTCCCCTATTCGTATAAGCTCACCGCCGAAGACATCACGCTCGTCGGCGCGCGCTTCGCCGGCAAAATGTACGTGAGCGCGCGCATCGATCCCGCCGGCATGGTCGGCCCGCCGCAGCCGGGCACGCTGGAGGGCGTTTATGCGAAAAATCCCGTGGCGGTCGGCTCCGCCGACATCGATATCGTCATCAACAAGGCCCATTGAAGAGTCGGTCCCGGGTCGTATTGAAGGGGCGGACTTTATCGGCTATATATCCGTCGGACTGACGGCCCGTGACAGTGGTTTCCTCGACCGGCTAGCCTAAATCCAAAGGAGGCTGCGATGGCGAAAAAAGGTTGGACACGACGCGATTTCATTAAGACGACCGCCGCGGGCGCGGTCGGCGCGGGAATCGGCGCGACGCTGCCGCTGCCGCGCAAAGTCTACGGCGCGGCGGCGAAAAAGACGCTCAAGATTCTCCAGTGGGTCCACTTCGTCCCGGCCTTCGACAAGTGGTTCAACGAGACCTACGTCAAGGAATGGGGGGCGAAAAACGACACGGAGGTGACCGTCGACAACATCGGTGTCGGCGGCTTGCCCGCGCGCGCGGCGGCGGAGGCGTCGGCCAAGAAGGGCCACGACCTGATCCTCTTCGAATGGCCGCCGCCGGCCTACGAAGACCAGCTCGTCGACATGAAAGACGTCTACGCCGAGTGCGAGAAAAAATACGGCAAGCCGATCGACCTCGCGATCAGGAGCACGTACAATCCGAAGACGAAAAAGTACTTCGGCTTCTCGCCGTCGTTCACGCCCGATCCGGTGAACTATCGTAAGGACCTCTGGGACGATGTCGGCATGATGCCGGACAGCTGGGAGAAAATCCTCGACGGCGGGCGCAAGATCAAGCAGAAGCACAACATCCCCGTCGGCCTCGGCCTCGCGCAGGAGCTCGACACCTCGATGGCGGTGCGCACGATCATGTACTCCCACGGCGCGCACGAGCAGGACGCCAACGGCAACCTGACGCTCAATTCCAAGAACACCGTCGAGGCGGTGAAATTCGTCAAGGCGCTGTTTCAGGAGACGATGACGCCGGAGGTCTTCACCTGGGACCCGTCGTCGAACAACCGCGCGATGCTCGCGGGCACGATCTCGGTCGCGCTGAACGCGATCTCGATCACACGCACGGGCGAGAAGGACAACCCGACGTTCACGGAAAAGATCCATCTCGCCAAGGCGGCAGCCGGTCCGGTCCGGCGCATCGGCCTCGAGCACGTGATGGGCGTCTACACGATCTGGAAGTTCGCCGAAAACATCCCGGGCGCAAAGAAATTCATCGTCGATTACATCGGCAATTTCCGGCAGGCCTTCCTCGCCGGCGAATTCTACGACTTCCCCTGCTTCCAGAAGACCGTGCCCGACTTAAAGCAGCTCCTCTCGAACGACCCGAAGGCGAAGCCCACGGACAAGTATCTCGTGCTCTCCGACGTGCTCGACTGGGCGACCAACATCGGCTATCCGGGCTATGCGAACGCGGCGATCGACGAGATCTACCAGAAATTCATCATCCCGGTGATGTTCGCCAAGGCCGCGCAGGGCGTGCTGAGCCCCGAGGACGCGGTGAAAGAGGCCGCGGCGGAATCGAAGCGCATCTGGGATAAATGGCGCGAGCGCAAGTTGATGTAGGGCGCGCGGAAATCGGCCGCGCGGACAGTTTCGCAGAAAGTTACACAGGGGGGCTCCACCTGGAGCCTCCTTTTTTATGAGTCTATGAAATTTCTATGGCCACGGTAGAAGCGCGCGGAATCAAGAAATTTTACGGGCCCGTCGCCGCGGTGAACGGCGTCGATCTCGCGACGCGGGACGGCGAGTTTCTCGTGCTGCTCGGCCCGTCGGGCTGCGGCAAAACGACGCTCCTGCGCATGATCGCGGGCTTCGAGAAGCCGACGGCCGGCGACCTCCTGATCGGCGGCGAGATCGTGAACGACCTGCCGCCCCGCGCGCGCAAGATCGCGATGGTCTTCCAGAGCTACGCGCTCTACCCGCACATGACCGTCTTCAACAATATCGCCTTTCCGCTCAAGGCGCAGCATGTCGCTCGCGGCGCGCTCAAGCAGAAGGTCGAATGGGCCGCGGGACTCTTCGGCATCGGCCACCTGCTCGAGCGCAAGCCGCGCGAGCTCTCGGGCGGCGAGCGCCAGCGCGTCGCGCTCGCGCGCGCGGTCGTGCGCGAGCCGGATGTCTTCCTGCTCGACGAGCCGCTCTCGAACCTGGACGCGCAGCTCCGCGCCTCGGCCCGCGACGAGCTCCAACAGTTCCAGCGGCGCATCGGCACGACGACGATCTACGTGACGCACGACCAGGTCGAGGCGATGGGCCTGGGCGACCGCATCGTCGTCATGCGCGCCGGCGTCGTGCGCCAGATCGGCGTCCCGGCGGAGATCTACCACGAACCGGCCGACACATTCGTCGCGCATTTCGTCGGCTCGCCGCCGATGAACCTCGTCCGCCGCGACGAATATATTCTCGGTTTCCGACCGGAGCATTTTCTCCCGAAGGGCGTGCAGAACGGCGGCGCGTCGGCGGGATTTTCCTTCAAGGTGACACGCGTCGAGAACCTCGGCGCCGACCGGCTGCTCTACGGTACGCTCGGCGGCGCTTTCGCCGATCAGAAGGTGATCGCGCGCCTGCCGTCGACGGTCGCAGTCCCCATCGACGCGGAAAAGACGTACGATTTCGCCGTGGAACAAAAGGAATTGAAATTTTTCGACGTCAA
>DASWZY010000430.1:0-8534 GCA_036407055.1 Binatia bacterium
CGCTTCGGCGGCAGCGCGTTCTCCGACCGCTTCGGCGAGCGCCGCACGCTGCGCGCCTGCTTTCTCATGATGGGGCTCGCCGGAGCGACGCTGCTCGCCGCCGACCGCTATCTACTGATTGCCGTCGCCCAGTCGCTCGCGTTCTGCTCGCGCAGCACGTTCTGGATCTCGATCCAGTCGCTCGTGAGCCAGCTGCCCGGCGCGCACCACGGGAAAAAACTCGGCCGCCTTTCGGCGTGGAATTACGCCGGCGGCTTCACCGGATTGACGCTCGGCGGGATCATCCTGGGACTGATGGGTTTCGCGCATGCTTTCACGGCAATCATCGCTCTGTCGGCAATGTCCCTCGTCCTGACTTTCATCTTCCCGCACACCGAGCCGAAGCCGCACGGACGCAAGCTCGTCCATGTCGCCGGCGGCATCGGCCGCTTTCTCGTCCAGCGCCACATCTGGCTCACGGTCTCGGTCTCCTTCGCCGCCTCGCTGCCGTCGGTGATGAGCCAGTCGATGTATCCGCTCTATCTCGCGTTCGCCGGCTACCGCGACCAATGGATCGGCGCGCTCTCGGCGCTCCGTACCGTCGGGCCGATCCTGATCGGCTTCGCGCTCGCCGGACTTATCACGATGCCGCGCCGGACGCAGATCTATGCGCTCGGCATGGCCGCCCTGGGTCTGTCGCTGATCGTCACCGGCAGCGTGCAAAACGCCGCGGCGATCGGCGTCGCGATCGTCGTCACCGGCTGCGCCGGCAGCTTCATGGATCTCCTCTATCAAGTCGAGGCGACGGAGTTCAGCCACGCGGGCGACCGTACGATGGCGATGGCCGTCAGCGGCCTCGGCTGGATCATCTGCCCGCTCGTGATACCGATGATGATGGGCTGGCTCGCAGAGACTTACGGCTTTCAAGTCTCCTTCGCCGCCGCGGGGCTGCTGTTTATTTCGTTCGCCGCCGCGGGCGGATTCCTCCATAGACGCCTAGAGCCGCGGGCAGCCGCCGTTCCCGGCGCGGCGGACGAAGCGTCACTTTAGGATTCTTTCGATGCGCGCGAGGCGCGCCTGGATATGTCGGTAGAACTCGCCGGGGACGTTATAGAATTCGTGTCGTTCCCCGCGAATATCAGTGGCAATAACTCTTCCATAGTCGAATAGAACGTTCAAAACGCCGGGCTTGAACTCAACTGTGCGCAGTTCAACTAGCATCATTTCGGGCAGATACGCGACGCGATAACCAAAGAATTTGCCGATGACCCTTCTATTCGTTACGGCAAAGTCCGAAAAGTACCGCTGGAAAAAACCGTAAACTTCCAGGACAACGACCAACGCTAGCGAAATCTGTGCAAGGTTTTCGCGCCCGGTGAGAAAAGCTGCGGCGGAAATAGGGATGAACAACAACGGCCAGAAAAAAACGACCGGGTGCAGCTTTGTGCGGTAAATGATGTGCTCCCCAGGTGCTAAGCTGCGTTCTACATAGCTCATACGTGATTCGACTGGGTTGCAATTATCGCCGAATTCCAGGAAAAGAAAAAGTTGATTCGGAGGAGCCATGGAATACCGCACGCTCGGTAAAACCGGCTATAAAGTCAGCGTCATCGGCCTCGGCACGATGGTCCACGCGGGCCATTTCGGGCCGATGAAGGACGAGGAATCGCTCGCCGCGATCGATACGGCGCTCGGGCTCGGCGTCAATTTCATCGACACCTCCGACGCCTACGGCGCCGGCTACTCCGAATCGCTGCTGGGCAAGGCGCTCAAGGGCAGACGCGATAAAGTCATCCTCGCCACCAAGGGCGGCAACGTCATGGTCGGCCCGGACAAAGGCAAGCGCAATTTCGCCCTCGATTACATCGACGGCGTGCTGCACGAGAGCCTCCAGCGCTTGCAGACCGACGCGGTCGACCTTTACCAGCTGCACAACCCGACGGTGGACGTGATGCGCAAAGGCGAAATCTGGGAGCTGCTCGATAAAAGAAAGAAGGAAGGCAAGATCCGCCACTACGGCGTGTCGATCAACAGTGTCGAAGAAGCGCTGGCCGCGATCGAGGGCGGCAAGGCCGAGACGGTGCAGCTCGAATACAATCTGCTCGACCAGTCCGCGGGCGAGAAGGTTTTTTCCGCCGCCGAGAAAGCGAATGTCGGCATCGTCGTGCGCGTGCCGCTCCGGCGCAGCCTTTTGACCGGCAAGCTCAAGCTGGAAGACCAGCAGCGCTTCCAGGGCGAGGACGTGCGCGCGCGCAACTTTGCCGGCGATGTCTTTAAAAAGCAGCTCGACAAAGTGGAGAAGCTGCGCTTTCTCGCCAAGCCCGGCCGCTCGCTCGCGCAGGCGGCGATCGCGTTTTGCTTCGCGCATCCCGCTGTCGGCACCGTCATTCCCGGCGGGCGCAACCCGCAGCAGGTGCGCGAGAACGCGGCGGCGGCGAATACGCCGCTGTCGAAGGAAGAATTGAACCGCGTCGCCGAGCTGTGGCGCACGGAGCTGAGCGCAAAGTGAGCGCGGCGGAAAAATTTCCATCCCTGCCCAACGGTGCGCGCATCGCCGTGCTCGTCACGGTGATGTTCGAGAGCTTCTCCGAGGGCAAGGCGCCGCCCTACTCGCCGATGACGACCACGCTCAAGCCCGGCACGCGCGATCTGCTCGGCATCTCGTGGGCGCGCTACGGCGGCAAAACCGGCATCTGGCGCATCATGCGCGTGCTCGACGAATTCGCCGTGCGCGGCACGGTGTGCGTCAGCGGCAAAGCCGCGGAAGATTTTCCCGAGGCAGCGAAAGCGCTGCACGAGAAAGGCCACGAGCTCGCCTGCCACTCGTACACGCAGGATTTGATCCTTCCTTATATGGAGCCGAACGAAGAGCGCGATGTGATCCGCCGCTGCGCGCGCATCCTGCAAAATATCACCGGCGCGAAGCCGGCCGGCTGGTTCAGCCCGGTCGCCGCGCCGACCGAGCACACAGCGGAGTTCGTCGCCGAAGAAGGCTTCGTCTGGCACGGCGACTACAACGACGCCGATCTGCCGTATGTGCTGCAAACCGCCAAAGGGCCGCTGGTCGCGATCGCGCACAGCGACTTCACCGACAACCGCGTGCTGCGCGGCAGCCCGCGCGATTTTTATCAGGTCTACAAAGACACCTTCGATTTTTTGTATCGCGGCGAGGCGCCGGCGGTGATCAATTTGACCGTGCACGCGCACTTCGGCGGGCGGCCGATGATGTCGGCGATGCTGGCGGAGATTCTCCGCTACATGACAGGGTTTTCCGGCGTGTGGTTCGCGCGCCACGACGAGATCGCGCGGCTGGTTTTGAAATCTAAATAGGGCGGTTCGCGAACCGCCCGTACATCGAATCAATACCGTTTAATATTTCTAATTCCCAGAGAGATCCTTCACTTCGTTCAGGATGACAGAACTCCTGTTGTCATTCTGAGCGCAGCGAAGAATCTCTCCGATCCTGAGAAATAGTCCTTATGCCGGAAACGCTTTCTCCAGCGCTGCTGTCTGCGACGGCGAGAGCTTCCAGCCCGATGCGCCGCACATCTCGACGACGCGCTCGATCTTGTCGGTCTTCGGAATCGCGATCACGCCGGGCCTGGCGATGCACCAGTTGAGCGCGACCTGCGTCATCGTCTTGCCGGTCTCCGACGCGACCTGCTGGAGCGCGGCGAGCGCGCGGCGGTTCTTGAGCAGCGTGCGCGCCGAGAGCGCGCCGCGCGCGAGCGGGCTGTAGGCGATCACCGTGATGCGGTTTTTCTGGCAATAGCCGAGCGTGTCTTCCTCGATGCCGCGCTGCATCAGGCTGTACTTGACCTGATTGGCGGCGATCTTGTGGCGCTTCATCGCCGCTTCGGCTTCCTGCAAGTTTTTCAAATAGAAATTGCTCACGCCGATGAAGCGCACCTTGCCGTCGTCGACAAGCTTCTCCATCGCGCCCATCGTGTCGGCGATCGGCACGGCCGGATCGGGCCAGTGGACTTGATAGAGATCGATGGTGGCGATGCCGAGGCGCTTGAGGCTTGCTTCCGCCGCGGCGATCACCTGCTCATAGCGCAGATGATTGCCGGAGACCTTGGTCGCGATAAAGACTTTATCGCGCATGCCTCTGATCGCCGCGCCGACCGCCTCCTCGGTGCCGTACATCTCGGCGGTATCGATGAGGCACGCGCCGAGCTCGACCGCCTTCTTGATCGGCGCATCGCCGCCGCGGTATTGCCACGTGCCGAGGCCGATCTCGGGCACCTTGACGCCGGTCGCGCCGAGCTCTTTGAATTCCATTCTGCCTAAGAACTAGCGCCGGAAACCGGCGGTTGCAATTGCCGCCGAATCTGTGGGAAAGACAAACGATGCGGCGCTTCGGGGAGCACCTTCGTTTGAAGGTCATCGCGCTGACGCTGGCGATCCTGGTTCTCGGCTTCGGCATCCTCGTGATTGTCAACATCCGGCGCAGCACCCAGGCGCTCATCGCCGATAACCAGGAGACCGCCCGGCTCCTTACCGCGACGATCCAGCGCAGCATCGAAAACGGCATGCTGCAGGGGCGCCCCGACATCATCCGCCGGCTCATTCAGGACCTCAAAACCGAGCTCAAGGACGTGCGCGTGATCGACGTTTACCGCCGCAACGGCGTCGAGGCGTTCACCGATCTCACGACGCTCATCGAAGTGGCGAAGACCGAAGCGCTCGACCTCGACGTCATGGACCGCATCAAGAAGATGGATCACGCGCCGGGCAAGACCATCAGCGATCCGGTGTTCAATCGCGCCGTCGAGACCCTGACTCCGCAGGAAAATTACGAGGCGGTCGGCAACGCGCGGGAGCTGACGCTGTTCCGCCCGCTGGAGAACCGAAAGCCGTGCCAGGAGTGCCACGGCACGGACCATAAGGTGCGCGGCGTCGTGCGCGTGAGCCTCGGGCTAGAGCGGCTCGACGCCGAGCTCGCCGCCGCGCGCAACCGCGAGATCGCCGTCGCGGGCTTGACGATCCTCGGCGTCGCGGTCGCGCTGATGCTTTTCCTGGGCCGCATGGTGCTGCGGCCGATCGCGCTGGTCGCGGGCGCCGCGCGCCGCATCGGCGGCGGCGACTTCAGCGCGCGCGTGCCCATGCGCAGCCGCGACGAGATCGGCGAGCTCGGCGGCGCGATCAACGACATGGCCGCGCGGCTCGAGACCGTTCACGCCGACTTGGAGAAGCGCAACGTCGAGCTCGCCGGCGCGCTCGACAGCTTGAAAGAGTCGATGCGCAAGGTCGAGCTGCTGGAGCAGGTCAAAGGTGAATTGGTCAAGTTCGTGCCCGAGGCGGTGACGAAGCTGCTGGAGAAAAATCCCGACGCGCGCGAGCTGGAGAAGCGCGAGGCCGACGTCTCGGTCATCTTCCTCGACGTAGAGGGCTACACGCGGCTCTCCGAGCAGCTGCCGGCGCAGCGCCTCAACCGCATGATCCAGGATTATTTCTCGAGCTTTCTCGAAATCATCCGCGCGCACCACGGCGACGTGAACGAGACCGCCGGCGACGGGCTGATGGTGATCTTCCAGAGCGACAGCGGGCCGGTGCGCCACGCCGAGAACGCCGCCGCGACCGCCTTCGAGCTGCTGGCGAAGGTGGCGAGCCTGAACCAGGAATTCGTCGGCATTTATCCCGCCGTGCAGATCCACGTTGGGATCAACAGCGGCGCGGCGCTCGTCGGCGCGACCAAGATCGACGCGGCGGGCGGCGGCCGCTGGACCTTCACCGCGTCCGGGCCGACGACGAATCTCGCCGCGCGCATCGCCGGACTCACCAAAGGCGGCGAGGTGATGATCGGCCCCGAGACCGCGGCGCGCATCCGCGACCGCTTCGTGCTCGAAGACGCCGGCGAGCACCGGCTGAAAAACGTCTCGGACCCCGTGCACGTCTTTCGCCTGGTGCCGCCGGGGGTGTATATGAAGGTGGAAAGAACGAATACATAGTTTCAACTTGAAACCGAAAAGATCGGAGGATGTATGATCGTAGAGATGCGAACCTATCTATTGAAGCCGGGCGCGACGCCGGCATTCATGAAGGCCTTCGAGGCGGGCCTCGCGGCGCGGACGAAGGTCTCGCCGCTCGGCGGCATCTGGCATTCCGAGATCGGCACGCTCAACCAGGTCGTGCACATGTGGCCGTACGAGAGCTACGAGGCGCGCGAGCGCATCAGCGCCGAGGCGCGCAAGACCGGCCAGTGGCCGCCGAAGACGCAGGAGTTCATCCTGTTTCAGGAAAGCAAGCTGCTCCAGCCGGCGCCGTTCTCGCCGGCGATGGAGCCGCGCCGGCTCGGCAACGTCTACGAGATCCGTACCTACACTTACAAGCCGGGCACGATGCCGACGGTGCTCGAGCGCTTCGCGAAGATCATCCCCGAACGCGTAAAGCTCTCGCCCCTCGCCGGCGCGTGGCACACGATCTCGGGCTCGCTCAATCAATATATCCACATGTGGGCGTACAAGGACGCGGGCGAGCGCGAGCGGCTGCGCGCCGAATCGTTCAAGATTCCCGGCTGGCCGCCAGAGACCAAAGAATATATGCTCAAGCAGGAAAATTGCCTGATGATCCCCGCGCCATTTTCACCGCTGCGCTGAAGCGCACAGGAGGGGCCGCCATGCTCCGGAAAATCGCGTTATCGTCGCTGCTGATTCTGCTCGCGGCCGCGCCGGCGCTCGCCGCCGAGCGCATCCGCATCGGCTACAGCTCGATCAGCGGATCGTACATCGGCATCTGGGTCGGGCACGATGCGGGGCTGTTCGTCAACGAAGGACTGGAGGATCAGATGATCTTGATCCCCAGCGGCAGCCAGCTCGCGCAGGTGACCGTCGCGGGCGAAGTCGAGATCGGCGCGCTCAACGGCAGCAGCGCGATGGCCGCCGCACTCCAGGGCGCGGACATCAAGATCATCGGCAACACGACCAACAAGATGATCTTCTCGATCTACGCGCGTCCCGACATCAAAGGCGTCGAAGGGCTGAAGGGCAAGAAGATCGGCATCTCGCGCTTCGGGTCGAGCACCGACATCTCGGCGCGCTTCGCGCTTAAAAAGTACGGGCTCGATCCGCAAAAAGACGTGACGATCGTGCAGATGGGCGCGATGAGCTCGATCATGGGCGGGCTCCAGGGCGGCGCGATCGAGGCAGGCCTGGTGTCGCCGCCGACGCTCTTCGCCGTCGAGAAAATGGGCTTCAAGGAGATCGTGAGCATCACCGACATGGACCTGCCCTTCCCCAACCCGTCGCTGGTCGTGCAGGGCGGCATCATTCGCAACCGGCCCGACACGATCAACCGCTTCATGCGCGCCTACGTGCGCGGCATCGCGCGCGCCCGCAGCGACCGCGAGTTCACGTATAAGTCGCTCGCGAAGTATACCAAGATCGACGACCCGGCGGTGCTGGCTAAGGCGTACGATCTCTACGTCGGCAAAGTGCTGGAAAAAGCGCCCTACATCAACATGCCCGGCATGAAGAACGCGCTCGACGACCTCGCCACAACGATGCCCGCCGCGAAGAATGCGAAGCCGGAACAGTTCATCGATTTCCATTTTCTCGACACGCTCGAAAAGAGCGGTCTGTTAAAGGAGCTCTACCGCTGAAGACCATGCCGACCGAACCGATGCTATATAAATCCGTTCTCCGTCCCCTGCTGTTCCGCGGCGACGCGGAAAAAACTCATGAGCAGACGCTCGCGATGCTCTCGCGCATGGCGTTTCTCGAGCGCGCGCTGGCGAATCTCTACGTCGTCGATGACCGGCGGCTGGAGACGACCGTCGGCCCGCTAAAGCTCAAAAATCCCGTCGGCCTCGCCGCCGGCTTCGACAAAAACGGCGTCGCGATCCGCACCTGGCCGGGCTTCGGCTTCGGCTTCATCGAGATCGGCGCGGTTACCGCTCAGGCGCAGCCGGGGCAGCCGAAGCCACGCCTCTTCCGCCTGCCGGAAGACCAGGCGCTCATCAACCGCCTCGGCTTCAACAACGAAGGCGCCGAGGCGATCGGCTTGAAGCTCAAGGCGCTGCGCGGCGAGCGGCCGCTCAGGATTCCGCTCGGCATCAACATCGGCCGCACCAAGATCGTCGCGACGAAAGACGCCGCCGCGGATTACCTCTTCACGTTCGAGACGCTTTTCCGCTACGGGGATTATTTCACACTCAACGTGAGCTCGCCGAACACGCCCGAGCTCCGCGATCTCCAGCAGAAAGGCCATCTCGCCAACCTGCTCGCGACCATCCAGAGTAAAAATCGCGAGCTCGCGGCGGCCTCGCACATTCCCGAAAAGCCGGTGTTCGTGAAGATCGATCCCGACATGGACTTCGCTCAGGCCAACGAGGTCGTCGCGGTCGCCAAAGCGGAGCGCATCGCCGGCATCGTCGCGACCAACGCGAGCGCGGTCCTGCGCGAGAACCTGAGCAAGCCGGTCGATCAGCCGGGCGGTCTCAGCGGCAAGCCGCTGAAGGCGCGCGCGACGGATTTCATCCGCCACGTCTATCGCGCGACCGGCGGCGCGCTGCCGATCATCGGCGCGGGCGGCATCTTCACCGCCGAAGACGC
>DASWZY010000431.1:0-5587 GCA_036407055.1 Binatia bacterium
CATGATGAAGCCGGGCGCTTACTTCATCAATCTCACGGGCGGCAAGGCCGTCGAGGAGAAAGCGCTTATCCGCGCGCTGAAGGAGAAATGGATCGCCGGCGCGGCGCTCGACGCCTTCGCCAAGCAGCCGCTGCCGCCGGACTCGGAGCTATGGACGCTCCCGAACGTGATTATCAGCGCGCGCGCGGCCGGCGCGACCGCGCAAAAATGGGACCTTATGCTGCCGATCTTTGCCGACAATTTGCAGCGCTTCACGAGCGGCGAGCCGCTGCGAAACGTCGTGGATAAGGAGTTGGGGTACTGACGCGCGGACGCTTGTAGCGGTTCGACGCGATGTGCTAGGGAGTTGATCGAGAAAGGAGACGGTTATGGCATCTTTCATTTATCTCGCGACGGGTGAAGGCGTGGTCACTCTGAAAAGCGAGGACGGGCGCGCGTGGAATGCCGAGCACCACGGGCTGAAAGATTGGGAAGTGCCGAAGATCGCCGTCTCCCCTTCCCGCCCCAATGTCGTCTTCGCCGGCACGCGCGGCGACGGCGTGTGGGTGAGCGAGGACGCCGGCCAGAGCTGGAAGAAGCCGTCTTACGGCAAGCGCGGGCCGGGCAAGGTGCGCTGTGTCACGATCGCGCCGCGCGAGCCCAACACAGTCTACGCCGGCACCGAGCCGATCGACATCTTCGTCAGCCGCGACGGCGCGAAGAATTGGGAACGCACGGATTCGATCTGGAACATCCCTTACGTCGCTTCCGTCGTGTATCCCGTCTCCACGGTCGAGCCGCACGTGCGTGACATCACGATCGATCCTGAAAATCCGCAGACGATGTACGCCGCGCTCCAGGTCGGATACATGGTGAAGAGCACCGACGGCGGCAAGAGCTGGAAGCTCCTGAACAAGGGCCTCGACGCCGACGTGCATACGATTGTCGTCGACCCGCTGAACCCGAAGTCGCTCTTCATCGCGACCGGCGGCCACGATTACCGCCTGGGGACCTCGCCCGGCCGCGCGCTTTATCGCAGCCGCGACGGCGGCGAGAGCTGGGAGCCGACGGCGATGGATTTTCCGCTGGAATATTCCGTGCCGCTGGCGATGAATCCTAAGAATCCTTCCGTGATCTACTCCGCGCTCGCCAAGAGCCAGCCCGGCGCGTGGAAGAAGCGGCCGAGCGGCGCCGAGTCCGTGGTGATCCGGACCAAAGACGGCGGGCAAACCTGGCAGAAGCTCAACGGCAGGATGTCCGAGATCAATAAAGACTTCGCCGAGGCGATCGCCATCGACCCGAGCGATCCGAATCGCGTTTACGCGGCGCTCCGCGGCGGCGAGGTCTACGCCAGCGCCGACGCCGGCGACAATTGGGAGAAGATCGGCGTGAAGGTGAGCTCGGTCTCGGACATGAAGTGCGTGAGCGCGTAGCGCTCAGCGCCACTCGGCGAAGCCCATCGCGCAGCCGACGCCGTTCGACGTGCGGTAAAGCGGCTGGTAGTGGAGCATGGCGCCCGGCCGGTCGGCCGCAGCGGCGGTGACGATCCAGTTGCGGATCTCGGAAGTTCCCTCGATTAGAACCGGCGCGGGCATCGAAGCCAAATATTTCTGGTCGTTTGTCTTGAGCGCCCCGATGAATCCTTCATCGAGCTTCTCGTCGATCTTTGTATGGCTTAACCCGCCGGATCCGACGATCGCGACGCGGCGCGGCTCGGGAAAGGCGCGGATCGCGGCGGCGAGCGCCCGGCCGAAGTCGACGCAGCGTTTCGGCGACGGCGCGGGCGGATAATAGGTATTCACCATGATCGGCAGGATCGCGCAGCGCGCGTCCGGGTTTAAAAACTTGAGTACGCGCGCGAATGCGTGACCGAGTCCGCCCTCGTAGCGCGTCTTCTTCGAGTACGACGGATCGAAGCCGGCCTCCATTAACTTGTCGATCAGCGCGAGGCCGAGCGTGTCGTCGACGGTGTACTTCACGCGGTTCTCAGAGTACGGCTGCTTCAAATAGCGCAGGCTCGTGCTCGCCTCGACCTCTTTGCCGATGAAGATCGTGAACGGCGGCATGTTATCGTCGACGAGGTTCTCGTGCTGATCGTCGCCGACGACGATGATCGTATCCGGAGCTTTGCTCGCGAGAATCTCGCGCAACTGCTCGATCGCCGCCATGCAGCGGCGCCACTTCTGCCATTTGACATCTATAGTTTCCTTCGCGAGCTCCGGCCGGTCCGGCAGCGGGTCCCAGCTGCGCGTGTTGAGCAAGCCCCAGTGATCCGGGTCGAGCATAAGCTGCGGCGCGTGCGACATCGCGAGACAGGAAACGATCTCGGCCATGGATCGATTAAGACATCATCGTCTTCGGCTTGTCAATCGCCGCCGGATGATATAACTCGCAAGAATCATTCTGGGAGCGAAAGGAGCTCTTTATGGCGAAGCGAACCAGCATCGAGATGCACGGCCTGGCGCACGGCGCGCCGATCCCGAACGGCGCGAAAATCGGCAACATGGTGTTTTCTTCGGCGATCTCCGGGAAAAATACCGAGACCGGCAAGGTGCCGGAGAATCCCGACGAGCAGGCGGAGGTGCTATTCCGCAATATTCATAAGTTCATGGAGCTCGCCGGCGGCACGCCGGAGAACATCGCCCACATGACTGTGTTTCTGAAGGACGAGAAAAACCGCGATTCCATCAACAAGGCATGGATCAAGATGTTCCCCGACGAGCACAACCGCCCGGCGCGGCACGCGCTCACCGCGGAGATCCGCGGCGGATTGTTGTTTCAGATCGAACTGATCGCGGTGCTGTAAGTTTTCAGCGCCACACGGCGAAGGCCATGCCACAGCCGGTCGCGGCGGGCGAGCGATAGGTCGTGATGTAGTCGATCAGCTCCATCTTCTCGCTCTCCATCGCGCCGGCGAGCGCGACCCAATTGAGGATTTCCGAGGTGCCGCCTTTGAGCTTAGGCCGCGGCAGCGCGAAGAGCTCGCGCGTGTCTTTGTGGAGCAAAGCCTGGATCGTGACCTTGTCGATATCTTCGTCGATGACGACATGACTTAAGCCGCCCGACGCCATGATGACGACACGCGCGGGCTTATCCCACGACTCGATCCCGCGGCGGATGGCCTGGCCGAGCGCATAGCAGCGCTTCGGCGTCGGCTGATTCGGCGGATAATATGTATTCACCATGATCGGCAGGCTCGGTACCGTTCCGCCGGGCCAGATGCGGCGGTAAAGAAAACTGAATGCGTGGCCGACGCCGATTTCCGCGCGCAGCTTGTTCGCGCGCGCAACGTCGAATTCTTCGGCCGTGAGTCTCGAAATCAGATGATTCGCGAGCTCCCAGCCGTTCTCGTATTCCGGATTGGTCTCCGCCCAGCCGTCTTCCTCGGCGTTTTTCCACGCCGCGGGGTTACGCCCGGTGTGCTTCACGACCGGCAGCGTCTTCCCATGATAGAGTGCAAACGTCGGCATGTTGTCGTCGTGGAACTGCTCGTGCTGATCGTCGCCAAAGACCACGACCAGGTCGGGCTTCGCGGCGCGCATCAGCTCGCCCAACTTGGTGATCGCCTTCTGGCAGCCCTCGTCGCGCTCGCGAAATTTTGCTTCCGTCAATTCCGCTTCGAGGCCAGGCTTGCGCGACTGGGCGGATTTCACCAGCGCCGGATAATCCAGCCGCGGATCGGTCTCGTCTTTCTCGCGCAGCAAGCTCCATTTGTTCCAGGGAACGCTAAGCTGCGGGCTGTGCGATGTGCCGATTCCGAGTACGACTTGCGCCATAATGTTCTCCGTTCGTCAGGACTTGATGATGGTCTTCAGCGGCTGCTTAACGGCTCCTGATTACTCCTTTCGGGCGTATCCATCAAGAACTCATTCGAGCGCCAAAGAAAAAACCGGGCTAAAGCCCTGGGTGTGCTTTAGCCCGGTGAAAAAAGGAATCAACGCGTTTGCTCGCGCGCCTATTCGGCTTGATGCTGTTCTTTGTCTGCCGCTTGCTCGCTGTAGGAGGCGAACCAGGTCCGGGTGAATTCCTCGCGCGCCTGACCGCGCGAGACTTCGAACTTGACGATGTCGTTTTTCGCCGGATCGCGAATAAGTCCCAGCGGCTCGCCGCCGTCGGCGACGACGCGGATCTGCTCCTTCAGCATCCGGCGGTAGAGGGAAATCCCGCGGTCGGTGTAGCCGAGATTTTCTTTGCTGCGGTCGAAGATCGGACCCTGCGTCTCCCATGCCATCATGTCCTGGCTCGCGAAGCTCGTCATCTCGTACTCGCCGTCGGGCGTCTTGAGCGACGGCAGATATTCGACCGGCGGCCGCTCCGGCTGCGCGACGCGCGCGCCGTCTTTCGAGGGACGGAAGGTCATCCAGATGACGTATGTGCTCTGATCGTCAATCGGCGTGCGGAAGTGAATCACCAGGTCGGGACCCTGAGGCGCGTATAGCAGGTTCGGGAAAACGAGCGGATGGCCGGTCTCCTCGTCGAGCTGATTGCGGTCGGCGAAAGTGCGCTTCTTCAACACGCCCGCCCAGAGCGGCCCGCGCACTTCTTCGAATTCGAGCTTCTCGATCTTGCGGCCGTAGTACTCGGCGCCCTTCATGCCGCGGACCTTGAACTGGTGTGCGTGCAGGTAAACGGTGTGCGCTGGGTCGACGGAATTTTCCATCGTCTGGAGCCAGTTGCACTTATGTACAGGCAGTACGACGATCTTCTTGACGCCGTCGTCGCGCACGAACAGATCCCAGCGCGGCAAGAGCGGCGCCGGCTCGGGCCCCATGTAGGCGAAAAGAATTCCCGCTAGCTCTTCGACGCGATAGGACGTCTGCTTGACCTCGTCCTTGAAGCAGGTCTCTCTCGGCTCCAGCGGCTGCTCGAGGCATTTGCCATCGGCATCGAATTTCCAGCCGTGATACGCGCAGCGGATGCCGTCGGGCTCGACTGTGCCGTAGTAGAGAGACGCGGCACGGTGCGGGCAGTGATCGCCGAGCAGTGCCCAACGGCCGCGGCCGTCGCGGAAAAGAACCAATTCTTCACCCAATACTTTAAGTCGCTTCTTGGGTTTCTCGGAGGTAATCTCGGCTGCGGGACAGATCGCGTGCCAGTAGCGGCGCAAGAGATTGCCCGCCGGCGTTCCCGGACTGACGCGCGTCATCATTTCATTGTCTTGCCGGGTGAGCATGGAACCGTCCTCCGTATGAACGAAACATAACTCGCGGAGAGCGGCGATGCAAGAGTTTTCTTTGAGAAAAGCTAGCGATATCAGGTAGTTATAGTCGATACCTAAAATATTAGTGTATTGACGATTTAAGCTTTATTGAAGGATATCTTTCGCCAGAGCCTCGATTTTCTGCCGCGCAGGGATCATGTCTTCCGCCTGGGTATTGCGGTAGTTCTGTCCCGGCTTCAGGGCGGTGGCGGGCTCGGACGGCGGCACGTCGACGCGCCGGCTGTTGTTCTGCGTCTTGATCCATTCCAGCTGTCCGGCCTTCGAGAGCAGCCAGTTGACGTAGACTTTGGCTGCATTCGGATGCGGCGCGCGGTTGAAAAGCCCGAGGCCGCTCGAGCCGGACGACCAGTAGATCTGCGTTTTCGGGTCGACGGGCGCGATGACGTT
>DASWZY010000432.1:0-1608 GCA_036407055.1 Binatia bacterium
ATCGGCGTCAGCACCGCCATGTCCGGCGCGTGCGGGCTCCCGCCTAAGTACGGATGATTAGTGATGAACGCGTCGCCCTCGTGAATCCCCGACGGCTGGTAATGCTTCAGCACGCCCTCGGCGCAGGCGGGAAACGCACCCATGTGAAGCGGCAGCACGACGTGCTGCGCGACGACTTCGCCTTTGATGTTGAGAATCGCGCAACTCGCGTCCTGGGACTCGCGTATGATCGTCGAGAAGCCGGTGCGGAAGAGGGAATTCTGCATCTCCTGCACGATGCCGGCCAATCTCGCCTGGATGACTTGCAGTGTGATCGGATCGACTGTCATAGGCGCGCGACGTAGAAGCTGCGCGTAGGGGCGGTTCGCGAACCGCCTACAAAATCTCTCACGCAATGAGCCTTTCGAAGTACCGCCGATCGATGTACCGCCGCGCCTGCGGCACCGGCATCGGCAATCGCTTGCTGTCGGTGAGCAGCTCGAGCACGGCGGCGACGCCGATCTCCGTCGGCTCGAAGCTCGGCGGCGACGGCGGATTCAAGTACAGCTCGTAGGTCTTATCCGCGAGCTCCGGGTCCGTGCCGATAACGCTGCTGAGAATCTCGACCGCTTTACTTCGATTGGCGGAATCGGCGAGCCAGTCCCACGATTTTATCAGCGCGCGGAGAAAGTTTACGAAGCGCTCCTTGACCTCGGCGCTCTTTCGTATCACGGCGACGGTGAAAGGGTAGGCCGGCGCGGCATCGACGGAAGAGCCGATGAAAATGAAGCCTTCCTTTTCGAGCAGAAAATGGAACGGCTCGGTCACCATCGTCGCGGCGATCGCGCCGCTGCGGAGTTTCTCGCAGCGCTCCATCGGCGGGCCGGCGGAGACGAGCTCGTAGGCGCCGTCTTTGAGTCCGTGGAAGCGGAGCATCTTGCGCAAAATCAGCGATTCCGCCGAGCGCGCGTCGTTGACGCCGATCTGCTTGCCTTCGAGCTGGCCGGCGGCCTGAATGTCCACATGAGCCATTAAACGGTATTGAGGCCGCTCGTTGGTGTTGGCGATCACGGCGAGCGGCGCGCCTTTGATCGCTTCGAGCAGCGCGACGTCGGGAATGACGTTGATGAGATCGAGCGAGCCTTCGATCAGCCCTTTGACCGGATCGGGCGGTTTAGTGAAGACGTTGCGCTCGACGGTAAGATCGTAATCCTCGAACAGATTCGTTGCTTCGGCCGCGAAGAACGGCCAGTTCATCGCGCTGAACTGAACTTGGCCGTAGCGAAGGCGCTCGGGCATTATCTCCGCTCGCTGTTATCGATGGCGAAGTCGCCGTCGACGGCGCGGATCGCGACGCCGTAAACCTCGCGCGCTTTCTCGATCGAGACATAGCCGTTGCGCACGTCTTTTAAGACGCGCTCCGGGTCGCGCTCGCGGGGATCCCCGAGCCCGCCGCCACCCGGCGTTTCCAGCCGCACCACGTCCCCAGGACGAAGCGGATGGTCGGAGTAGCGCGACGGGATTTCTCTCGCCTTTTCGGTTCCGGGATCGAGTGTGCATTTTCCGGTGCGCCCCGGCATGCCGCCTTCGAGGCCCTTCGGCGCGATGGTGTGTTTGGTCGAGCGGAGC
>DASWZY010000433.1:0-7956 GCA_036407055.1 Binatia bacterium
GCGTTTCGGCAATCACCGTCCGCTCGTCAGCATCCCGGACACGCTCGACGCAATCCGGATGATGAAGGCGCTGAAGCCGGAAGTCGTCATTCCCGGCCACGGCGTTCCCGGCTCGGCGAAAATCCTCGACGACATGGAAAATTACTACGACGCACTGATGAAAGGCGTCGGAGCAATGGTCAAACAGGGCAAATCGCTCGACGAGATCAAAAAAGGATTGAAAATCGCCGGAACCGAGGACTGGGAGGGTCAGGACCGCTTGGCCAACAATATCGAGGCAGCGTACCGCGCGGTCAAGGGAAATTAAAGTGAGAAAAGTTTTTCTCGCCGCGGCGCTGCTCGCCGCGTTCGCGGCGCCGGCGCGCGCGATCACGCCCGACAAGCCGGAATTCAAGAAGCTCGCCGACGGCGTCTACGCGTACGTCGGGAAGCTCAACGACGCCAACGCGATGGTCGTCGTCACTTCCCAGGGCGTCGTCGTGATCGACACCGGCAACAACCAGCCCGAGACGCGGAATATCCAGAAACATATCCAGGCCGTCACGCAGCAGCCGGTGCGCTACGTGGTGATCACGCAGAACCACGGCGATCATATCGGCGGCACGCCGCTCTTCTCGCCGCCCGCGGCGGTCATGCTGCACGCGCGGACCGCCAAGGAGTGGGCGGGCTGGAAACCGTACCAGGTGAACACCTGGCGCAAGCGGTTTCCCGAGCGGACCGAGGCGATGAAAAATTTTCATCCGCTCGACGCCGCGCTCACGTTCACGGACCGCATGACGCTCCGCCTCGGCGGCAAGACGATGGAGCTGCTCTACGTCGACGATACCTACAATCCCGGCGACATCGCGGTCTGGATGCCCCAAGAAGGCGTCCTCCACGCGAGCTTCGCCGGCTACAAAGAGCGCCATCCGGACATCCGGCCCGACTACAGCCACGGCACGACCGTCGGCATGATGAAGCAGCTCGAAGCGCTGATCGCGCTAAAACCCAAGATCGTCGTGCCGGCGCACGGCCCGCTCATGGGCACGGCGGATCTGCAAGCGATGATCGACTATCTCGTGATCGCGCGGCAGAAGGTTCGCGCGATGATGGACAAGGGCATGACGCTCGATGCGATCCGGAAAAACTTCCGCATGGACGAATACAAGGGCTGGGATCGCGAGGCGCATTACCCGGTCATCGCCGCGACGATCTATCGCGAGTTCCGCGGCGAAGGTCCCGAGATCGCGTCCGTGACCGAGAAAACGGTTAAAGGGAAGATCGACAAGATCGAAGAGGAAGGGCGTTATCTCACCGTTTCGACGGACGACGGGAAGCCGCTCGCGCTAAGGATCTCGAACGCGACCGATATCGAAGGCGTCCCCGACCGCTCCCATTTCAAAATCGGCATGCGCTTCACCGCCCTCTACGAAGAACAGAAGGAACGGAACGAAACGCTCCAGTTTCAAGTCCAGTAGATGCGCGCGCTCTGCTTTTTTTTCATCCTGTGCTTGGCCGCTCCGTCGGGCGCTGAAAAGCTTCGCATCTCCTATGCTTCGGTCAGCGGTAACACGGCGATCGTCACTTACGTGACCGAGCGCGCGGGCCTGTTCAAGAAATACAACCTCGACACCGAGATCATTCTCATCACCGGCGGCCCCGCGGCGGTGAGCGCGCTCATCAACGGCGACGTCGACCTCGATCTGCGGGCGCCGATCGCCGCGCTGCAGGCGATGGCGCACGGCGTCAAGCTCACGTTTCTCGTCTCGCAGTCGAACACGCTCGATTATGACGTCGTGGCGCGCCCGGAGATCAAAGACGCCAAGCAATTGAAGGGCAAGCGCGTCGGCATCATTCGCTTCGGCGGCATCTCCGAGCTAATGGTGCGCTATCTCTTCCAGCGCCTCGGCCTCGACCCCGACAAAGACATCCAGATCATCCAGGTGGGCCAGGCGCGGCTGATCTCGCTCGAGAAGGGCGGGATCGAGGCGACCGTGCTGTCGTCCGGTGAATCGTATTACGCGCGCCGCATGGGCTTTCGCGTGCTCGACATGCCCACGCTGCCCTTCTTCGGCAGCGCCGTCGTCGCGTCGCCGACGTGGGTCGCGAAAAAACCTGACACCGTGCAGCGGTTCTTGAAGGCCTACATCGAAGGCGCGCGGTTTTTCCTTCACGAGAAGGCGAAGAGCCTCGCCTATCTCAAAGACTTTTTACGCCTGACCGACGCCGAGGCCTTGGAAGTGACCTACAAGACGCACCCGCAGCATCAAATGGGGCTGAGACCCGTTGCCGATATGGCGGCGGCCAAGGCGACAATCGATATCATGGCCGCGCGCGATCCGCTGGTCGGCAAGCTCAAGCCCGAATAAATCTTTTCTCTGCAGCCGCTGGGCGAGCTGGAGAAGAGCGGCTTCATCAAGCAGCTCGAGGCGGCGCATTAGCGGTATCGAGAGGAGCTGAGCATGAGCAAAGTCACGCATCTGGCGATCAAGAGCGGCGATCTGGAAAAGAGCCGCGCATTTTATCAGCGGCTTTTCGGCTTCGAGCATACGGGCACGCACCGCGTGCGCGACCACATGGCGCTGCATTTGAAAGACGGCGCGATCGATCTCACGTTCACGCAGTACGACAAGCCTGAAGCGGGGCCGCCGGGGCCGTTCGATCACATCGGCATGGAGGTCGACGACGTCGAGTCGTTCGTGCCGCTGCTTGCCGAACTGGGCGCGCCTGTTATAGAAAAGACCGCCGGGGGACGAATCAAGTTCCGCGACCCCGACGGATTGATCGTCGAGCTGATTCCGAAGAAGAAAAACTGACCAACAAACCAATCTTCCCAGGAGGTGCCCCATGCGCGCGCTCGTTAGAGATTACCTCGACCTCGGTCTTTCACGCCGCGGGTTCCTGAAGGCGATGGCCGCCGCCGGCTTTACGATAACGGCGGCGGAATCGATCCTGAGTAACCTCGCACCGGTGGCGCACGCCGAGACCGCCGGCAAAGAATACTGGAAAGAATTCGAGGGTAACGGCGCCGAGCTTCTCGCCGAGCAGCTGCTGCAGACGGGCAACGAGTACCTTTTTGTCGCGAACGGGTCCGGTCTCGGCGCGCTTTGCGACGCGGTGATCGATCGGCCGAAGCTCAAGCTCGTGCTCTCAACGCACGAGGCCCACGTCATTTCCATGGCGAGCGGCTATGCGCTCGCGACCGGCAAGACGGCGTTCTGCATGTACAGCCGGGTCGGCGCGGCGCACTCGACCGGCAATATCTACAACGCGATGAAAGACCGCATTCCGCTCGTCATCGCGGTCGACCGCGCGGACACGACGGAAGACGGGCGCGACGGCCACGAGGACCTGGAAGACATGCTCGAGCCGATGAAGCAGTACACGAAATGGCGCTGGATCCCCAAGGAGGTCGCGCGCGTGCCCGAATGGACGGCGAAGGCCTTCAAAGTCGCGTCCACGATGCCCAGCGGTCCGACGTATATGATGTTCCCGCGCGACGTGATGTTCGAGCAGAAGGCGAAGGCGAAAATTTTTCAGTCAGGGACGTTCGACGTGCCGATGAACGTCCGGCCCAACGCCAAGACGGTAGAAAAGACGGCGAAGATGCTCGTGGAAGCCAAGAGCCCGCTCATCAACATCGGTCCCGAAGTCTATCAGAGCGGCGGGCAGAAAGAATTGGTCGAATTCGTCGAGCTGCTCGGGCTCCCGATCTGCGAGCGCGGACAGCTCGCCCAGGTATTTCCCAATCAGCATCCGCTTTATCTCGGCACGATGCGCGGGCACCTCCGCTATCCGCAGAACGTGGACTTCTTCATGAACATCGGCGCGCGCTGGGACGAAGCAAACGAAAGCTTCGTCGCTGAGAAAAAAATTCCGGCGGTCGTCGCCGGAGTCGACGTGCGGCATTTGGGCGACGGGATCGCGATCGAGGACGCGCTGGTCGGCAGCGTCCGCGAATCGCTGCGCGACTTGATCGACGCCGTGAAGGCGTTCGCGACGAAGGACCGCATCGAGAAAATCCGCCAGGCGCGCTTCGACGAGACGAAGAAATTCACCGAGCGCCTGCGCGCCGGGCGCGAGGCGAATACGAAGAAAATTTGGGACAACAAACCGATCGAGTGGGACCGCGTCGGCAAGGAGATCGAAGCGATCGCTGACAAGGACGCGGTCTTCGTCGACGAGCTCGGCGGGCAGCGCAACAAATGCGTCGATCATATCAGCCTCGGCTACGGGGCGAAGACCCAGCTCGGCCGCACGACCGGAGAGTGTCTGGGCTGGGGCCTCGGCGCGGCCATCGGCGTCAAGCTCGCGAAGCCCAACCAGCAGGTCTGGGCGCTCCAGGGCGACGGCGGCATGCTGTTCAACCAGACCGAGGCGCTCTGGCCGATGCGCCGCCACGAGGCGCCGATCATTACGGTCATCTTCAACAACCGTAGCTACAACGAGACGCGCAACCGCATGTGGACGCGCGGGAAAAATCAGCGCGAAAAGAAGATGGACATGCTCAGCCATCTAGGCAATCCGGACGTGAACTTCGCCAAGATCGCCGAGGCCTACGATATCAAGGGCGAGGTCGTCGCCGACCCCAACGATTTGAAGCCCGCGATGCAGCGCGCGGTCAACGCCACGCGCGACGGTAAGCCTTATCTGCTCGACGTGCTGGTCGCGCAGGCGGGGCAGGGCGCGAACATGAACTGGTATCCGAAGGTTTCGATCGCCGAGATGAGGACGAAGAAGGCGTAAGAAGAGGCGATAGCCGGCAGATATTTCGTAGGGGCGGGTTTTAAACCCGCCCCTACACGCATTCCCGGAGGTTTTTTGATGCGCGGAATTCTAGCAGCTTTGATTTTCGCCACTGGACTGTTCACTCCCGTCGCGCTCCTGTGGCCCGCCGACGCCTGGGTGGCGATGCTGCCGGCCGGCGACGGCCAGCAGGAGACCAAAGAGCTCTGCAGCAGCTGCCACAACCTTCAGAAGGTCGTGCAGTCGCGCAAGACGCCGCAGGAATGGGAGCGCAGCGTCAACGACATGCTCGCGCGCGGCGCGCAGATCTTCCCCGACGAGGCGGAGAAGATCACGAAGTATTTGAGCGTGAGCTTCCCGCCCGGCAAGTGACCGTTTCCTTGAACGGCTCCGGCGAAGGTGTTAAAAGTTTTTTTCTCGTGGTCGCATAGCTCAGTTGGTTAGAGCGCGCGCCTCACATGCGCGAGGTCGTAGGTTCAACTCCTACTGCGACCACCATTTTCTTCACACCCTCGCCGCCGCCTCCGCTTCCAGCACCGGCCATAACTTCATTATCTGCCGGCTACAAAATTCATAGTAGTTATTTCCTGAAATCAGGAAGTGAGAAACCCTGCGGCGCTCGTCGTTCGAGTACGACTAAGGAACTATATTTAGCCAAAATATGCTCAAGTTAACTTGCGAATATGCATAATTAGTCGTATAAAGAGGCCTCAAGGAGGTTGACGATGAAAAAACTCCGTAGCCTCGTTGTCATTTTGCTTGTTCTCTCGACTGCCGCATGGATGGCCGGCTGCTCTAAAACAGCGTCCGACGGCTCCACGCTGGCGGCCAACTCGGGCTCGAATCGCAGAGATTCGTCGGCCGATACGAACCGATCGCCGTCGCGCGGCAGCCTGGACGATCTCAACCGCGGGCAGCCGCCCGTCACGCCGGCCAATAGTCCGCTAAAAGAGATCTACTTCGATTTTGACAGTTCCGCGCTACGCGCGGACGCGCGCGAGACGCTGAAAGGCGACGCGGAGTGGCTCAAGCGGAATCCCGGCGTACGCGTCACCGTCGAAGGCCACTGCGACGAACGCGGCACGACGGAATACAATCTCGCGCTGGGCGAGAAGCGCGCGCAGGCCGCGAAAGACTATCTCACGTCGCTCGGGCTTCGGGCCGACAGAATCTCCACGACAAGCTTCGGCAGCGAAACGCCCGTGTGCCGCGATCACACCGACGACTGCTGGCAGCGGAACCGCCGCGGCCGCTTCGTTGTCCAATCCTCGAGAGCCGGCGCTTAACGCCGCGACCGGCCCGGCGGCAAATATATCGTGCGATACGTCGCGGCATTGCCGCCGCCGCGCCGTATTGCATCGTGCTCCATGGATCAAAAATTCATCCCCGACGATATCGCGCAGTTCGTGACAGAAAAAATCGATTCCGTCGCCGAGTTGGAGGCGCTGCTGTTGTTGAGGAACGCGCCCGACCGGGAGTGGACGGCACGTGAGCTCGCGCAGGGGCTGTATCTCAGCGTCAAGGACGCCGTCGACATCCTGGCCGCCTTGTCGGCCAAGGGATTGGCGCTTTATAAAGCAGGGGATCCCGGCGCATATAAATACCAGCCCGGCTTGCCGGAGATCGGCAAAATGATCGATCGGCTGTGCGATATCTATGCCAAGCAGATCGTGCCGGTGACGAATCTGATCCATTCGAAGTCGAAAACTCGCGTCCAGGAATTCGCCGACGCCTTCAAGCTCCGAAAGAAGGACGACTGATGGCTGGATTTTTCTACTCCCTCTGCGCTCTCACCGCCGCGCTATGCGCAGTGCTGCAGCTCCGCGCTTATTATAGGAGCGGCTACCGGCTGCTCCTCTGGGGCGGGCTGTGCTTCGCCGGACTCGCGCTGAACAACGGCCTGCTGGTCGCCGACAAGCTGATCCTTCCGGGCGACATCGATCTGTTCACGGACCGGCTCGTCGTAGCGCTCGCGTCGCTCATCGTTCTGCTCTACGGCCTCATCTGGGACGCCGATTAGGAGGCGCCATGGATCTCATGCTGCTCGGCGCGATCGTCATGGCCTCGCTTATTGCGGCGCTTTTCTTCCTGCGCTTCTGGAGGCACACGCGCGACCGGTTCTTTCTCTACTTCGCGATGTCGTTCGGCATCGAAGGCGTGAACCGCGCGGTGCTGGCGCTGACCGGAAACGGCAACGAAGACCGTCCGTTCTTCTATTTCGTGCGCTTTTTTTCATTCGTGCTCATCATTGTCGCCATCGCCGAGAAAAATTTCACGAAGCGAAAGCATTCCTGAAGGTTCGCGCCGCCGCTCCGGCGCTGGCTTCGGAGCGGCGGAGTTTGCTATAAGCGGGCCATGGCGGACATGGCCCTTCCCGAAAATCCCTGGATTCTCGCCGCGCTCGCCGTCGCTGCCGCCGCGGTTCTCGGTTTCATTCTAAGCCGCCTGATCTCATCGCTCCTCAGACGCGCGCTGCGCCGGACCGCCGTCGACGAGCGGCTGTATCGGCTGCTCGACCGCTATCTCTACCCGCTGCTGATCGTACTGGCGCTGCTATTCGTCGCCGACGCGGCGCCGCTGCCGGCGAGAGCGCAGGCGGCGCTGCATCAGATGCTCTCCACGCTCGGCCTGCTGCTCGCGATCGTGCTCGCGAGCAAAGGCGCGCTGCTCGTGCTGCGCACCACGGGCACGCGCTACGGTCTCGGCAACATCCGCGGCCCGCTCGAGGTCGTGCTGAAAATCGTTCTGGTCGCCGTCGGCGCCATGCTGCTGCTCGACAACCTCGGCGTCTCGCTCACGCCGATTCTCACGACGCTGGGTATCGGCAGCCTCGCGGTCGCGATCGCGCTACAGGACACGCTCGGGAATTTCTTCGCCGGTCTCTATCTCAAAGTCGACCGGCCGGTCGACATCGGCCATTACATCAGGCTGCAGAGCGGCGAGGAAGGTTACGTCGAGCGCATCGGCTGGCGCAGCACGCGCATCCGCATGCTGCCGAACAACATGGTCGTCGTGCCGAACAACAAGCTCGTGCAGGACAACATCACGAATTATCATCTGCCCGACCGGGAGCTCATCGTGCCGGTCGCGATCGGCGTGGCGTACGGCAGCGACCTCGAGAAAGTCGAGCGCGTCACCGCCGAGGTCGCCGCCGACGTCATGCGGACGGTCGACGGCGGCGTGCGCGGCTTCGCGCCCGTCATCCGCTACCAGGGCTTCGGCCAATCGACG
>DASWZY010000434.1:0-2444 GCA_036407055.1 Binatia bacterium
CGGCGCTCGATCTCGCGGTCGCCGGGATAGGGAGTCTCTTTTTCCGGCGCAATCGTGTTGATATACGGCGTGTTGACGATCGATGGCACCTTGACGCCGGATTCGCGCAGCCGCTCGATCAGCCGCTCGACCAGGAGCGGCGCCTCGGACGTCTTATTCTTCAGGACGTATTCGAGCAGATACTCGACGGAATCGAGCCATTTCTCGGTCTCGTTGTGATGATTGTCGTCTTCTGGACGGGCGGTTTCGCTGCGATTATAATCGGTGCGGGTTACGTCGGATTCTTTCTTCTCGACCTGCATTGTAAAGCCTCTTAGAGATCGGCTGCCGGACGTACGTGTCGAAACCTAACCTATATATTTCGCTTTGTCGAATCAATTATTTCATAGCAGGAAAAGCGTGAAATACCTAGACCACAGTCGGGCCGAGCCGGCGCAAAATCTGGCCTGGGACGAGGCTTTGCTGCTGGAAGCGGAGGCGGGCGGCCAGGAGACGCTGAGGTTCTGGGAGCCGCAGTCGCCTTTCGTCGTCCTGGGTCATGCGAGCCGTGTCGAGGATGAAGTTTCGCTCCCGGCCTGCCGGGCAGCCGGCGTTCCGGTGCTGCGCAGGCCTTCGGGCGGCGCCGCCGTTGTCCAGGCGCCGGGCTGCCTGGATTACACGGTCGTACTGGACATCGCCGGGCGAGGGCTCGGCGAGGTCGCGGCGGCAAACGCCTATGTCATGGAGCGGTTGCGGCGCGCGCTGGAGCAGCTCGTCGGCGCGACCGTAAACATCGAAGGCTTTACCGATCTGACTCTCGCCGGGCGGAAATTTTCCGGCAACTCACAGTACCGGAAAAAGCGGGCGCTGCTGTTTCACGGCAGCTTTCTTCTCGACTGCGATATCTCCCTGATCGAGAAGCTGCTGCTCGCGCCGCCGCGCCAGCCCGATTATCGGCGGCGGCGGTTGCACCGCGACTTCCTGACGAACATCCATATTCCCGCCGCGGCGGTGAAAGCCGCGCTGCGCGAGGCATGGGGCGCCGTCGAAGAGCGCAGCGCGCCGCCGATTGAAAAAATCGAAGCGCTCATCCGCGAGCGCTACGCGCGCGACGAGTGGAACCTGCGGTTCTGAGCAGGTTTAAGGGTTCAAGGGTTTAAGAGTTGAAGGGTTAAAAACATGGGACAAGAATTTCAGCCAGCTTTTAACCGTTAAACCCTGCAACCCTTCAACCCTTGAACTTGCCTCGTTTGACAGCCGTTCGCCCGCACCGGTACATTCGCCGCCAATGATGGCCGACGTCCGCCTGCCGTTCTTTGTCCGCAAGGATCTCGACGGCTTTTTCGGCTTAATGATCGACAATCTCATCCAGCTGATCCTGATCGTGAGCCTCTGCCGCGAGCTGATCCATCTGCCCGACGCGTACATCTTCGGCCGCATTCTCCCCGGCGCGGCGATCTCGATCCTGGTCGGGAACTTCTTCTACGCGTGGCAGGCGCGCCGGCTCGCGCGCGAAACCGGCCGCGACGACGTGACGGCGCTGCCGTACGGTATCAACACGGTGAGCCTGTTCGCTTACGTCTTCTTCATCATGCTGCCGATCTATCTCGAAACGAAGGATCCCGTCTGGGCCTGGCAGGTGGGATTGGTCGCATGTCTTTTGAACGGCCTCATCGAAGTCGTCGGTGCGTTTATCGCCGAGTGGGTGCGCCGCATGACGCCGCGCGCGGCGCTGCTCTCGGCGCTCGCGGGCATCGCGATCACCTTCATCTCGATGGACTTCAGCTTCCGCATCTTCGAAAAGCCGCTGATCGCGCTGCTGCCGCTGGCGCTGATTCTGCTCTCCTACTTCGCGCACCAGCGATTCCCGCTGGGGCTGCCCGGCGGTTTGGTGGCGATTATCTGCGGCACGGCGCTCGCGTGGGGGCTGGGAGAAATGTCCGGCAAACCGGCTGCGACTTTCGCGCTCAGCCCGCCGATCTTCACCGGCGGCGCGCTCTGGCAGGCGCTTTCGAGCCCGGAGTTTCTCAAATACATGTCGGTGATCTTCCCAATGGGCATCTTCAACGTCGTCGGCTCGCTGCAAAACATCGAGAGCGCCGAAGCGGCGGGCGACCGCTACAAGACCTTTCCGTCGCTGATGGCGAACGGCATCGGCTCGGTCGCCGCGGCGCTCTTCGGCAGCGCCTTTCCGACGACGATCTATATCGGCCATCCCGGCTGGAAGCGCCTCGGCGCGCGCTCGGGCTATTCGGCGCTGAACGGCGTCTTCATCGCGTTTATCTGTCTCACCGGCACGATCCAGACGGTGCTCGACTTCATTCCGCTCGAGGCCGGCATCGGCATTCTCCTTTATATCGGCATCATCATCACCGCGCAGGCGTTTCAGGAGACGCCGAAGGAGCACGCGCTCGCCGTCGCGCTGGGACTTTTTCCCGCCCTCGCCGCATGGGGACTGCTGATGG
>DASWZY010000435.1:0-4612 GCA_036407055.1 Binatia bacterium
CAACGACGCGACTCTCAAAAATATACGCCTATGGGAGCACCGGCCGCTGCTGGCGACGTACGGGCAGCTCCAGGAAATCCGCACCTACTATAAATTCGTCGACGTCGACAACGACCGCTATCCGATCGGAGGCGCGCCGCGCCAGGTGATGCTCTCGGTGCGCGAGCTGTCGCACCAGCACCTCAACAACGCCGGCTGGATCAACGAGCATCTGACGTACACGCACGGCTACGGCGCCGTTTTCGGACCGGTCAACCAGGTGACGCCGGAGGGTCTGCCCGAGTTCTTCATCAAGGACATTCCTCCGGTCGCGACGATCGACGCGCTGAAAATCGCCCGCCCCGAAGTCTATTACGGCGAGCTCGCCAACGATTACGTCTTCGTCAAGACCCGCGCGCGCGAGCTCGATTATCCCGCCGGAGACCGCAACGTTTACACCGATTATCAGGGGCGCGGCGGCGTGCCGGTGGGATCGCTGTGGCGCAAGCTCGTCTTCTCGGCCCGCTTCGCGACCTTGAGAATCGCGCTCTCGAACGACATCGGCGGCGATGCGCGCATCTTGTACTACCGCCAGGTGCGCGAGCGAGTTAGCAAAATCGCGCCGTTTATCGAATTCGACAGCGACGTCTATCCGGTCATCGCCGGAGGTCGCATCTATTGGATCATCGACGGCTACACGACGTCGAGCTACTACCCCTACGCCGAGCCCGTGCGCGGCGTCGGCAACTATATTCGCAACTCCGTCAAAGCCGTTGTCGACGCCTACGACGGCACCGTCGGGTTTTACATCAGCAGCCCGGACGATCCGATCATCCAAGCTTACGCGCGGATGTTTCCGAATATGTTCAAGCCGCTCGACGCGATGCCGGAGGTCCTGCGCGCGCACATCCGCTATCCGCAGGACCTCTTCACGATCCAGGCGCGCATCTACGCGACGTATCACATGCAGGACCCACAGGTTTTCTACAACAAGGAAGACGTCCTCGCGATCCCGCATCGGACGATCGGCGGCCGCGAGACCGAGATCGAGCCGTATTACACGATCATGCGTCTTCCGGGAGAAGCGCGCGAGGAATTTATCCTTTTGCTGCCGTTCACGCCGAATAAGCGCGACAACATGCGCGCGTGGCTCGCGGCGCGCAGCGATCCGCCGAACTACGGCAAGCTCATCGCGCTCAATTTCCCCAAGGCGAAGCTCGTCTATGGCCCCAAGCAGATCGACGCACGCATCGATCAGGATCCCGTCATCTCGCAGCAACTGAGCCTCTGGAACCAGCGCGGCTCGCAGGTCATCCGTGGCAGCATGCTGGCGATCCCCATCGAAGCATCCCTCATGTACGTTCAACCTCTGTACCTGGCCGCGGAGAAGGGATCGCTGCCCGAGCTCAAGCGCGTGATCGTCGCCTTCGGCAATCAGATCGCGATGGAGGAAACGCTCGAGCAGTCGCTCGACCGTATCTTCGGCGGGCGCATCGCCGCCGCGCAGGCGAAGGCCGCGGCGCCGCCCGAAACGGGCGGAGCGGCGAAGGATCTCGCGCGCCAGGCGCTCGATCACTTCAGCCGCTCGCAGGAGTATTTGCGCCAGGGCAATTGGGGCGCCTTCGGCGAAGAATTAAAAACCGTGGAGAGGCTGCTCAAGGAGATGGAGAGCAAAAAATAGCCGCGAAAAGCCTGCGTTGACAAGGTGCGGCTCGGGGGCTAGCTTCTCTCGCGGAGCACCTGGACGATGCTGAGGGAATATCGCCGGCGCAAAGCCTGGATCGCGTTCGCCGCGCTGATGGTTTTATTCCCCGGCGCGGCGCAAGCGCAGCAGAAAATTCGCGTCGCGACGCTCTACATCGGCTCCAGCATGCTGCCGCTCTGGATCGCCAAGGAGGAGGGGGAGTTCACGCGGCGCGGCCTGGATGTCGAGCTCATCTGGCTGCAATCGACGCTCTCGACGTTCGCCCTGGTCGCGAGCGAGGTCGATCTCATCTTCGGCACGCCGCAGGAGACACTGCTCGCGATGAACGTCGCCAATCCGCCGCCGCTCGTCACAATCGGCTCGTGGGAGTCGAACTCCAAGCACTGGCTGATGGTGGCGCCGTCGATTCAGTCGCCGAAGGATTTGCTCGGCAAGAGCTTGGCGACGAGCCGGCCCAAGGCCGCCGACGAGGGCTACGCGCGCATCATTCTCAAGCGCTACGGCGTCGATTCTATGAAGGTGGCGTTCATCAGCGCCGGCGGGCAGCGCGACCGCGCCGGCGCGCTCAGGTCGGGAACCGTGCAGGGCAGCGTGTTCAATACCTACAACGCGCTCGCGCTCGAAGAAGCCGGCTATAAAAAGCTCGCGCTGCTCGAGACGCCGCAGTTTCCGTTCCCGCCGGCGACCTATACGACGCGGAAGGATTTTGTCATCCAGAAGCGCGAGCCGCTTAAGGCCTTCATGGCCGCCGTTACCGAGACAACGCGAAGACACAACCAGGACCGGGAGACCGGACTCCGCCTGCTCAAAAAGTACATGAAAATAAGCAATCCCAAAATACTCGAAGCGGCGTACCAGGACGGCATCATCAATCAATATCCCTACATGACGCGCGAGCAGATGAACGCCTCGCTCGAAATTCTCGAGGCGAGCACGGGCGTGCGGCCGAAGATCACCTTCGAGCAGTTCGTCGATCACAGTCTGCTTCAGGAAGCGAAGTTGCAGCAGGAAAAAAGATGAGGCTCGGGATTGTCTCTCCGGCCCGATGCGATAGGCCTGATGCACGCTTGACGAAAGATACGCTCTAAAGTTTTCGTCCAAGCGCATCGGGCCTATGACACAACCCGAGCCTTAGAGCGAAAAGAAATAAAAAGGAGGAAAAGGTGATGCAGCCAAGAGTCGATCATATCGCATTCGTGGTGAAAGACCTCGAGCGCTCCGTCGCGTTTTATCGCGACGTCTTCAACGGCGAGGTCGGCCGCTCGCGCGGCTTCAACGAAAAAGACAAAAGCGCCGGCCGGCCGGTCCACACGCTCGTGAAAGTCGGGGACTACGGCTTCGACCTTTTCGTGCAGGATCCGAAAGACCCGCCGCATCCGCGCGCGCGCTATCTGCACTTCGCGTTCAAGATTCGGACCGACGAAGTCGACGCCGCGTTGCAAAAACTCCAGAAACTGAACATTCCGTTCGACGGCCCCAAGGTGCACGGCGGCTCGACGAGCATCTCGATCTATTTTTCCGATCCCGACGGCTACCAGCTCGAATTCTCCGCGAAGTATCCCGATGCCGAGAGCCACAAGAAAGAGATGCAGCGCCTGGGCGCGACCTACGGCGGCGCCGGCACGAAAAATTACGAATGGAAAGACGCATAGATATGGGCCGGAAGCGCTGAAAAATTTGCAGGAGGAGCGATTTATGGGCGCCGAAACTCTCGATCACATCGCATTCCCTGTGCGCGATCTGCCGCGCTCGGAGAAATTCTATCAGGAGACGATCGGCCTCAAGTTCCACACGCAGCGAAAAAACGCCGACGGCTCGCCGCGCCATACTTACGTGATGGCCGGCGAGAATATCGTCGGTCTCACGCTTCCCGGAGTCCAGGTGCCGGCGTCGGAGAGCGAGGCGCCGCGCTACGGCATCGCCGTCGATTCAGAAGCGAGCTTCGCGCGCGCGGCGAAAGAGATCAAGGCGAGCGGGCTTCCGTGCGGCGAGATCGTCGAGCATCCGGGCGATTCGTTCCGCGCGAGGTCGCTTACGTTCATCGATCACGACGACAATCACATCGAGATCTGTCTCACGCGGCGCGGTCCGTCCGCGCCGTGCGTGAGCCACGTCGTCTTTGAGACCAGGGACCTCGCCAAGGCGTCGCGCTTTTGGACCGAAGCGCTGGGACTCAAAGCCGCCGGCGCGGAGTGCGGCGAGACGTTCTTCGAATTCCAGAACGGCCAGATGCTGGGCCTCAAACAGGTCAACGAGCTGTCCGAGCGGACGAAGAAGCACGGCCGCGCCTGCCATGTCGCGTTCAATGTGAGCCAGGAGGATTTCGACCGTATGCTCGTGGCGATTCCGGAGCTCGGCGGCCGCTCGCTCGGCGACCACCGCTCCGAGGACGGCCTCAGGCCGCCGGGCGAGCGCAGTATCTACTTCTTCGACACCGACAACAACTATCTCCAGATCACCGCGCACGGCGCCGAGAACTGGGACCTGCTGCCCGACGAGGAAAAGTGGCGGCGGATTCAGGAGAACCGAGCGAAGATAGGGAAGGGCATCTCGAGCTTCGACGCGGGGAAGCGGTCAAAATAAAGTTTCGGGTTTCGGGTTTCAGGTTTCGAGTTCGGAATCCGGAATCAAGCCGGCCGCGGGAAAATTTCTAGCGCTCTTTCTCGAAACCCGGAACTTGAAACTCGAAACTATTTTTATGGAAAAGCCCATCATTCCGACCTTCTCGCTCGCCGAGCGCGACCGGCGCTGGAGCGCCGTCCGCGCCGAGATGAAAAAAGCAAATCTCGACGCCGTGATCGGCCTCCCCAATCAGGGCCACTGGGACCAGTTCGGCGCCGATATCCGCTACCTCACGCAGATCGGCGGCTTCCAGAACGAAGTCGCCGCGGTTTTTCCGCTCGAAGCCGAGCCGGCCGTGATCGTGCG
>DASWZY010000436.1:0-6378 GCA_036407055.1 Binatia bacterium
TCGAGCGCGCGGATGAGAACCGGCCGGGTCTCTTCGGGATAGATGACCTGGTCGACGTAGCCGAGCTCGGCGATTTTGAACGGGTTGGCGAATTTATCGCGGTAGCTCGCGGCGAGCTCTTCGCGGGCCTTCTCGGGGTCGGCGGCTTTTTCGATCGCGTCGCGGAAGACAATATTGATCGCGCCTTCGGGACCCATCACCGCGATCTCGCCGGTCGGATAGACCAAATTGATGTCGCCGCGAAGGTGCTTGCTCGACATGACGATGTAGCCGCCGCCGTACGCCTTGCGCGTGACAAGCGTAATCTTCGGCACCGTCGCCTCCGCGTACGCATAGAGGAGCTTGGCGCCATGGCGGATGATGCCGCTGTATTCCTGGGTCGTGCCCGGGAGAAAGCCCGGCACATCGACGAACGTGACGATTGGGATGTTGAAGCAGTCGCAGAAGCGAATAAATCGTGCGGCCTTGATTGACGCGTCAATGTCGAGGCAGCCGGCGAGATGGGCCGGCTGATTTGCCACGATGCCGATCGACCTGCCGCCGAGGCGCGCGAACCCGACGACGATGTTCGGCGCGAAATCGCGCTGCACCTCGTAAAAGTATCCCTCGTCGACGACGAGTCCGATCAGCTCCTTCATATCGTACGGGCGATTCGGATTATCGGGCACGAGATCGCGCAGCCGCTTGTCCTGGCGCGAGGGATCGTCCTCGGTCGGGTGGAACGGCGGCTCTTCCTGATTATTGCTGGGGATGAAGCTCATGAGCTCGCGGATCATGAGCAGGCATTCTTTCTCGCCGTCGACGGAGAAATGCGCTACGCCGCTTTTCGCGTTGTGCGTCTCCGCGCCGCCGAGGTCCTCCTTCGTCACCTCTTCGTGCGTCACCGCCTTGATCACGTCGGGGCCGGTGATGAACATGTAGCTGTTCGTCTTCAGCATGAAGATGAAGTCGGTGATCGCCGGCGAATAAACGGCCCCGCCGGCGCACGGTCCCATGATCGCCGAGATCTGGGGCACGACGCCGGACGCCATGACGTTGCGCTGGAAAATGTCGCCGTAGCCGGCGAGGCTCGCGACGCCTTCCTGGATGCGCGCTCCACCGGAGTCGTTGATGCCGATCACCGGCGCGCCGTTTTTCATCGCGAGGTCCATGACCTTGCAGATCTTCTCCGCCACGACGCTGCTCAAGCTGCCGCCGAAGACCGTGAAGTCCTGCGCATAGACGTAGACGAGGCGGCCGTCGACCAAGCCGTGGCCGGTGACGACAGCGTCGCCGGGAAACTTCTTCCCGTCCATGTCGAAGTCGGTGCAGTCGTGGGTGCGGAGCCGGTCGAGCTCGACGAAGCTGCCAGGGTCGAGGAGGATGTCGATGCGCTCGCGCGCGAGGAGCTTCCCCTGATCGTGCTGGCGGCGGATCTTGTCCTCGCCGCCGCCCAAGTCGGCCTGGCGATTTAGCTGCTGTAGCTTTTCCAGCTTATCGTTCTCGGCCATCGCCGGTGTTTTCTCGCGGGGGAGCGACATGGTGAAAGTGCGCGCATAATAACAGACGGACGTCACCTGTCAACATGAAAACACCCGCCTCCTTGATGTTCCATAGCAAAATTGCTAACTTAGCTATCTCCCATGAGTGTTCGAGACAATTCTCTTCTGATCGTCGCCGCGAGCGAGAGCGACGCCAACATGCTCTACGCCACGGCGTTTTTCGCCCCCGACCCGTTCATTTTTTTCCAGCATCGAGGGAGAAAGTACGTCGTGATGAGCGACCTCGAGATCGACCGCGCCAAGCGCCAGGCGGATGTCGATGCGGTGCTTTCGCTCTCGCGCTACGCCGGCGAGGCCAGAAAACGGGGCAAGCCGGCGCCCAACACGGCAGACATTATCGAAGTTATCTTCCGGGAGAAGCGCATCCGCCGCGTCGCGGTGCCGGCAACCTTTCCGACGCTCCTCGCCGACGAGCTCAGGTCCCGGGGCTTTACCCTGGACGTCAAGCGCGATCCGTTCTTCGCCGGGCGCGAGAAGAAGAGCGACGACGAGGTCAAAAAAATCCGCGATTCGCTGGCGGCGGCCGAGGCCGGCCTGGACGCGGGCATCGCGGCGGTGAAGAAGACGCGCATCGGGCGCGACCGGTACCTCTATCTCAACGGCGCGCGGCTCACGTCGGAAAAACTGAAGAGCATCGTCAATACGGCGATCATGGCGCGCGGCTGGGTGCCGAGCCATACGATCATCGCCTCCGGCGATCAATGCTGCGACCCGCACAACGAGGGCAGCGGCCCGATCAAGGCGGACAGCTCGATCATCTTCGATATTTTTCCGCGCTCGCAGAAGACCGGCTACTTCGGCGATTTGAGCCGCACGATCGTGCGCGGCCGCGCTTCCGAGCGGCTGAAGGAAGCTTACGCGACGGTGCAGGCGGGGCAGGAAATCGCCTATCGCGATATTCGAAACGGCGCGAACGGCAAAGCCATTCACCAAAAGATTCTGGATATGTTCGAGAGCCGCGGCTTCCCGACCGGGAAAATAGACGGCCGCATGCAGGGATTTTTTCACGGCACCGGCCACGGCCTCGGCCTCGACATTCACGAGCCGCCGCGCATCTCGCCGGTCGAGGCTACGCTCAGGACCGGCCACGTGGTCACCGTCGAGCCGGGCCTTTATTATCTCGGCATGGGCGGCGTGCGGCTCGAAGACGTCGTCGTGGTGACTCCGAAAGGCAACCGAAACTTGACCCGCGCGCCGCAATTTCTCGAAGTCTAGCGGAATAGATTGGCGGCAGGAGATCGTCGCCCCGGCTGTCTAACACTTCGCCCTTGTCGCAAAGTCTTAAATTCTTTTCCGGGCCGAAGCCGCGCGTGATCGGCCACCGCGGCGCCGCCGGCGTCGCGCCGGAAAACACCGTGGCTGCCTTAGAGTGGGCCGTCGCCGACCGCGCCGACATCGTCGAGCTCGATGTGCACGCGACGCGCGACAGGCAAATCGTCGTCATCCACGACGAGACCGTGGACCGCACGACCGACGGCGTCGGCGCCGTCAAAGACATGTCGCTCGCGGAGCTGAAGCGCCTCGACGCCGGCCACCGCTTTAAAAGCGACGCGGATGAATATCCATTCCGCGGCCGCGGGGTAACCATTCCGTCGCTCGCCGAGCTGCTTCACCGCCTGCGCGGCATTAAAGCGGTCGTCGAGATCAAGCAATCCGAGCCGCCGATCGTCGACAGAGTTCTACGGATCGTTCGCGATGCCGGCAAGGAGGACGACGTTCTTCTTGCCACCGAGCGCGACGATATCATGGGCGATATACGCGCGGCGCTCGGGCCGAATGCGCCGATCGCGACCGGCTTCTGCCACAGCGAGGTCGCGTCGTTTATCGAAACACTCGCGCACGGCGACCTCGCGGGCTACATACCGCCGGGCGGCGCCTTCCAGATCCCGCCGGCGTTCGCCGGTATCGAGCTCGTCACCCCCGCAAGCGTCCGCGCCGCGCACGCGCTCGGTCTCGAGATTTACGTCTGGACCGTCAACGAAGCAACCGAAATCAAGCGCCTGCTCGACCTCGGCGTCGACGGCATCATCAGCGACTATCCGGCGCGCGTTGCCGCAGCTGCCGGCCGCCGCTAAAAATCCCTTTCCAGAGCGGACCCGGAATAAGCTATAATCGTGCCGGGCGGAACGCTTCATCCGCCCCGGCATGCTGACCAAAAAGCACACGATCGTCATTCTCCAGTGGCTCGTCGCGGTCGCTTCGTCTTATCTGATACTTTTCAGCAAAGGCGCGGCCGCGGGCGACGTCGTCTCGTATTCCCTGGTCGCGGTTTTGCTCGCGAGCGGTGTCGTCTTTTCGCGCCTGCCCGAGCGGATCTTTCACCACCGCTACTTCGATCTGTTCATTTTCGGCGCGGACACCGTGCTCATCTCGGCGGCGATTTACCGCAACCGCGACGCGCCGTGGGACCTCTTCCTGCTCTATTTCTTCATCATCTTCCTCGCCGCCGTCGGCGAGACGGTGGGCAAGATTATCGTCGGCTTCGTTGTCGTGAGCCTCGTCTATCTGGGCTTTCTCTTCCAGCAGGGCCGGCCGTTCGTCGAAGTCGCGCCGGACTTCTTCCTCCGCATGACGTTTCTTTTCGGCGTGGCGATCCTCTACGGCTATCTTTCCGCCGACGTCCGGCGCGAGAAAGTGCGCGCAGAGGCGGCCGAGCACAAGGAGCGCGTCAAAATGGATCTCGTCGCGGCGCTAGCGCACGACATCAAGAGCCCGCTCGGTATCATCATGGGCTACGCCGAGCGTCTCACCGACCAGCTCTCGGGCGACGGCGCAAACGCGGAGAAGATCGAGGCGCTGGGACGGATTCAGGATAACGCCCAGCGGATCGTCAATCTCGTCACCGGATTCCTCGAGGCGAGCAAGGCGGAGGCGGGAAAGCTCGAGATCGCGCATCGGCCGGTCGCGATGAACGCCCTGCTCGAGCAGGTCGGTCGCCAGCTCGAGCCCGATATCCGGAAAAAGAATCTCGCGCTCGAGTTCAAGCTCGAGGACCGCCTGCCGGAGCTGATCGGAGATAACGCGCAGCTCGAGCGGGTATTCTGGAACCTGCTCGGCAACGCGATCAAGTTCACGCCCGCCGGCGGCAAAGTGATCGTGACCTCCATGCGCCAGAACGGCAGCGTCGCCGTCAGCATCCGCGACACCGGCATCGGCATTCAGCCGGAGGATCTGCCGCTCCTGTTTACGCAGTTTCGCCGCCTGAACAGCGCGGCGAAGATCGACGGCACCGGCCTCGGCCTCTTCATCGTCAAAACGATCGTCGAGGCGCACCGCGGCACCGTTCAAGTGGAAAGCCCCCGCGGGGGCGGATCGAATTTCACCGTGCGCATCCCGTTCCGCGACGGGCGCTGAGCGATGGCCGGAAAACCAGACCGCTTGGCCCGGCTAGTCGCAGCGCTCGATCATCCCGATAAAAAAATCATCCGCGAAGCCGTCGACGCGCTGGTCGCGCTCGCGCCGGAACAGCCCGAGGTCGGCGGCGAAGTCGAGGACGCGATGATGCGCGCGCCGGCCTATAAGCGCTGGCCGATGGCATACGTGCTCGCGCAGGTCGCTCCGCCATCCGACGCGTGCTTCGCCGCGCTGGAGGGTGGATTGGACGCGCCCGACCCCGATATCCGCTGGGCCATCGTCGTGCTCTTCGCGCGTCTCGCGCGCGCGCCCGGCGGAGCGACGCGAGAGCGGCTCGCGGCGCTTGCCCGCTCCGGCACGGCGACACAGCGGCGCATGGCGGTTTACACGCTGCGGGACATCGGCGCCGACGATGCGCTGGCGCACGAGGCCGTGCGCGGCGCGCTCGCGGACACCGATCCGCTCGTGCGCGTCGCGGCGCTGACGAGTCTGAAAGTCTTTCCCGAAATCGCCCGCGCCGCGGTCGGCGACATGCAGCGCATGCTGGAGAGCGACGACGACGCGCGCGTTCGCGCCGCAGCGGCGGTCGCGCTCGCGCAAAGCGGCGCTCCGATGGCCGAGATTCGCGGCGCGCTGGAAGGCTCCGCGCTCGGCGGCGATCCGACGGTCGTCCGCGCCGCGCGCGCGGCGCTCGAGATGCTGGGGAGAAAGTAAATTGATTACCGCACGACGACAATAGACATCAGGCAGGCTCTGGGCCTTCCCATGAATAAGCTGTTCAATAAATGGTTCCGCGACGCCGACGTAGACCTCGACGATCTTCCGTCGCATAAAGAAGCGGAACTTGTCTGCGTAGTCGTTCAGTTTCTGAAGTTCGACGAAACGTTTTCTCACCTCGATCTGAATGACACGCATGAGCTCATGAATCATTTTTATTCGACGACTGCGGAGATTATCATGCGGAGCGGCGGATCAATCGACCACTTTTTCCAGCAATTCATAATGTGTTTCTACGGAATCCACCGGCAGCAAATTATCTCCGATCATCAAATCATTGCCGCAGCCCGCGAGATCGTCGATTCAATGGAAAGATACAAGCCTCAGCCGAAAGTAGGCGTGGGCATTTGCTTCGGCAAGGTTATTCTCGGAAGATTCGGGTCCGAGGCGCGCGCGATATTTACGGGATTCGGACCTGCAGTCTCATGCGCACGGAATATATCGGCGCAGGGCTCCGGCGTATACGTTTGTGAGCAGCTTCAGAAAAGAGTCTTGCGACCTTTCCCACGACCAGAGTTAATCAGTGTCGTCAAGCACACCCCTTCTTTGTCTTCCGACTAAATTAAAGGGCCCGCCCCTTCCAAAGGTTTTCTTTACAGAACTGCGGGGGCGTGTTAAGAGCGCCGTTACGCATTTCTATGGTTGCGAATGAAGAGCAGCAAACAAAGACACCTTCTCGACTCGACATCTGCGACTGGATCTTTCT
>DASWZY010000437.1:0-34719 GCA_036407055.1 Binatia bacterium
TCGACTTTTTTGCCGTTGACGCGCGTGCGAATTTTCTTCTTCATGCCCCAGCCTTTCGCAGCTTTGAATGGGAGAATTGCGGTCGGTGACAACCCGATGCCGCTATGTTATAGAAAGATTTCGCTGAAACTGCAAGCAGCCAACAAGAGGATTTTGCGAGCTTTTTTACAACTGTAGAAGCGCTATTCTGGAAGCCCGAAAGGAGGGCGCAAGCATGATTGCTCTGACCGATCAGATGCGCGAGATGATCGACAACGCGCTCGCGAACGGCTGTCCCTGCGTCTTGGCGACCGCCGCGCCGGACGGAGAGCCCGATATCGGCTACAAGGGAAGCATGATGGTCTTCGACAAGGAATCGCTCGCCTACTGGGAGCGCACCAAGCGGCAGCACTTGAAGAACGTCACGCAGAATCCCAAAGTCGTCGTCCTCTTCCGCGACCCCAAGACGCGGCTCAATTTCCGCTTCCACGGCGTCGCGGCGGTGCACGAGCAGGGGCCGGTGCGCGATGCGGTCATGTCGCGAACCGTAAAGGACGAGCTCGACAAAGACCCGGAGCGCAAGGGCGCCGCCGTCGTCATCCGCGTCGAGAAAGTGACTAATCTCGCAGGGCAGGTCCTGCAATCGCGCTGACGGGAACGCCATGTTTCTTACCGATCGAATCAAAGAAGAACGTTACCGCCAGGTTCGCCGCTCCATGGCCGAAAAGGGCCTCGACGCGATCGTCGCGCGCGGCTCCAGCGCCGTGCGCGGCGACGGCGCGGCGTTTCGCTACTTGACCGACTTTCCCAACATCAACATCCAGCTGGTGCTCGTGTTCTTCCGCGATGAAACGAAGCCGCCGGTGATGATGGTCGAGTCGCGCTTTCAGGCGATGCGCGCGAAAAAATTCTCCTGGGTGCCGGATATTCGTCTCAGCAATCGCTTTCTCGACAGCTTGATCGACGTCCTGCGCGAAAAAGGCATGGAGCGCGCGACGGTCGGCGTCGACGGCCTCGACCGCCTGCCCTATCTCTGGGTCGAGCGCATCGAGGAATCGTTTCCGCAGATGAAGATCGCAGAGTTCGGCCCGGAGCTCAAAAAGCTCCGCGCGACGGTCGACGGCGACGAGACGAAGCTCGTCAAGAAATCCGCGGCGCTCGTCGATCATGCGTTCACCGAAGGCGTCAAGCGCATCAAGCCCGGCAAGACCGAGTGGGAGGTCATGGCCTATATCGATTTCCTGCTGAAAAGCGAGGGAGTCGAAAAGAGCTTCAACATCATCTCCCAAGGACCGAAGGTCGATGCGTATCCCGCCTCGGGCCGGAAGATTCCCAAAAAAGGGATGATTTTCGTCGAGATCACCGCGCAATACGGCGGCTACTGGACGCAGCTCGCGCGCGCGGTATCGCTCGGCAAGCCGGACAAGGACCTGGTTAAGATGCATGAAGTGTCGGTCGGCGCGATCAAGCGCGCGCTCAAGACTTTGAAACCCGGCTACAAAGTCGCGCACCCGATGGGCGAGATGGAAAAATTCGTCCGCGAATCGGGCTTGGATTGCACGCCGGTCTACGGCCATATCGTCGGCATCGACATGGTCGAGGACCGGCCGACGCCGCAAAACCAGACCGACATCGTCCCCGGCATGATTTTCATCGTGCATCCCTGGCCGCTGCTCGGGGAAAGCTCGCTCTTGTGGGGCGAGACCTATCTCACGACAGCCAACGGCAACCAGCGGCTCAACAAGGTCGGCGACGAGCTGATTGTCTTGTAGCGAAGAGCCGTCACCTTACCACCAGTGGACCGCTCGTTATGATTCTCATTACCGGCGGACTCGGGTTTCTCGGCGCGAATTTGGCGCACCTCCTCTGCGCGCAGGGCGAGCGCGTGCTCGCGACCAGCAACCGGAACGTCCGCGTTCCTGACTTTCTCCAGCCCTTCGCGGGAAAGAATCTCATCGTCGCGCCGCTCGACATCACTTCCCTCGAAAAAGTTACGGCGGCCGTCAACGATTTCAAAGTCACCGGCATCGTCCACGCGGCGGTGCGCTCGGAGAAAGGCGACACGCCGCTCTACGACGCGATGAACGCGAACATCACCGGCACGATCAACGTGCTCGAAGCCGCGCACCGCGCGGGCGTCCGGCGCGTCGTCTTCGTCAGCTCCGAAGCGGTCTATCAGGGCATGCCGGACACGACGCCGTTCAAAGAAGAGGAAAAGCTTTTCATCACCTCGGACCGCTACATCCCCGGCACGAAAAAGGCCGGCGAGGTCCTCTGCCTTCTCTATGCGGCGCAGACCGGCATGGAGGTGATCTCCGCGCGTGCCACGCGCATGTACGGACCGCTCTATGAAGGCGTACGCAACCGCGCCGGCCACATGGTCGACAAGGCCGCGCGCGGTCAGCCGATCGCGCTCGCAAATCAAGACCCCTCGGAGGCGCACGATATTCTCTACGCCAAGGACGCGGCGCGCGCGCTCGCGCTGCTATTGCAAACGAAGACGCTCAAGCATCGCATCTACAATGTCGGCTACGGCAAGCTCGCGAGCCTCGCCGAATTCGCGGCGGCGATAAAAAAAATATTGCCGAAGGTAGACATGCATCTGGGCGACGACCCCGGCCCGCTCACCTCGACGCGGACGCCGATGGACATCCACGCCTGCGTCGACATCTCGCGTCTGACGGAAGAGACCGGCTTCGTACCCGAGTACGATCCCGAGCGCGGGCTGGAGCATTACGTCAAGTGGGTGCGCGATGGAATTTACGAGTAGACACAGAGCGCGACGCCAAAACCGAAGGGTGAGCCGTGAGGGCGAGGGCACCGAGCGTATAGTTTGACGACCTGCTTGATGCTCGGCAGCCCGCAGCGAACTTCTTCTCTACGGCACTCCCATCTCACGGCTTGAAGGCTCCATCGAGCCACAGGTATATTGCCCTCGCCGGAACGGTTCGGCCTTCGGTTCGCATCAGAAAGGATTAGAAATGAAAACTCTCATTCAAGGCGGCTACGTCGTCGGCTTCGACGGTAAGGAGCACGAGATCATCAAAGACGGCGTCGTCGTCTACGAGAACGACCGCGTCGCGTTCGTCGGAAAAAATTATTCCGAGCGCGTCGATAAAAAAATCGACGCGAAAGGCTGCCTCGTCTCGCCGGGCCTCATCGACACGCATTTTCACTCGGGCATCAACGCCAGCGATTATCTCCTCAACGAGGCGAACAAGGTCGATTACTTCGCGTCGAATTATCTGAGCCACGGCGCGCCGACCCGCGAAGGCGCGAAGCACGCGCATCTGAAGGACGTCGACGTGGGCCAGCGCTTCTCGTTGATTCACGTGCTCAAGAGCGGCGTCACGACGACTTTGGAGATCGGCGGCCCGGGCCCCGACCCGGCGCCGTTCGTCGCGATGGTCGACGAGGTCGGCATCCGCTGCTATACGGGCCCGAGCTACAAGAACGTGAGCTTCTTTCACGACCGCGAAGGCCGGCTCGAATACGATTGGAACGACACGCGCGGCAGCGAAGGACTGGAGCGCGCCGTCGAGTTCGCGAAGAAATACAACGGCGCGTGCAAGGGTAGGATGAACACGATGCTCTTTCCCGGCCACGTCGACACCTGCACGCCGGAACTGTTGAAGCAGACGCGCCGGGCGGCGAAAGAGATCGGCGTGCGCGTGCAGATTCACGCGACGATCAATCTTTTCGAGTTCCATACCGTCATGCAGCGCGAGCGCGCGACGCCGATCGAGCTGCTTCAGCGCATCGGCTTTCTCGATCCCGAGGTCTCGCTCTCGCACTGCATCTTCATCAGCGGCCACAGCTGGCTCGCGTATCCTTACGGCGACGATTTGAAAATCATCGCCGACTCCGGCGCTTCGGTCGCCTACAGCCCGCTGAAATACTTGAAACTCGGCATCGTCATGGAATCTTTCGACAAGTATTTGAAGGCCGGCGTCAACATGGGGATCGGCACCGACACGTTTCCGAAAGACATCCTCTCCGACATGCGCTACGCCGCGCTCGCCTCGCGCGTGGCGGAGAAGAGCTTCGCCGCGGGCCATCCGCGCGACGTTTTCAACGCCGCGACGCTCGGCGGCGCGAAGCTCGTCGGCCGCGACGATCTAGGGCGCCTCGCCAAAGGCGCGAAGGCCGACATCGCGATCATCAATTTGCGCGACATCGCCTTCGGCGCCGTGCGCGATCCGATCAAGGCGGTCGTCGAGACCGCCGTCAGCCGCGACGTGCGCACCGTCATCGTCGACGGCGAGACGCTCGTCGACGATGACAAGTATCTGCGCCTGAACGAAGACGAGCTGCTCGACAAAGTCCAAGCCAAGGGCGAGCACGTCTGGGACAGCGTCGCCAAGTGGCACTGGACCGGCAAAGGCGTCGACGAAGTCGTGCCGCCGGCGTTTAGGATGAAGTAAACGCGCCGCGGCGTCGACGGGAGGAGCGGGCTATGGGGAAGTGGCGCTTCGATCGGACCACGATCTTTTTTACCTTCATTGGGTTGTTGTTCCTTTCGGATGCAGCGTACGTTCTACTGCCTGATCTTATCCAACTTCCAAACATTCTCGAATGTTTTCGAAGGTTAGAAACATTCACGTCCCTGAAAGGTTTCACGAATATTTTTCACGCGATTATTATGTCGACCGTCGTGGGATACGGATTGGCGCTTTGTCTTGCCCTACTCACCCTTCGTAGCCCGACGGTCGCCCAAACCGTGCTGCGCTTTCTACGCATCGGCTTGTGGCTGCCATTTTTACTCGTTTTTGTTCTGCCGAAAAATTATTTCCTCTTAGGTTTTGCGGCTGTAATACTGGCCAGCTGGTATGAATTTTTAGCAGCTCGATTGCTGCTCAAGCTCGATAAGCAAAACGCGCGCATTTATGTTGTGCGGCAGGCGCTTCTGCAAGCCTTCTTCATTTCACTGCTTACCGATTTATGGCGGAACAATCTGATACTGTACCGGTTCCCCGCGCTTCAGAACGGGATGACTGTGGGCTTGGAACTGCTTGCCTTTATTCTTTTCCTCTTGTTCGTAGTCAATTGGTTCTTGCGATTCAACTTCAACAATGGCGCGGCAATGCGTCGGGAAATCCTGACGCAAGAACTGAATAGTGTAAATCGGAGCTATTTCTGGCGTGTGCTGCTGCTAACGATTGGCAGTTTGGCAATTTGGTACATGCTAAGTCGAGAGCCTTTACGCTTTTTTCTTACCTCACCGGAAGACGTTCTGGAAGCAGGCAGGTTTTTATTTATGAGTGGCGATATCAGACTTGATATCTTTTTTTCGGTGCTGGAAATCTTTCTCGGCTTGATTGTTTGCGTCTTATTGGGAGTACTTACGTACAAATTTTTATGCGCAGAGAATTTTTTTTCTCGCTTCCTGCACTCTGTCTTACCGCTGACCTATATCTCGATGGTGGTCGTCTGCCTGTTGGGAATTCTAATACTTCCTCAAGCTCCATCATGGCCCGTACCGCTGTTTCATCAGAGAGTATTATTCATTGCACTTCTTACCTTTTATCCTTTCATACAGGCGCTGTGGGGACTTCGCGACCAGCCTTTCATTGTTCGTGTTCTCCTGGCACTAGACGATGCGTTGCCTCTCGCATTCATAGTCATGGCTTTGTCAGAAGTCTTTGGCGCAACCTTTGGGATAGGATTCATGATGATTGTGACAGGGGCGACATCGCAAGCCGAAAAGGGATTGGTCGGCGTCGCGCTAGCCTTGATTCTTCTTATCGCGTTTTCGAACATTCTCCGCGGATGTGCTAGGAAATCCTTCACGAAACGTAGCGCAGGTCTCGTTCCAGCTGAAGTTTAGAGAATGAAGCAAAAAATCTCCGGCGGTTGGGCGTGTTAGTAGATATCGAAGTCGTGCCGCCGGCGTTCAGGATGAAATAAACGCGCCGCGGCGGCGACGAGAGGGAGCGGGTCATGAGGAAGTGGCGCTTCGATCGGACCACGATCTTTTTCGCCGTAGTCGTCGTATTGTTTTTTTGGGATCTGGTTTACTTCCTCGGCATCACCGACACCGACCACCTGCCCCATCCGTTTCGCGTTTTCAGACTTCTCGGAGATTCCGATCTTTTCCGCGGCTTTCGCGGCATGCTGCGGCAGATGATTTTCTTGACGCTGCCTGGAAGCGTTATCGGAATTGCCGTCGCGCACGGCATCCTTTTCAACCGCACAGTAACGGATGTCATGCTTCGATTTCTAAGGCTCGCTGTTTGGCTTCCGTTCCTGCTACTCATCACCCTGTCGAGCGAAACGACCGTCTGGGCCGTGGCTGCGGCTGTACTTTTCACTTGTTACAATTACTTAGTCGCGCGTGCCCTCCTCGATTGCCGCGGTCGCGACGTCATCGATCACGTCGCTCGCGAGACGATTCTCCAACTTTTCTTCTTTTTCATGCTCGCGCAGCTATTAATGCCGTTCTGGCAACCGCTGAGCTTAGGTTTGCAAGCGCTCGGCATGGTTGTCATTTTCGTAGCCATCGTCAACTGGGTATTTCGTTCGAACTTCGAGGCTTCGGCCAACGCCCGCGGAATCGTTCTCGGAAAACAACTCGAGAGCAAGAGGCGAAGCTCGGTAATCATGCCAATTGTCATCGTGATTGCATGTCTTTTCCTTTGGCAGGCTTTTTCCTCTTTATCGTTTTATGGCCATTCCGTTGTTTCGCCGCTGGGCGCTTTCAAAGCGATGCGTAATCTGTTTGACAGCGAAGAAATTTGGCGTGATGTCGTAGTTTCATTGTTACTAGAAATTTTCTTGGGTCTTGTCGCATGCTGTTTGATGGCGCTCGTCGTCGCAATGCTATGTATTTCGAAGCCTCTCAGGTCTGCCCTCTTTTTCTTTCTATCGTTTGCTGTTGTTCCGTCGATGCTTATCGCCTACTCGCTGGCATTCACAGTTCTACTACCGCTGCATGCGACGATAGGGGTGTGGCAGACACGGCTCGCCGTCGCATTTTTAACCTTCTATCCTTTTTTTCAGTCATGGTGCGCGTTTCGGAATCAGAGTAGGACTTTCCGAATTCTTCTCGCGTTCGACGACGCGCTGCCTTTTGCGTTCGTTGCAATGATTTACGGAGAGACGGCCGCGACAGCGGGACTTGGGTTCGAGATGATTGTGGCGAGCGGGACCGATCAATGGGACAAGGCAATTGCGGTATTTCTGATTACCGTTGGTTTGCTCGTCTGCTTATCCTTCTGTCTTCGATGGGTTGCGCGGCGATTCTACACACCCGCGCCGACAGCAAACGCGATCCCCGCTCAGGCGGCTTGAATGGCCGCCCTCTCCCCCTCCATCCTCATCACCGGCGCGGCGGGGAATCTCGGCGGGCTGCTCGCGCGACATCTCGTCAAAGACGGGCACACGCTGCGGCTCATGTACCATCGCAAGCCGCTCGGCGACGATCTACTAAGCGCGCCCACTGTCACGGCGGTTCAGGCCGACTTAGCCAAGCCCGAGACGCTGGCTCCCGCCGTCGCGGGAGTCGATGTGATTGTTCATTTCGCCGGCAGTCTCTTCGCGCCGCGGCCGGAGAAATTTCTGCCGGTGACGAATACGCAGTGGTTCTCAAATCTCGTCGACGCAGTGCTGAAAGCCAAAGTTAAGAGGATAATTCTCATTTCGTTCCCCCACGTCGAAGGTCCGACGTCGCCGGAGCACCCCGCGACCGGACGGCTGGATCGCAAGCCGATCTCCGCGCACGCCACGACGCGGCTGGCGGAAGAAAAGCTGCTCTTCGAACGTGCTGAAGGAACTCCAACGACGCCGGTCGTGCTACGGCTCGGCATGGTCTACGGCCGCGGCATATTGATGATCGACGCGGCGCGCTGGCTCGCCGAGCGCCGCCTCCTCGGCGTGTGGCGCGAGCCGGTCTGGTTTCAGCTCATCTCCACGATCGATTATCTGCGCGCGACCGAAGCCGCGATCTTAAAGCCCGGCGTCCGCGGCATCTATCACGTAGGCGATGAGAAGCCGGTCACGCTCCAGGAATTCTTAGACAAAGCCTGCGACGTATGGAAGTGCAAGCGGCCTTTCCGCGTCCCGCTATGGAGCGTCTACGCCGTCGCGTCGCTCTGCGAGGTTTTCGCGGCGCTGGCGAAAAAGCCCTCGCCGCTCACGCGCGACTTCATCACGATCGGCCGCGTGTCGCACTGGGGCGACACCAAGCGGGCGCGTGAAGAATTGATTCCCGAATTGACCTATCCAACCCTGGACGACGGCCTCTCGACGTTGTAAGAAACGGGCCGGAACGGAGGACTAACCATGACGCTCCGCAATATCGCCGCCGCGTGCCGCTGGTCGCTGCTCCTGCTGTTCTTTTTCGTCTCCGTCCATGCGCAGGCGCCGGCGCCGGATTTGATCCTGCACAACGGCAACATCGTGACGATGGAAGACAAGCAGCCCGCGGCCGCCGCGATCGCGATGCAGGGCGAAAGAATCCTCGCGCTCGGCGCGAGCGACGCGATCCTCAAAACCGCGGGGCCGAAGACCAAGGTCGTCGATCTCAAGGGCCGCACGGCGATTCCCGGCCTCATCGACACGCACATCCACATCGTGAGCGGCGGCCTCGGCATGGTGAAGGTCCAACTCGGCGAAGCCGAATCGGTCGCAGACGTTTTGGAAATCATCCGCAACCACATCCGCGACAACAACGTGCCGCGCGGCGGGTGGGTCGTCGCATCGTCCGATTGGTATGTAAATCAGTTAAAAGAAAACCGCTTCCCGACGCGTTGGGAATTGGACAAGGCCGCGCCGGACAATCCGGTTTTTATCCCGCGCGGCGCGCACCAGTCGGCGTCCAACAGCCTCGCGCTGAAGCTCGCCGGCATCGCGAAGGACACCGTCGCGCCGAAAGGCGGCGAGATCGGCAAGGACGCGAAGACGGGCGAGCCGGACGGCACGCTCGTCGACACGGCGCAGGAGCCGGTCCGCAAACTGCTGCCGAAGGAAGAGGCCGGCGCGTCGCTCGGCGCGCTCAAGCGCGTGCAGGCGCTGGCGCACAGCCTCGGCATCACGAGCCTCGTCGACGGCGGCGTCAACATGGGCGAGTGGCGCACGATGGAGGAGCTGAAAAAATCCGGCGGCCTGAAAATCCGCATCGCCGCGCGCGTGCGGCCGAAGAGCCCGGACGATTTTCGCGAGATCAACAAGGCGCTGCCGCCGTCGACCGGCGATCAGTGGCTCCGCACCGGGCTCATCAAGGTCACGCTCGACGGCGGCTCGACCGGCGCGCTCTTCACCCAGCCGTACGCGAGCAACAAGGACTTTTACGGCGTCCAGGTCAACACGACGGAGTTTCTGCGCGACATCTCCGACCTTGCGAACGACAACGGGTGGCGCATGAGCGTACACTGCAACGGCGACAAGGCGTTCGATATTCTTTTGAGCACGTGGGAGGCGATCGACAAAAAGAAATCGATCGTGGGGCGGCGCTGGACCGTCGAGCACGGCAAGAACATCCGCCCCGACCAGATCGCGCGCGTCAAGGCGCTCGGGCTCATCGTGACGATCCAGGCGGCGCCCTACGTCAAGGGCGAGACGTACATGACCAACTTCGGGCGCGAGCGCGCCGAGCAATCCTCGCCGACGCGCGACTATTTAAAAAACGGGATCATTCTCGCCGGCGGCTCCGACTGGCTCACCAATCCGCTGAATCCCTTCCTGCACATGTACTTCGCCGTCGCGCGCAAGACCAAGGCCGGCACGCTGCTCGGCCCCGGGCAGGCGCTGACGCCGGCCGAGGCGCTCGCCATGCATACGAAGTATGCCGCCTACGTCATGTTCGAGGAAAACGAGAAAGGCACGCTCGCGACGGGGAAGCTTGCCGACGTGACGGTCTTGTCGGAAAATCCGCTCACGGCGCCGGTCGAGCGCATCAAGGACATCAAGGCCTTAATGACGATCGCAGGCGGCGAGGTGGTGTATCAGGCGAAGGAGTTTTAGTCCGCGGCTTTCGCGGCGGCCGCGAGTTACACCTTTGGCCAAAATAAATTCAGGAACTCGACAGTCGAGCGGGCAACGCGAAAGTGAAGGATCAAATCGCCGGAACGGTAAAGGTAGCTCGGCAAAGCAGGATCATAATAGCTCGGCACGCGGCCCGGCAATTTTGGATTTTGAACGATCGCGGCCAATGTTTCTTCAAGGAGCCTGAGATCCCCACTGGTTGCAGATTTTTCGAAAGAGGCAAGTTCGTCGAGAAATTGTCGAGTTAGGACATAATCAGCCACGCAAAAGCCCTTTTTTTCGGGCTGCTGCGAGAATTTTCTTCACCGTTGGCGCTCCAGAAAGCTTAAGTGTTCTCTTTTTCTTGAGGTCATTGAGTGATTCTTGCATTGCCTGAAGGGCCTCAGGATCCTGCCAAAGTCGTGCTACTGCCTTGAGGGTCTGTAGCTGTTCGAAATCGAGGATTACCGCTTTTGGAACTCCTCGTTTCGTAATGATAACCTGATCGCCGGCTTCGATTTGATCCACTAGCGACAAAAATCGCTGCCGCGCTTCGCTGGTCGTCAAATATCGCTCCATGCGTTTACCTCTCAAAATATTGTACAAGATATTGTGACGATCAGCAAACGCAAAATCAATTACTTTCCGATCCTCCGCCTCAAAAACTCCACCATCTCCGCGTACGCCTTTTCCCGCGCGGCGGGATTCGAGCCCGTGGTCACGCCCTTTCCGGGATTGACGCCGTTCGGGACGTCTTTGCGGACACGCAGCGGCACATTCGGCGCGTCGAAGTCGTGATAGCTGTCGGCATAAAGGCGCAGCTCGAAAGTATCGCTCGGATATTGTCCGCGGACTTTTTCGTGCAGCCCCACGCAGGGTTTCGCCGGAGTCCAATCGTCCTTCTCGCCGATCAGGAGCAGCAGCGGCGCGTTCGGCCGGTAGCCTTCCGCGGCTTTCACATACGCGCTGCAGCCGGGATAAAAAGCCACGGCAGCGCGCGGCTGAACCGCAGATCCAGCCACTTCTTTGTTCTGCCGGTTGTTCGCCGAAAGGACTGTCGATCCGCCATGCGACCAGCCCAGGATGGCGATGCGGCCGCCGTCGACCTCGGGCCGCGAAGCCGCCCAGGCGAGCGCGCCGAGAACGTCGCGCCGGCGATTCGCCACATTCAAATCGCGCGTGCCGATCTTGATCGTGCAGATCGAAGCGTAGCCGCGCGGAGTGAAGCTATCGGGATACAGCACGTGGTAGCCCTGCCGCCCGAGCAATTCGCCCATCTCGGCGTGCCGCGCGTTTAAATCCTTGTCCCTGCCGTAAAGCCCGCCGCAGCCGTGGAGCGCGACGACGAGCGGCGCTTTTGCGGCGGCGGCATTTCCTTTCGCTTTGAAGAACCAGCCGAACAGACGCACCGCTTTGCCGTCGCGCTGGTCGCGGCTGTCGAACTCGACGCGCTCCGCGCCGGCAACATTCTGCGCGTGAATCGAAGGTGGAGAAGCGAGTAAAAGCATGAGCGCGGCTGCGCGCACCATCGCCGCAGTCTTAGCTCGCTTCGACCAGCTTCTGCAAGCGCGCAACCATGCCCTTGATCTCGTCGAATCCCTTTTGCCAGAAAGCGGCGTCGTGGATATCGACGTTCAGCGGCCTGAGGAGATTTTCCGGCGTGTCGGAGCCGCCGGCTTCGAGCAGCGCGAGGTACTTCGGCACGAAGCTTTTTCCCTGCTCGCGGTACATGCGGTAGAGCGCGAGCACGAGCAGCTGGCCGAAGACATAGGCGTAGCAATAAAAGCGGCTGTGAATGAAATGCGGGATGTACGACCAGCCCCAGCGGTAGCCGTCGGGCATCTCGACCGCATCGCTGTAGTAACGGCCGTTCGCGGCGAGCCAGATGTCGCCGACGGCGTCGGGCGTCAGCCTCCCGGCGCGCCGTTTGGCGAAAACTCCTTCTTCGAAGCGCGTGAGCACGTTCTGGCGGAAGACCGTCGCGAAGGAGTCTTCGAGCTTGCCGGCGAGCAGCGCGATCTGCACTTTCGGATCGCTCTGGCGCTCGACGAGATAATCGAACACGAGCATCTCGCCGAAAACCGACGCTGTCTCGGCGGTCGTGAGCGGCGTATCGTAGTTGAAATAAGTCTGCTTGCGGCTGAGCGAGCCGTGGAGCCCGTGTCCCAGCTCGTGCGCGACCGTCATCACGTCGCGCAGGTTGTCGGTGTAGTTGCACAAGATGTACGGGTGCAGCCCCGGCGACGGCGAGGCGCAGAACGCGCCGCCGCGCTTGCCCTTGCGGATCTCGGCGTCGATCCAGCGCTTGGCGAAAAATTCGCCGGCGATCTCCCGGAACATCGGGCTGAAGGCATTGAAGGCCTCGAGGATGATTTTCTGCGCCTCGGAAAAAGCGAACGGCGTGAGATTTTTGCCGACCGGCGCGTACTGGTCGTAGAGCGCGAGCTTGGGCAGCGACAGCAGCCGCGCTTTGAGGCGGAAATAATCGTGCGCGACGGAATAATTTTTTTCCGTCACCGACATCATTTTGCCGACGGCGTCGGCGTCGATCTCGTTCACGAGATGGCGCTCCAGCATCGGGTCGGAATATTTCCGCAGCCGGTCCATCGTGAGATGATCTTGAATCAGCGTGTCGTAAATGAACGTGAGCGTGTCGCGATGCGAGGCAAGACCTTGATAGACGGTTTCCATTGCCTTCCGCCGCAGCTCGCGATCAGGCTCGTGGAGCAGCGCGAGCGTCTCGCTCAAAGTTAAATCTTCTTTTTTTCCGTCTCGCTCCAGGGGAAACGAAAGCGCGGAGGTGATTTCGGAGAAGAGCCTGCCGAACGCGTTCCGCCCGGTATTGTCTTTCTCGTTGACGATCTTCTCCTCGGCCTCGGAGAGCTTGTGCGGGCTAAAGCGCCGGATGCTGCTTAGGTAATGCGTGTAATTCTTCAATTCCGGCGCGCCGAGGCAGCGCTCAGCCGCGTCGCCGGTCAGCTCGAGCCATTCGAGCTCGAAGAAAAGCAGGATGTTTCGGATCTCAGTCACGCGCTGCTCGACGCGCTGGTCGAGGTCCTGATACTCCGGCTTCATGGAATCGGCGGAATAGAGCAGGCTCGAATAGTTCGCGACGCGCGAGAGACTGTCTTCGATCTGCTCGAGCTCTTTCAGCGCCGAGAGCAAATCCGCCGGCTTCATGCCGGCGATCTTGCCGCGATGGCGCAGCGCGAAGCCTTCGGCTTCGGCCCGGCAGTCGTCGAGCGTCGTCTCGATGCGCGGATCGTCGTGCGCGGAAAAAAGATCGCTCAAATCCCAGCGGATGCCTTCGGCGCTGTTGCTCGGCATGGGTGCTCCTTTGCGTTCAAGTAAGCATTTCCCGTTTGTCGCGGCAAGCATCCGGCGAGTTGCAAGTTTTTACTTTGAAGGATAATCGTAGCTTTTCTCAAAGCCACGAATGTCCGGTGAGGAGATTTCATGACGCAAATCGATGAACTGAAGATGAAAGTCGCGATGGCGTGCCGCATGCTCTACGTCGCGGAGCTGGTCGATTACAGCGGCCACATCAGCATCCGGATTCCCGGCACGGATAAGTTCCTGATCCACGGCCATCCGGTAAGCCGCTGCGAGGTCACGCCGGACGACGTCGTTACCGTCGACCGCGACGGGAAAAAAGTCGAAGGCAAATGGAACGCGCCGTCGGAGCTGCCGATGCACATCCGGACCTACCGCGTGCGCGACGACGTGCAGAGCGTCGCGCACCTGCATAACCGCATGGTCGTGGTTCTAAGCATGGCGGGGCGGCCGCTCGTCGCGGCCGACAACCCCGGCGCGCTTTTCGGCCCCGGTCCGCTGCCGGTCTACAACGATCCCGCGCTGATTCATACCGACGAACAGGGCGACGCCGTCGCCCGGACGCTCGGCAAGCGCGACGCCGCGATTTTGCGCGGCCACGGCTCGGTCGTCGTGGGCCAGTCGATCGAATGGACCTTCGCGGCCTGCGTCGACCTCGAAGAGAGCGCGGCCAGGACCTGCCTTGCCTCGACCCTGGGCCCGATCCGGCCTTACAACGAAGACGAGCTGGAGCGCGTCGGCAAAGGCCGCCGCAAGATGTCGGTCATTCAGAAAGTCTGGGACCACTACGTCGCGAAAACGAAGCTGGCCGGACTCCTGAGCGGATTGTGAGACAAGCTGCTGAATTAACTATAGAATATTACCTTCAAGATTCCTGACTCGGGCAAAAAGATTTCCTTGCGTTTTTGGGGTCGTCGTGTTATGGCTATATATTCTCTACTAATCACCAAAAGGGTCTCTAATGTACGACGATTTCCTAGCCCGAATACTCGAGCCGGATACCTGCCTGCCGTCGCAGTTCTACGGCAATCGCGGCATCTCGCGTCAGCTTGACGGCGAGAAGCGCCTGATGATCGCGGTCATGAAAGACGCGGTGGAATGCCTGGAAAAGTACCGCAGCTCCCGCGGCGGACCGGCGCGCGAGCTATATGAGAACTCGCTCGCCTGGGTGGCGGATGGCGGCACGGAGTGGCTGTTCTCGTTCGACAATATCTGCGGCCTGCTCGGATTCGACCCCGACTATACGCGCACCTTCCTGCTTAAGCGCGAGCGCCAGCTCGCCCGGCCGGTGAAAGGCAAGCAGCTCGTCTTTTCAGCGTCCGCTTAGCCAGCTGCGCCGGGACTTGATCGTTGCGATCTCCTCTTTGATCATCTGCGCGCGCGGGGAGGCGTCTCCGAGGGCTTTGATCGCGCGCTCGTAGTCGGCCACCGCCCTTTCGTCCTCGTCCTGCAACAGCATCGACCGGCCGATATAATAATACCCTTCTCCAGGTCGATTCATGCGGCCGTACGCGACGCCGAGGCGATTGAGCGCGAGCGCCGAATAGGGCGCGAGATTGGTCGCGTTCAAGTACGCGTTGGCGGCCTCGCGCATGTTGTTATCCCGCTCGTACATCTCTCCCAGATAAAGATAATTGACCGCATCGCGCGGCTCAGCCCTGATCGCCCGATCGAAGGCTTCGCGTGCGAGCGGGAATTCCCCGGCTTGACTGTAAAGCCTGCCCAGGTCGCGGTCGATCCCCGGACGGTGCGGGTCGAGGCCGCGCGCCTTCTCAAAATTTTCCCGCGCCTGCGGAACTTTTCCCTGCGCGTATTGAGCGATCGCCAAGTAGTGCCGGGCCTCGGCGTTGTTCGGCTGTTCGCTCAGAGCGCGCTCGCTTTCCGCGATGATCGAGTCTTCCTCGTGGCGGTCGAGGCGCAGCAAGGTTTGCAGCCTTCTTACCGCATCCGGCGTCTCGCGCATCGCCGCGCGCTCGGGCAGCGAGCTGATAATCCGCTCGATGTTCGCGATACGCTCCTTCGTAACGGGGTGGGTCAAAAGGTAGGGCGGGACGCCTGACGCGATCAGCGCGTTCTGCTGATCCATCGTCTTCATAAAGCTGAGCATGCCTTTGGGGTCGTATCCCGCCTGGGCCATGTATTTGAGGCCCAGCGTGTCGGCTTCGAGCTCGAGCTGCCGGCTGAAAGCGAACTGGCGCGTCGCCGACAATGCCTGGCCGATGGCCCCCGCCGCCTGCGCCCCCGCGCCGCCGCGCGCGAGAACCATGCCTAAAAGACCGAGCAGGCTGAGCGGGTCGGGTCCGGACATGCGCGCCATGTGGTGGTCCTTGGCGTGAATGATTTCGTGGCCCATGACGCCCGCGAGCTCCGAGGTGGTTTTCACGCGGTCGAGCAGCCCCGTGTAGATGTAGATCGAGCCGCCGGGAACGGAGAATGCGTTGAGCGCGGAATCCGAGACGACGAAGAAGCGATACTCGAAGGTCTGCGCGCCCATGACCGAAAGCAATCGCCGGCCGATCTGATCGACGAATCCTTCGATTTCCGGATTGGTGACGAAACTGAGCTGCTTTTTCGCTTCGCGGCGGAATTGCCGGCTGATCCGCGACTCGTCGTCCTCCTGGATCGCGTGCGCCGGCGGCGTCAATTTGCCGGAAGGAACGTACGTGCAGCCGACGATCAGCGCGACCGCCAGCAAATGCGCACGGCGGGAAAACATCGCATGATTATAGTGAGAGTCCGTAGGGGTAGCAATAGCGCTGCGCTTGACGGTAAGATGAGGAAATCCTATTTTTCGACGCGAGCAATACCGCGCTACGTGAGGAGCTGCATGGCGTACGAGACCTTCATTTACGAAGTCGAAGACGGAATCGCGACGGTGCGCCTGAACGATCCGAAGACGCTCAACGCGCTGACGTTCAAAACCTACGAGGAGCTCGAGCGGCTGACGCGCGAGGTCGCGGACGACGCCGCCGTGCAGGCGCTCGTCATCACCGGCGAAGGCAAGGGCTTCTGCTCCGGCGGCAGCCTGCACGAGATCATCGCGAAGCTGATCGAAATGAAGGGCGACTCGCTGTATCGCTTCACGCGCATGACGTGCGACGTCGTCAAGAACATGCGCGCGCTGAAAAAGCCGATCATCGCCGCGGTCAACGGCATCGCCGCGGGCGCGGGCGCGATGCTCGCGCTCGCGAGCGACTTTCGCATCGTGTCGACGAGCGCGCGCTTCGCGTTTTTGTTCGTCAAAGTCGGCCTCGCCGGCGCGGATATGGGAGCGATTCATCTTTTGCCGCGCATCGTGGGCCAGGGCCGCGCCACGGAGCTGCTGATGCTCGGCGAAGCGGTCGACGCGCAGGAGGCCTGGCGCATCGGCCTCGCCAACCGCGTGGTGCCTCACGAGAAGCTTCTCGACGAAGCCTACGCCTTCGCGCGCAAGCTCAAAGAAGGCCCGCTATACGCGATGGGCGTCACCAAACAATTGCTCAATCGCGAGATGCAGATGGAGCTCGAAGCGGCGCTGGAGATGGAGGCGCGCGCGCAGGCGATCTGCATGGAGAACCGCGATTTCCGCGAAGGCTACCGCTCGATCGTGGAAAAGCGGCCGCCGCTGTTCAACCGCGGCTAGCCAGCGCCGATGTACCCGCACCTCGACGCCGAGCACGAGAAATTGCGCGAGCGCGCGCGCGCGTGGGCGGAGGCAAACGCGGCTGCGGCCGCGGTCATGGAGGACGGCGTCGAGGCCCTCGCAAAAACGGCGCAGGCCCTCGTGCCGCTCATCGGCCGCGCCGGATGGCTCAAGCATCTCGCGCCGCGGCGGTTCGGCGGCGCCGGCGAGACTCTATCACTTCGCGAGCTGTGCCTGTTGCGCGAAGAGCTCGCGCGCGCTGCGCCGCTTTTCGACACCGTGCTCTCGGTGCAGGCGCTCGGAATGTATCCGCTCGCGCTCGCCGCGAGCGACGAGCAGAAGCAGAATTTTCTGCCGGCGCTCGCGCGCGGCGAGAAGATCGCCGCGTTTGCGCTTACCGAGCCGAATGCCGGCTCCGACGTCGCATCGATCCAAACCCGCGCGACGAAACGCAACGGCGATTACCGCCTGACGGGGATCAAGTCGTTTATCTCGAACGCCGGCATCGCGGACATTTACATCGTTTTCGCTTCCACCGATCCTTCCGCGAAGGGCAAAGGGCTCAGCGCGTTCATCGTCGACGCAAAAAACCCCGGTTTGAGAGTGCGCGAGAAAACCCGCCTCATCGCGCCGCATCCGATCGGCGCGCTCGCGTTCGAAGACTGCGTTGTTCCGAGCGCCGGGCTCATCGGCCGCGAGGGCGACGGCATGAAAATCGCGCTCGCCACGCTCGACGCGCTCCGCCCGACGGTCGGCGCCGCGGCGGTCGGCTTGGCGCGAAGGGCGCTCGAAGAGGCGCTCGACTACAGCCGGAACAGGCGTCAGTTCGGCGGCGCGCTGGCGGACTTCCAAGGAATTCAGCTCAAGCTCGCGGAGATGGCGACGGAGCTCGAAGCCGCATCCCTGCTCGTGTACCAGTCGGCATGGATGCACGACCGCGGGGCCGCGTCGAAACGCAGCGCGGCGATGGCGAAGCTTTTCGCCACCGAGGCGGCGCAGCGGATCGTCGATCAGGCGCTGCAAATCCACGGCGGACTGGGCGTCGTGGCGACATCCGTCGTCGCGCAGCTCTACAACGCCGTGCGCGCGCTGAGGATCTACGAGGGAACGTCGGAGATCCAAAAACTCGTGATCGCGCGGGAGCTGCTCAAACAATGATGAATGTTGAGTTTTGAATTTTGAATTCATCATTCAAAACTAAGAATTCAAAATTCTCGGAGGGTCAATGGATTTCGAGCTGACCGACGAGTTAGTCGCGGCGCGCGACTTGGCGCGCGATTTCGCCGCGAAAGAAATCGCGCCGACCGCCGCCGCCGACGACCGGGAGCACAAATTCCGCAGAGACCTGATCGCGAAGATGGGCAAGCTCGGCTTTTACGGCGCGGCGATCCCGGAGGACCGCGGCGGCAGCGGCCTCGGCTTCCTCGCGCTTTCGCTGATCACCGAGGAGATCGCGCGCGCGCACAGCGCGATCCGCGTCTTCATCAACATGCAGGTCGGTCCGGCGCTGGTCCTCGATCGCTTCGGAAACGACGCCCAGCGAAAGCGCTGGCTGCCGCCGCTCATCCAGGGCGAGAAAGTCGGCTGCTTCGCGATCACCGAGGCGGATGCCGGCTCGGACGTCGCGGCGATGCGCACGACCGCTGTGCGCCAGGGCGGCGATTATATTTTGAACGGCTCGAAAATCTGGATCTCGAATGGGCCGGTCGCCGACTGCGGCCTGATCTACGCGGTGACCGACAAGGCGCAAAAGCACCGCGGCATCTCGGCCTTCGTCGCCGACTTCGGCCAGCCGGGGTTAAGCCGCCGCGAGCTCGCGGTGATGGGGACGCACGCCTCGCCGCTCGGCGAGCTCACGTTCGAGAATTTCCGCGTCCCGGCGGAAAATTTGATCGGCAAGGAAGGCGAAGGCTTCAAGATCTGCATGTGGCAGCTGAACAACACGCGGCTGAGCTGCGCGGCCGGCGCGCTGGGCTTGTCCGCCGCCGCGCGCGAGGCGGCGGTCAACTATTGCAACCAGCGCGAGCAATTCGGCCAGAAGATCGGCCAGTTTCAGATGAACCAGGATTTGATCGCGCAGATGGTCGTGCACGAGGAAGCCGCGCGCCTGCTCGTCTACCGCGCCGCCTGGCTCGCGGATCAGAAGCGCGCCAACAATCTCGAAGTGTCGATCGCGAAATACACCGCCGCCGAAGCCGCCGCGTTCGCCGCCGACACGGCGTTGCGCATCCTCGGCGCCTACGGCTACTCGACCGAGTTCCCGGTCGAGCGCTATCTGCGCGACGCGAAGTCGTATCAGATCGTCGAAGGCTCTTCGAACATTCAGAAGCTGATTATCGCGCAGGACGCGCTGGGCTATCGGAAGGCGAACCGCGAGTAGGCGCCGTCTTCTTTTTCTGCGCTTCCTGGGCGATGCCGAGGTTATAGCGGGCGACCTCGTAATTCGGGTCGATCGCGAGCGCGGCGCGATATTCCGCGATCGCCTCGTCGACCTTGTCCTGCTCCAGCAGCGCGTTGCCCAGGTTGTAGTGCGGTTCTTTATAGCCGGGATCGATCTTGATCGCCGCGCGATATTCGCCGATCGCATCCGCGACGTTTCCCTGATTCATCAGCACCACCCCGAGATTGTTGTGCGCCTCCTTGAATGCCGGATCGACGGCGACGGCGCGCCGGTAATGATCGATCGCGCCCGCGAGATCTCCTTCGTAGAAGAGCACCGCGGCGAGGTTATTGTGGGCCTCTTTGTAGCGCGGATCGATCCGCAGCGCTTCGGCGTACTCGCGCTTCGCGCCCTCGACGTCGCCGCGGCCCGCGAGCGTGAGACCGAAATTATGATGGCCTTCCTTGTAATCGGGATCGATTTGGATGGCGAGCCGGTAATGCGCGATCGCTTCGTTTTGTCTGCCGAGCTGGACGAGCACGTTCGCGAGACTGTTTTGCGCTTTCGACGCGCGCGGATAGGCGGCCACGGCGTGCCGCCAGAGCGTCAAGGGATCGCTCCACACCTGAACCTGCAGCCAGGTGAGCGCCCCGAGAACGAGCACGACCGCGGCCGAGACGACGCCGGCCGCCGCGCGCGCGAGCCGCTGATCGTGCGTGATGAAATGGAGCAGCGCGCCGGCCGCCAGTATCGCCCAGCCGAGCCCCGACAGATACGTATACCGGTCGGCGGCGAATTGCGGGCCTGCCTGCGTGAGACCCAGCACGGGCGCGAGCAGCGCGAGATAGCAGAGCCAAACGGCGAGCAGCGCGGGCCGGCGGCGGCGGAGCAAAATGAAAAGCGCCGTCAGGGTCACGCTGACCGCGACGCCGGCGGCGAAAAAGATCCAGTCTGATGTTTCCAGGTGCAGCGGTATTGCGTAGATCGGCGAGAGAGCGCGCGGCGCGATCATCTTCCATAGGTAAAATGCCGGCGCGAAGAGCGCCTGCCCCAATCGCTTCGCGAAGCCGTAGTTCTCCAGCGTCAGCAGCGCGCCCGCGTCGCGCTGCGCGGCGAACGCCAATACGGCGAAAACCGCCGCAAGGACGACAAACGGGATTTTTTCCAGCCAAACGCGCCGCGTCTCCGGCGCGAACCACCCGGCCGCGCCGAAGCGGCGCAGCGGATAAACATCCAGAACGACTAGCACGACCGGCAGCGTCATGGCCGTCGCTTTGGAAAGCAAAGACAGCGCATAAAAAATGACCGCCGCCGCAAGCCACGATCCGCGGCGCGCATCGCCCGCCGCCGCTTTCAAATAGCAAAGCAGCGTAGCGAGAAAAAAGAGGCCGGCGAGAACGTCGCGGCGCTCCGTGACCCACGCGACGGATTCGACCCTGAGCGGATGAAGCGCGAAAAGCAGCGCGGCGAAAAAAGCGGCGAGGCGGAGCCGCGAGGACGCCGCCTCGCCGACGCTCCAAGCGAGCAGCCGAAGCGCCAGAAAATAAAACAGCAGCGCGTTAAGGCAATGAAGCAGCAGACTCGTCAGATGATAGCCGAACGGGTCGAGACCCCAGAGATAATAATCCAGGGCGTACGTGAGCCAGGTGAGCGGCTGGTAATGACCCATGTAGAACGTGCCGAACATCCAGCGGATATTCGACCAATCCAGCGCTCGATAGCGCGTATTTTCCAGCAGGAGCTTGACGTCGTCGAAATCGACGAAGCCGTTGTAGAGCGACGGCAGGAAAAAACCGAAACTAAGCGCAACGACGAAGACCGGCAGCGCGTAGCAGAGCACAGCCGGCCAAACGCCGGCTGCCGCCGGCGTCGCGGGCGTCTTGGCGGCAGTTGTGGATGTTTCAGGCATGATTCGGAGCCGACCAACGGTAGCGCGCGAGCGTGCCGAAAGCGCCGCCCAGCACGGTCCAAAATACGATTTGGCCGGCGCAGGAAACCGTCCGAAAACGCCGCACCAGCTCGATATCTATCTTCACCGGATCGGGATTCGCGGGAAAGAACCGATACAGACAAAACATGTAAGCGACATACGCGGCGAGGATGAGCAGCGGCATCGGCCTGCCGGCCCGCCGCAGCGAGTTTTCGGCGATAAAGGCCCCCACGGTGCCGATGAGCGAAAGAGCCATGAGCAGCACAAACAGCTCCTCGCGGTAACCGATCGTCGCCGCTTCGCCCACTCCCGGCGGATTCGCGGGATACACCAGCATAGGAAACAGACCTACCGACCAGCCGAGAATGAGCGCGAGCAGTAAAGGATGAAAGATATTACCGCCGGCCGCGACCTTCGGCGCGATCGCGTAGACGAGAACGCCGAATAAAATTCCCCACGCGACGCCGTAAACGCCCAATCCGACGAACAGGCCGAATTTCTGCATTGGGCGCGAGACCACGGGCTCCTCGGCATGCGGGTTCGACTGGTCTTCGATCGCGACCGCGCGATCGATCAGCGGCTCGGTAAAGAACCAGTGAAAGCCGGCGGTGACGAAAGCCGCCAAGAGTCCTGCGACGACGGCGGTTCCGAGCAGCTTCGTGAACGACACCTGTGATTCGCGGAATGGCAGTGCGGTCGGCCTCGTGCTAGGACCGGGTCGATTTAGTGGCAGGGAAAGCCCGCTGCATGGCGCGCGTCGTGGACGAATTCGTGGATGAAATTCATGTCGAAGGCCGCCGGCCCCTGCACCCACGAGAGCAAAAGGCCCTGATCGAGCGCCAGCGTGTAGAGCATGAGAAGCGCGAGCAGGACGAGACCCGCCGAAGTCCAGGGATGGATCACGGCTTGACCGGCATTCATACGTCGCTCCATCTTCTTCACCCCGATCTTAGCTCTCTGCTTTAGCCTCTCGCCCGATATTTTGCAAATGCCTTATCGGCGCAGGAATATATGCGGGCGGCGCTCCGGCGCCCGCCGCTCAACCCGCACCTCGACGCCGTAGACTTGGCGAATCGTATCTTCCGTCAGGACCTCTTCCGGCGCGCCGTCCCGGTGGATTTTTCCGTTTTCCAACAGCAGCAGGCGCGGGAAAAAGAGCGCGGACAGGTTGAGATCGTGGAGCGCGGCGACGATCGTCAGGCCGCGCTCGCGGTTTAAGCGCCGCATGAGATCGAAGACGCCGAGCTGGTGCTTCAAATCGAGAAACGCCGCCGGCTCGTCCATCAAAAGAATATCCGCCTCCTGCGCGAGCGCGCGCGCGATCATCACGCGCTGCTTCTCGCCCCCGCTGAGCTCGTGGACCCAGCGGTCGGCGAGCGCCGCCGTGTCGGTCGCCGCCATGCTCCGGCGCGCCGCCTCGAGGTCGGCGGCGTTTTCGAGCGCGAGCCGGCCGTGATGGCTTGCGCGCGCCATGAGAACGATCTCGGCCGCCGTAAACGGAAAGTGGATCTCGCTCTCCTGCGGCACTACGGCGATCATGCGGCTGAGCTCGCCGCGCGAATAGGCTTCGACCGGGCGGCCGGCGATTCTCACCCCTCCGCCCGCGGCCAGCACGCCGGAGAAAATCTTCAGCAGCGTCGTCTTCCCCGAGCCGTTCGGGCCGAGGACGCCGATCATCTCCCCTTTTTGGATCGCGAGCGAGACGCCGTCGAGGACGCGGCGCCGCCCGTAGGCGAAGAATAATTTTTCGACTTCGATCGCCGCGGTCATACCGGCAGCCTGCGCCCCTCGCGATAGAGCAGAAAAATGAAAAACGGCCCGCCGAAAAACGCCGTCACGATGCCGACCGGCAGCTCGGCGGGCGCGAGCAGCACGCGCGCGAGCGTATCCGCCCAGCAGAGAAAGATCGCGCCGGCGAGAAACGATGCCGGGAGCAGCAGTCGATGGTCGCCCCCGACCAGGAGCCGCATCACGTGCGGCACCATGAGCCCGACGAAGCCGATCATTCCGCTGACCGACACCATCGCGCCGATCATCAGCGAAGTCGCGACGAAAGCCTGCCGCTCGACCGACGCGACCTCAACGCCGAGCTGGAGCGCAGCCTCCTCGCCGAGCGTGATGAGATTGAATCTGAGCCCCTGGCTCCAAAGCCACAGAAACCCCGCGGCGATGTACGCGGCGATAAAGGCGACCGTCGGATAGGCGCGCGTCGAGAGGTTGCCCATGAGCCAGAAGAGCAGCCCCTGCGCCTGGTAGAAATCGACGATCGAATTCAAAAACATGATCACCGCCGCGACGAACGAGTTGAAGATCACGCCGGTGAGCAGCAGATGATAGGGATGCAGCCGGCCGCGGAAGAGCGCTAGACGATACACCAACCCCATGCTCAGCAGCGCGCCCAAAAACGCCGCGAGCGGCACCCACGAGACCTCGCCCAGAAGCCCGCCGGCCAGCGGCAGGAGCCACTGAGGAAAAAAAATCATTCCCAAAATCCCGCCGAGCGAGGCGCCGCCCGAGACGCCGAGCATCTGGGGGCACGCGAGCGGATTGCGGAGCATCGCCTGGAGCACGACGCCGCACGCCGCCATGCCGCCGCCGATGGCGGCGCCGAGCAGCACGCGCGGCAGGCGCGCGCGGAAGAGAATTTCCGCGTCCGGCGAGAAGAAATCCGCGAGCGCGCGCTTGAGGTCGATCGCCACCGGGCCGATCAGCGCGCAGGCGAGGAGCGACGCCGCGAGCAGCACGAGCAGCGCGCCGTTGACGGCGATCATCTTTTTACGGTCGAGGATTTTCAACACGCGCTCCTTTTATCTCCACCGGTGAAGCACTCCGGATGGATCAGCCGCGCGAGGTCGCCGAGCGCCTCGCCGAAGCGCGGCCCGGGCCGGAGGATCTTGTCCGACGTGTACGGATAAATCCGCCCGGCGCGCACCGCCGGCACCGAGGCCAGATCACCCCAGCGCTTGTTCGCCTTCTCGCGCTCCGAGCCCATGCCCGCCTCGATGATCACCTCCGGCGCTTTCGCGACCACAAATTCGTCCGGCAGGTTGAGCCACGGCTGCGCCGCGCCGCCGGCGATGTTCATCCCGCCCGCCAGCGTAATCAATTCGTCGATGAAATTCTTTCCGCCGACCGCGATGAGCGGCTGATACCCGACGATCAACAGCACCTTCCGCCGCAGCGCCGGGCGCACGCGTTTTTTTACTTCGTCGACCTGAGCGCTGATTTTCCCCGCTAGATCGTTGCCTGCGCGCTCCTCTCCCATCAACCCGCCGATCGCACGCACCGATTTGAGAATATCGTCGAGATTCGCGAGCGGCAGCAGGACGACCTTGAGGCCGAGCTGCTCCATCTCGCGCGCCTTCACCGGATCGGTCGCGCCGACGACGCCGATGACGAGGTCCGGCCGCTTCGCCGCGACCGCCTCGAGGCTCGGATTCATGAAATCGCCGATCTTGGCGATCTTCTTGGCATCCGGCGGGTAATCGCAATAGGTCGTAACGCCGACGAGCCGGCCGCCGTAGCCCAGCGCGAAAATCGTTTCGGTCACGCTCGGCGCGAGCGAGACGATTCGTATCGGCGGCGCCGCGGCGTCGATCTGCCGCGGCAGCCACAGAAGCATAACAATCGCGACGGCTTGAAGACTCCGGCTCATCGCTGCACCGCGAAAGCGACCAGCACGATCGCCTCGCCCAGCTCAGCGACGGCGCCGAAAACATCGCCGGTGACGCCGCCCAGGCGGCGCTGGAAATAGTATTTGAACGCGAGTGCCAGGAGCCCGACGAGCACCATAGCGGCAACGCCGCGTAAGCCCGCCGAGGCGACGGCGATAATCACGGCTGTGACCGTTGCGAAGAGAAGCCGCGAGCCGGTCATATGCAGGATCATATACGCTCCAAGCCCTTCTTTCGCGGCCGTGGATCGATACGCGAGCGCCGCCATCGCCCAGCGCGCGAGGCTCGGCGCGAGGAGCAGCGCGGCCCGGCGCGTTCCGTCGAGCGACGCGATCGCGTATACTTTACAAAGAATGACAAAGACGACTGCCGTGACGCCGAAGGCGCCGGTGCGCGGATCGTCCATAACGGCGAGCATGCGCTCGCGCGTGCCGCCGGCGCCGAGTCCGTCGAACGTATCGGCGAGACCGTCGAGATGAAGGCCGCGCGTGAGCAGCGCGAGAAGCGCGGTAAGGACGACGGCGACAAGCACGGGCGGCAGATGCGGCCGGATGATCCAATCGGCAAAGACGAGCAGCACGCCAAGGATAAAGCCTACGACCGGGAAGAAAGCCGCGCCGCGGCCGATCTCCTCCGGCGCGCGCTCGGCGCGCCGCGGCCAGGGAAAAATCGTCAGGAACTGGAGCGCTGCGAGAAAATCGCTCATGCGATTTTTCCCGCGACGCCGGCGGACTCGAACGTCGCCATCTCCCGCATCAGTTTGACCGCCGCCTCGATAATGCCCATCGCGAGGCATGCGCCGGTGCCTTCTCCCAGCCGCATGCCGAGGTCGAGCAGCGGCACGAGGCCGAGCTCGTGCAGCATTGTGCGGTGGCCCTTCTCCGCCGATAGGTGCGCGGCGAAAAGATAGTCGATCACGCCCGGACAAAGCGCGCGCGCCACAAGCGCCGCCGCGCCGGCGATGAAGCCGTCGAGCACGAGCGGGATGCGCAAAGCCGCCGCGCCGAGCATCGCGCCGGCCATCGCGCCGATCTCGAGGCCGCCGACCTTGGCGAGAACGTCCATCCCGTCTTTCGGATCTGGCTGGTTGATTGCGAGCCCCTTTTCTATCGCCGCGACTTTCCGCGCCCAGCCTTCCGCATCGATGCCCGCCCCGCTGCCGGCCGCTTCGCGCGGCGCGGCGCCCGTCAGCGCGCACAGGATCGCCGCGGCGCTCGTCGTGTTCCCGATGCCCATCTCGCCGACGCCGAGAAGAAACGGATGTTCTTTCCCCGCTGCTTCTTCGACGCAGCGGATGCCCGCCTCGACCGAGGCCACCGCCTCGGCACGCGTCATCGACGGGCCGCGCGCGAAATTTTCCGTGCCGCGTTTGATTTTCAGCGCGCGGAGATTCAGCTCGGGCGGAAAATCGTGCGCGACTCCCGCGTCGATGATTTCGAGCTCGACGCCGAACGCGCGCGCGAGCGCGTTGATCGCCGCGCCTGCGGAGAGAAAATTATAAGTCATTTGCGCGGTCACCGCCTGCGGATAGGCGCTCACCCCTTCCACCGTAACGCCGTGGTCGGCGGCGAAGACGAATATCCGCTTCGGACCGAGTCGCGGCGGCACGACGCCCTGCATTCCCGCGATGCGGCGCGCGATGTCTTCGAGGCGGCCGAGGCTGCCCGGCGGCTTTGTGAGACGGTCGAGATACCCCTGCGCCTCGGCTTCCGCTGCGGCGTCGGGCGGCGCGATGCGCGCGATACATTCGGCTAGTCGCATGTGTCGCCTTTCTTCACGAGCAGCGGCAGGCCGGCGACCATCAGCACGACCTCGTCGGCGGACGCCGCGAGGCGCTGGTTTGTCCACCCGGCGAGATCGCGAAAGCTCCGCGCGACCGCGTTATCAGGCACGATGCCGGAGCCCAATTCGTTCGTGACGATGAAGAGCGGCGCGTCGAAGCCGCGCGCGGCGGCGATGAATTCCTCGACCGCGTGCTCGGTACGGCCTTCGCCGCCGCGCGCCATGAGATTGCTGAGCCAGAGCGTCACGCAATCGATCACCGCCGCGTCGAAGCCACGGCCCTCGCGGAGAGCGCGCGCGATCTCGATCGGGGACTCGATCGTCGTCCATTCGGCGCCACGGCGAGCGCGATGCGCCGCGATGCGCCGCGCCATCTCGTCGTCGCCGGCCTCCGCGGTGGCGACGTAAAGCAGCCGCGCGCCTGTTTCGCGCGCGCGCTGCTCGGCGTAGCGGCTCTTACCCGAGCGCGCGCCGCCGGTGATCAGAATGATTCGACTCTTCATGTTCTTCTTCCGGTCTTGCTGCGGGCCCCGCCCGCGGTCAGGGCACTCTTCAAAGCCCCGCATTGTCCTTCGCCGACGGCGAAGGTCTCGTGGAAGAATCAGGCGTCGCGAGATAGAGCCACCGAACGCGGTCTCCGTTTTTTACCATATACCGCTCGGCCGCGACGTTGGACCGGTAGCCGTTGACTTCAAAATACCACCAACGGTTCTTGACCGGGTCGCTTCTCACTCCACCGATCTCTTCGACGAAATAGTCAACGCCTCACCTGGCGGAGGTCGCGATGTAAAAGGCGCCGCGCAGAGCATCGAACACCGTGCCGCGCTTCGAAACCGCGACCGTTTTTTCCAGCGGCGGCCGCCCGGCAGATCCGAAATCGACGGCGACGGTAACATCGACGGTCTTATCACTCCACGCGCATCCGTTCGCCGCGAAAAAAAGCAGCGCGGCGAGAAACGCGCGATTCGATGCAACGATCTTCATGGCTTCACCTCCCGGCCGGTCCTTCCGCCGAACGTCCCTTGCAGCCCGATGAGAAAATTTAACGGCCGCGCGCGGAAGCCGTTCGCCTCTTCGTAGCGGCGATTGAATAGATTTTCCGCTTTGAAAAACAGCGCGACCGTCTTCACGAGATCGAAGTTCACCGGCAATCGGTACGCGGCGGCAAGATCCACGCGGCCGTAGGCGGGCATGTGAATATTGGTGAACTTCGACGCGTGAAAGTCATCGCGCCCGCCGACGATGAGTGTCGTGAGATTCGCCTCGAACGCCTCGTAGTTATAGTCGAAGCCCACGCTGCCGCGGTGGCGCGGGCGGCGCGGCAGCGTGCCGGTCTCCGTGTCCCAGTCGAGATAGGTGTAGTTCGCATTAAAGCCGAGAAACGAGAGAATTTTCCACGCGAGGCTCCACTCGACACCGTCGAAGCGCGCGCGCCCGACGTTGAAGGCGCGAAAGCAGCCGAAGGGATCGTCGGGGATCGGCCTACCCTCGATCATATCCTTCACCTCGCGGTGAAAGTAAGTCCCGGAGATTTTCATCCGGTCGCCGAACAATGCCTGGTCGACGCCCGCATTGATCTCCCAGCTCCTTTCCGGCTTGAGGTCGGGGTTGCCGAACGCCGGACAGCCGAACGCCGGCGGAAAAAAGAGCTCGTTCAGTGTCGGCGCCTTGAAGCCTTTGGCGTAGCTCGCCCGCACCTTGGTTCCGGTGTCTCTGAATAAATATGCCGACGCGAACGACGGCGTCCAGGCGCGCCCGAAGCTCTGGTTGTCGTCGAGACGGAGGCCGGGAATGAGCGTCAGGCGCTTATCGAACAGCTGAAACTGCTCCTGGAGGTAATAGGCGATGTTTCGGATCGCTTTGTCGATGCCGCCGCTCGTCGACGCGCTGCGGAGCTTGTACTCGATGCCGAACGTCGTGATGTTCCAATCCCACGGCCGGTAGTTGGTCTGAAACTCGCCGGTCAATATGCGCGGGCGGAAGCGGTCGCGCGCTTTCGAATCGCACGGGAAGCCGAAAGCAACGCACGAGTCCACGTTGTCGCTGTCGAGGATCGATTCCTTGAAGATCGATCCCGCGACGCGGTAGTCCCAGTTGGGGAAAATTTTCTGCTCCCACTCCAGCTTGCCCAGATATTCGGTCCGTGCTTCGCGCGCGTTGGGATCGCCGGGATTGCCGTGGACGAAGTTGTTGCTGTTGAAAAGACCGACGTCGGTCTGCGTGAAGTGAAAAATGCCGCGCAGCGTCGCGTCGTCGAGCACTCGGTAGTCCAGGCGCGCGGAGGCCGCGAGATTCTTATACGCATCGTTGAACTGGCGGAAACCGTCGCTCTGAAGATGCGCGACGCTTAGCGAGTAGTCGAGCCGGTCCTGCGTGCCGCGCAGCGCCGCCGTCTGGCGCTGCGTATAGCCGTTGCCGCCGGCCGCCGAGACCGTGAGCGACGGCGGTCCGTCGCCCTTTTTAGTGATGATGTTGATCACGCCGCCGATCGCCTGCGAGCCGTAGAGCGTGCCGCCGGCGCCGCGCAGCACCTCGATGCGCTCGATGTTCTCGGTCGTGAGGTGAGCAAAATCGAATTCGCCCAGCGTCGTGCTGTTGACCTCGACCCCGTCGACCAGCACCAGCACCTGGTCCGACTCGGAGCCGCGGATAAAGACCGAGGCGGTGTTGCCGCGCGAGCCGTTCTGCACGACATCGACCCCCGGCACCTCGCGGAGCATCTCCAAGACGCTCTCGGCGCGGCGCGCCTCGATCTTTTTATCGTCGATGACGGTGACGGAATTGGCGACGTTCGCCTCGGGCGTATCGACGCGCGTCGAGATGGTAACGAGCGGCGGCAGCGTTTCTACCTCTACGGCGTTTGCCGCGGCGGTGAAGCCGGATATCAGAACGGAAACCACAAAGACCAGGAAAAACATGACGCCTCCTTCTCTCCCGCGAGAGGGAATGTTGGAGCGGGCGGATAGGTCTCCTGGCTCGGGGACGACAGAGATTCGAGACAGAGACAGAGATGGAGACGGAGAAAACCGTCTCAAATTCTGTTGTACTTTTCTGTCTCTATCGCTGTCTTTCTCGCCGCCTTCCCATCGTCACCGACAGTGGCCGAGCTTCGCGCTCAGGCGAGAAATTCACCCTTACAGTTGCGGGGCAGCAGGGGCTTTTCACCCCTTTCCCTTGCTTCCGTCCGCGGTTTATAAGACGCTTCTCTGTTCTCCTCTAACGATTGTCGGCGAGACGAAATTCGACCGGAACTCTGATCAACGTCGGGACGCGCGTCGCGCCGCGGCGCGCCGGATGAAAACGGCAGCGCCGCTGGATATTGTCGAGCGCGGCGCTGTCGAGGACCGCGAAGCCCGAGCTCCGCTCTACGCGCGAGGACTTCGGATGGCCCTCCTCGTCGATCGAGACTTCGAGCATCACCGTTCCTTCCCAGCCCTGACGGCGCGCGGATTCTGGATAATCCGCTTTCGGGCACGACATGTAGCTCGCCTGTACGAAGCGCGCCTCGCCGCTGCCATCGCCGGCGCCACTGCCTTGGCCGGTACCCGTGCCCGAACCTCCGCCCGAGCCGCTTCCCGAGCCCACGCCGCTGCCGGTTCCCGTGCCGCGTCCGCTGCCGACGCCGGTCGAATTGGATATCGCGGTAGAGCCGCTCGGTGCGATACCAGCAGATGCCGCCGCGGCGTTTTCGAGCGCGATGGTAACGGCGCTCTCACGGACCGGGACGTTGATTGCGCTTTGCGCCTGCGTCTCGACGACCGGCACCGCGATGGGCTCGGCGGGAGTGGCGATCGCCACCGGCGCCGCTGTCTTCGGCGTCTCCGCTAGCGCGGCGGATTCCACGGTGCGCACCGGCTTCGCATTCTGCGACGGCGCACGCTTCATTTGCTTCTGCGGCGCGAAATGAGCCGCCGCAGCGCTGCCGGCTTTTTCCGCCGCCGAAGAATTTTCTCCGCCTCCGCCGCCGCCCTCGGCTTCGATGATGCTGACGATGAGCGGCGGCGTCTTCTCCGGCGCGTTATAAAACGCAGCGCAGGTGAGCGCGGCCGCGTGCAACGCGGCGGAGATGCCAAAAAATAAAGCCGTCCTCATCGCGAGCATGAGTGGCCTCACAAAAACAGGAACCAAGAGAAAAAAACGATGGAACCTTTCTCTCTCTCCCGGAGAGGCCGGTTGAAAAACTTTAGGCAGGTCTCCTGGCTTGGACTTTGTCTACTCGCCGCGCCTTCCCATCCCTCGACTGCGCTCGGGACAGTGGCTTGAGCTTGCGGCTTTCGGCGCCCTTACAGTGGCGGGACCGCGCCGGATTCGCACCGGACTTCCCTGGAGCCTAAAGCGAAAGGAGAAATATATCGCGGAGTGAAGCTTGTCAAGGTGTTCTCACGCGGCGCGCAAAAACCAGAGGACGAACGGCACGCTGACGAGACACAAAACGGTCGAGAAAAAAATGATCGAGGCCGCGAGCTCGGGATCGCGGCCGTATTTTTCCGTCAGCATGAAGTTGATTACCGCCGAAGGCAGCGAGCCGTAGAGGATCACCACCTGCCGGTTGACGCCTCCGACGCCGAGCAGCGCCGTGAAGAGGTACGCCGCGGCGAAGCCGCCGCCTACGCGCATCGCCGCGCCGGCGAGCGAATGGCCGAGCGTGAGCGAGCCGATCGAATGGAGCCGGTAGCCGAGGCTCACGAGCATGAGCGGAATGACCGAAAGTCCGAGCGCGGAAAGCGATTGGAAGACCGGCTCGGGTATTTTCAGCTGGAGCAGGTTGCATACGAGCCCGGCGACCGCCGCATAAATCAGCGGCAGGCGAAAAATCTCCCATACGCCGCTCCCGCCGCCGAGCAGATAGATGCCGAGGGAATTGTGCACGAGCGTGATCACGACGTAGAAGAGCGTGCCGCGCTGGAGCCCGGCCTCGCCGAAGGCGAAGAGCGTCAGCGGGATGCCCATATTGCCCGCGTTCATGAACAGCACGGGCAGGGTGAAGCCGGGCGACGAGAAGCCGGTCGCGAGCGAATAGAGAAAGATCAGCAGGCCGACGCATGCGAGGATTGCGAGCGCCGCGCTCGCAATGACGGCGATATCGGCGGCGTAGAGCGGCTTGGTCGCGAGCGAAGTAAAGACGAGCGCCGGCGCGCCGAGGTAAACGACGTACTCGGTGACCGCCTCGAGGCTGATCTTCCGGTAGCGCGCGAAGACATAGCCGAGGGCCGTCAGCAGGAAGACCGGAACGACCGGGGAAAGCGCCGCGAGCATTAGCCGAATTTCCCGCAGCGACCGGCGGCTGTCAACCGACCTGTCGTCTTGACAATCGTTAAGGTATTAAATATTTTATTATTGAATAATTCCTTCTATTTAGGAGCATCGCACATGAATCTTCTCTTTATTACGCCGCCTATGGGAAACTGGGCCCCCTGGGGCGACCGCCACCTCGCGGCGAACCCGCTGCACGCGCAGCTCGCGGCGTTCGTCCGGGAGAAGAAAGCCGCCGACGTCGCGGTGCTCGACTGCCGCGCACTCGGGCTCACTGACGATCAGATGATGGACGAGGTCAAGCGCCGCCGGCCCGACGCAGTCTTCTTCGGCGGCATGATCGCCGCCGGCGGCGGCGCCGCTCAGCTCAACCGCTTTCACGCGGCCATGAAGCGCATCAAGGAATTCGATTCCAAGATCGTCACGGTCGGCGGCGGGCTCATGTACACCGCGGTGCCCGAAAAGATCATGCGCGAGAACCCGCAGCTCGACTACGCGCTGGTGAGCGTATTCGGCGACTGCGAGTATACGATGTGGGAGCTGCTGGAGCAGCTGAAACAATCCTCGCCCAAGGCCGCGGACGTGGCGGGCCTCTGCTACCGCAACGGCGACGTCAAGCTCACGCCGCGCCGGCAGCTCATCGCGAATCTCGACGAGCTGCCGATGCCGGCTTACGATCTGTTTCCGATGGAGAAGTACTGCGGCTACTCGGTGCTGCCGAACTACAACGAGGCCGTCACCTCGCGCGGCTGCGAGGGCGCGTGCCATTTCTGCTACGAATGGTGGCTCGTCGACCCGCGGAGCCCGCGCGACTTCAGCTCGCACCGGACGCGCAGCGGCAAGAAAGTTGCGGAAGAGATGGAGATCCTGAACAAGAAATACGGCGTCAAGGCGCTCACCTTCATGGACGACGACTTCAACTCCGACCGCAACAAGATGGTCGAGCTGGTCGAGGAATTGGAGAAAAAGAAGCTCGACATAAGCTGGTTCATCCTGAGCCGCGCGCAGAACTTCATCCGCGACGCCGATCTCATCCCGCGGCTGCGCAAGCTCGGCCTCTATCAGACGCTGATCGGCGTCGACGGCGGCACCGACGAGGAGATCGCCGAGGCGCATAAAGGTCCGATGAAGGTCGGCGTGAAGGAATTGAAAGAGCTGATCGCGACGCTGCGCAAGAACGACATCTCGACCGTCTGCACCTATCTCAACGGCTTCTGGGACGACGACGAGGCGAAGGTCCGCCAGCGTTTCAAGGCCGTGGACGAGATCGATCCCGACATCGTCATGATCCAGCTCTTGAACCCGATCCCCGGCTCGCCGATCTACAAGCGCGCGACCAAGGAGGCGATGATCGAGATCGAGGACTTGAGCCTCTACGATCTCGAGCACTGCGTCATGCCGACCAAGCACCTGACGCGCCAGCAACTGGGCGAGCTGACCGGCTGGGCGTTCCAGGCGTTCTACAGCAAGCCCGGCAGGATCGAGCGCATTCTCAACGGCTACAGCTCCCCTTTCGTGCGTCAGAAGTTCCTCTCGTTCAAGGAGAACGCCGCGAAATACGAGAAGGGCGCTGCGGAAGACGCGGTCGCGATCTAAATCAGTTTCAAGTTTCTGGTTTCAGGTTTCAGGATCGGAACTCCGTTCTTGAAACCTGGAACCTGAAACGTGTTGGGCCGGTAATCGACAATTTTCCCACCCACGTAATTTATCAATGGAACAAGGCTCGCGTCGATCCCTCGAAGGCAAAGTCGTTTTGATCACCGGCGCGAGCCGCGGTATCGGCGCGGCGGCGGCGAAGCGCCTCGCGCAGAGCGGCGCTTCGGTCGTCATCAACTACCTTAAGAGCCGCGACGAGGCGCTCGAGGTGCTGAAGGCGGTCGAAAACCATCATTCGAGCGGCATGGTCTGGCAGGCGGACGTCACCGACCGCGACCAAGTCGAGCGCATGGCGAAAGCGATCGGCGAGAACTTCGGCGCCGTCGACATCCTCGTCAACAACGCCTTTTTCCCGTTCGAGATCGCGCCGCTGCTCCAGCTATCCTGGAAAGGCCTCGAAGAAGCGCTCACCAAGGAGCTCGCGGCGCTGCATCATTGCGTGCAGGTCTTCGTCCCCGGCATGATCGAGAAGAAACACGGCAAGATCATCATCGTCAGCACGCGCCTGGCGCAGCAGCCGCTGCCGCGCATGGGCGCCTACGCTTCCGCGAAAGCGGCGCTCGAAGTCATGGCGAACACGCTCGCCATCGAGCTCGGTCCGTCCGGCGTCGCGGTCAATGTCGTCACGCCGGCATTCACGTTGACCGAGGCTTCGACCGTCATGCCCGAGGGCTTCAAAGAGAAAGTCCGCATGAGCCGGCCGCTGCAAAAGCACCTCTATCCCGAAGACATCGCCGGCACGATCGCCTTTCTCGCGAGCGACGAAAGCGCTATGCTGACCGGCAGCCATATCCTGATCACCGGAGGCAGCCACTTACAGCTTTGAGAATTCAGGAGCCAGGAGTCAGAATTCAGAATAAAAAGACCTCTTCTATTCTGGCTCCTGGATTCTGGCTCCTGAGTGCTTTGCCATGTTGACCCTCGACCAGATCGTCGCCAAGCTCCAGGAGATCGTCGGGCCGCGCTTGGTCTCGACCAACCCGATCGACAAGATCAACTACCAGCACACGCTCGCCTACGGCGCGTATAAATTCCTGCCCGACGTCGTCGTGCGCGTCGAATCGGATCACGCCTGCAACCACCCGCTCGCGAAGCTGCTCGCCTTCGCCAATGAAAATAAAATTCCGATCGTCGCCAAAGGCGGCGTCGG
>DASWZY010000438.1:0-23365 GCA_036407055.1 Binatia bacterium
GAAGTCGGTCGATCTTTATTTCGGTCCGAAGTCACCCGGCGGCCACGAGAGCCGGTGGATTCAGACGATCCCCGGCAGGGGCTGGTTCAGCTACTTCCGCGTCTACGGGCCGCAAGGTCCGGCGTTCGACGGCTCGTGGAAGCCGGGCGATTTCGAAGCGGTGAAGTGAGCGAGGGAAATCGTCGCAAAGCAAACTCGGAAAGGAGACAACAAATGTCACTCAAGGAATACCCGCAGGGACAAGCATTTTCGGGTGTGGTCGGCCGGACATTCGATGTGTCCCAGCCGGCATGGCCCGCGCCGATCCGCGCGCCCGAGAACGCGCCGAATGTGTTGTTCATCGTTCTCGACGACACCGGGTTCGGCCAGCTCGGCTGCTACGGCAGTCCGATCAAGACACCGAATCTCGACGCGCTCGCCGACGACGGGCTGCGCTACAATAACATGCACACGACAGCGCTGTGCTCGCCGTCGCGCTCGTGCATGGTGACCGGGCGCAATCACCACTCCAACGGCATGTCCTGCATCACCGAAGGCTCCACGGGCTATCCCGGCGGCAACGGCATCATACCGTTCGAGAACGGATTTCTCTCCGAGATCCTGCTCCAGCACGGCTACAACACCTATGCCTTGGGCAAATGGCATCTGACGCCGGCCGAGCAAACATCCGCCGCCGGTCCGTACGACCGCTGGCCGCTGGGACGCGGCTTCGAGCGCTACTACGGCTTTCTCGGCGGCGACACACACCAGTACTACCCGGAGCTCGTGCGCGACAATTCTCAGACCGAGCCGCCCAAGACGCCGGAGGAAGGCTATCACTTGACGCCCGATCTCGTGGACAAGGCGAGGGCGATGATCGCCGACGCCAAGCAGGTCGCGCCCAATAAACCGTTCTTCATGTATTTTTGCACCGGCGCGATGCACGCGCCGCATCACGTGCCGAAGGAATGGTCGGACAAGTACAAGGGAAAGTTCGACGCCGGCTGGGACGCGTACCGTCAGCAGGTATTCGAGAAGCAGAAGGAGCTCGGCATCGTGCCCGCCAACGCGAAGCTCTCGCGCCACGATCCCGACGTGCAGGACTGGGCCAAGCTACCAGAAGAGGAACGGCGCTTGTACGCGCGTATGATGGAGGTCTTCGCCGGCTTCCTGGAGCACACCGATCACTACATCGGCGAGCTGATCGCTTTTCTCAAGGACATCGGCGAATACGAGAACACGCTCATCATGGTGATCTCGGATAACGGCGTCAGCGCCGAGGGCGGGCCGCACGGTTCGGTGAACGAAGGCAAGTTCTTCAACAACGTGCCCGACAGCCTGCAACAGAACCTGGCCGCGATCGACGACATCGGCGGCCCGAAATATTTCAATCACTATCCTTGGGGCTGGACGCACGCCGGCAACACGCCGTTTCGGCGCTGGAAGCGTGAAACCTACCGCGGCGGCGTCTCGGACCCGTACATCGTCACTTGGCCCAAGGGCATCAAGGCGAAGGGCGAGATCCGCACGCAATATTGCCACGCGATCGACATGGTGCCGACGGTACTCGACGCGCTCGGCATCGAGCCGCCGACGCACATTCGCGGTGTGACCCAGTCGCCGCTGCAGGGCTTCAGCCTCAAGTCGTCCTTCGATAATCCAAAGGCGCCCGCGTTACACGTCACGCAGTACTTCGAGATGTTCGGCCACCGCTCGCTCTATCACGACGGCTGGCGCGCCGTCTGCCCGTGGCCCGGGACATCGTTTACCGAATCCGGCCTGACCTTCGGCGCGCCGATCGACTACAACAAGCTCATCGAGCTCGACGCCAAAGGCTGGGAGCTCTACAACCTCAACGAGGATTTTGCCGAAACCAAAAACCTCGCGGCGCAAGAGCGCGACCGGCTGATCGCGATGATCGGCATGTGGTACGTCGAGGCCGGAAAGTACAACGTGCTGCCGATCGACAGCCGCGGCACGCTCCGCCTCGGCGAGCAGCGGCCGCAGATCGCGGTCGATCGCAAGAAATACATCTACTATCCCGGCACCCAGATGGTGCCGAGCAACGCCGCGCCGCACCTGACCAACGTGGCGCATTCGGTCTCGGTGCATGCTCACGTACCCAAGGGCGGCGCCGAAGGTGTGCTCTACTCGATGGGCGGCAACGACGGCGGCTTCTCGTTCTACGTGCAGGGCGGCAAGCTCACCTACGGCTACAATTACGTCGCCGACCAGCGCTTCAAGGTCGAGTCCGGCAACGGCGTCACCGAAGGCGACCACATCTTCAGCTTCGAGTTCACGCCGACGGGCAAGGCCGACATCGCCCACGGCAAGGGCGTCCCGGCGAACATCAAGCTGTTCGTCGACGGCCAGACGATCGGCAGCGGCGATCTGCCGGTGACGATCCCGCTGACGCTGGGGCTGGCGGCGGGCGTTTCCGTCGGGACCGATGCGGGTTCGCCGGTCATGACCGACTACACGGCGCCGTTTTCATTCACCGGCACGGTCAAGAAAGTCCTGGTCGACGTGTCGGGCGAGGCGATCGAAGACAAGGAGGCGCAGATGAAGCAGTACCTTGCGCGGCAGTAGAACCGCGGGGGTTCGAGAAGCCTGTAAAATTTCCCAGGAGGGACCAGGTATGAAGCAATCATTGCTGTCGTCGGTAATCGCCGTCGGACGGAATGGATCTTACTCTCAACGGACTCGGACTGCGGCAGGCGACAGCGCTCAAGGTCAACGTTTACGTCGCCGGTCTTTACGTGGACAAGCCGTCCAACGATCCGAAGGCGATCCTCGAATCGAACGCTCCTAAAGAGATCGTCCTTCACTTCGTGCGCAACGTGAGCGCTTCCGATCTCAACAAAGCCTGGGAAGAAGGCTTCGAGAAACAGCGCGGCGCGTTCAAGAACGATCTCGCCACGCTCGAGGGTTGGATGACGGATATGAAAACCGGCCAGCGCCTCACCTTCGTTCACAAACCTGGAGCGGGCATCCAGGTCGATGTGAACGGATCGCCTAAGGGCACGATCAAAGGCGACGATTTCGCGAAGACGTTTTTCGCCATCTGGCTGTGCCCGAATCCGCCGAATGCGGGCTTGAAGACCGGCCTTCTCGGCGGCGCCTGCGGATAAAAAGTATTCGTCTGAGCCGCTGCGGGGGGTTGTCAAGAGTCCGATTTTGGTCGCTAACTCCTATCAAGGAGGAAAGCTTATGAAGAAACCAGCCATACTATGTGCGCTCCTGCTGCTGGTCGGGTTAACGGTAAGCGTCGCGCCGCCTGCGGTGCATGCGGCGGCGCAGGGCAAGATCGACATCAACCGCGCCTCGGCCGACGAGCTGATGTCGCTCAACGGTGTCGGCGAGTCGACCGCAAAAAAAATCATCGCCGGACGGCCTTATAAATCCGTCGACGACCTCGCTAACGCGGGCGTGCCGAAGAGCACGATCGGCAAGATCCGCTCGCAGGTGACCGTCGGGTCGTCAGCCGGCACTCGGACCGAGTCGGCTAAAACCACTACCTCGGAGAAAAAGTCGAAGGAGCAGGCGAAGAGCTCCGGCCCCGTTGATATTAACCGGGCGAGCGAAGCGGAGCTCGAAGAATTGCCGGGAGTCGGCGCCGCGACCGCGAAGAAGATCGTCGCCGGTCGTCCGTATAGTTCCGTCGACGATCTCGAGAAGGCCGGCGTCTCGAAGAGCACGGTCACGAAGATCCGCTCGCAGGTGACGGTCGGCGGACGCGCGGCGTCCACGGAGACCGCCTCTACGCGCGAGCGCTCCAGCTCGTCGACCGAGAAAAAGTCGAAGGAGCAGGCGAAGAGCTCCGGCCCGGTGGATCTCAATCGCGCGACTGAACAAGAGCTCGAAGATTTGCCGGGAGTCGGCCCCGCGACCGCGAAGAAAATCATCGCGGGCCGTCCCTACAAGTCCGTCGAAGATCTAGAGAAGGCGGGCGTCTCCAAGAGCACGATCACGAAGATTCGCACACAGGTGACGGTCAGCGGGCGCGGCTCGCCGTCGGCCGAGACGCCTTCCACGCCCGAGCGCTCGGGCACGGCCTCGCCATCGGAGCGCGCGACCAAATCCACCAAAAGCGCGGGAACCGACGTCGCCCAGGCTCCGCCGCATAAAGGCATGGTCTGGGTCAACACCGACTCCGGCGTTTATCACTACGAGGGCGACCGCTGGTACGGCAAAACCAAGGAAGGGAAATACATGAGTGAAGCTGATGCGAAGGCAGCCGGCTACCGCGCGTCGAAAGAGGGACCGGCGAAATAATCGCTTCGCTCGGGAGTCATCATTCAGATACGAATCACAACGACGGCGGGGTTGGCGCTGGCGGCGAGGATCATGCGACAGACAGTGACCGGATCATATTATTCGGGAGGTCAACATGTCGAATCATGGTTTCCATCGGCGCGATTTTCTCAAGGGTCGAGAGAAACTCCGAGGCGATAAGGCGAGAGCCTTTAGGCACGGATGCTTTATCGCTTCGTTGGCTGTCGCGCTGCTCGGCGCCGCCATTTTGTGCTCGGCGCAGGAGGGGCGCCAGATCGGCGGTGTGGGAATCACCGTCTTCTCCAACCCAGACTTCCGCGGAAGGACTCAGACATTTCAACAAGACACACCGAATCTAAACAATACCGGACTCAACAATAATATCAGGAGTCTGAGGATTGGGCGCGGAGAAAAGTGGGAGGTGTGCGACTCCCCCAATTATAACGGACGCTGCATCGTGGTTTCCGGAGAGGAGTCCGATCTCAGCAGGAACGGCTGGGGCAATCGTATTTCCTCCTTCCGCAGAGTTCGAGACGGAGGCGGACCGGGGCCGGGCCGGCCGGGCCGCAATTCCATCGTCCTCTTCGACAGGACCAACTTCCGGGGCAATTCGACAAATTACAACGCGGCTGTAGCGCGACTCAACAATCGGGCGCAGAGCGTCAGGATCGAAAGAGGATCGTGGGAGTTATGCGACGGCAGGAATTTCACCGGCCGCTGCATCACGCTGAGGTCAAGCGCGTCGGACCTGAGCCGCTTCAACCTGAGCAATGGCGCCGTTTCGGCACGGCCGGCGGGATCTTCCGGAGGCGGCGTCCCGTCGAATTGGTCTCTCGTCCTCTTCGACCGCACGGACTTTCGCGGCAATGCCGCCAAATTCAGCGCACAGGTGTCGAACATGAACAGGAATGTGCGAAGCGTGACCGTCAATGGAGTGTGGGAACTCTGCGACGGCAGAAACTTCAGCGGTCGATGCGTGACTCTGGATAGAAGCGTGTCGGATATGGGTCCATGGGACGTCAGCCTGCGCATCTCGTCGCTGCGGCCGCTCACCAGGGGACCGCGCTGAATAAGTCTGATGCGGAACTTTCTACGAACCATCGCGGTGCTGGCATACGTCGTGATGACGGTCGCCGCGGCACCGGGCCAAATCAGCGCGGCGGCCTGGCTGGACGAGCCTAAGCCGGCTTCGTGGAACAAGCCTAGCTTCCCGATTCCTACCGCTCCGTGGATTCAAGGAAACGAGGACGCTCGCTGCAAAGATTTGGCCCGCCCTCCCCAGTCGGAGGAAGACAATCGCGTCCGAGACCGGGGTTGGGACCTCGTCGGTGCTTATCAAGGCGGCTGGCGGATTCTCATGATCCGTGGAACCGCCGGCTACGACGGGATGTGCCGGCCCCGCCAATATCAGGATTTCGTCTTCGTCCACGGCGTATTCGCCGGGACGCTCTCTCCGAAGGCCATGGACAGCCGCGCCGACGGGGCGCTCGATCGGGTGTTGCTCGAGAGCGATAGCCGGCTGTCTGCCGAGTATAGGCGCTACGCGCCGGCGGATCCGTTGTGTTGCCCGTCGAGGATAACGAGGGTCACGTTCGAGATCGGAAAGGACACGCCCTTCGTGCGTCCCCTGTCGGCGACCACGACGGCCGCAGCCCAGTCGGACAATGAGAGCGCGACGGTCGATGAAGCCGACGGCATAGGCGGCACACGTTGGCAATTAGTGAAGTTTGAAAGCGGCAACGGCACCACTCTGATACCCGATGACGAGAGCAAGTACACGGTCAATTTCGAGAACGACGGTCATGTGGCGGTGCGGCTCAACTGCAACCGTGGAAGCGGAACATGGAAGTCGACGGAGAAAAACGAACTTGAGTTTGGACCGCTGGCGCTGACGCGAGCGATGTGTCTGAACATGACTCTCCACGATCGCATCGCCGAGGATTGGACGGCGCTGCGTTCGTACACGATCAAAGACGATCACCTATTCCTCTCACCAGCGGCCGACGGCGGCACGTATGAATTCGCGCCTGCGGCCGCGGAGAAACCGTAGCTGGGGGCGAAAGAGGCTGCGTGCGCGAATGAAAAATAACGTACACACGACAAGACCGCCGCATGGTATTTGGGCAATGATTTTTGGCCTGGCGATTGCCAATACACCCTCGATCGTGACAGCACAGCAGAACTCGGCCGTCTATTTCAGCAATGTGCGCATCTTAGATGGCACGAGCGACCATCTCAGCGAGCCGAGAAACGTCCTGATACGGGGAAACAAGATCGAGCGAGTTTGGTCCGGGCCTATTCCGACCGACCGACCCGCTGATACGGTGCTGATCGACGGCGGCGGACGCACGCTCATGCCCGGGCTGATCGACGACCATTGGCATGCGATGCTCGTTCGGCCGAAACCGGCAGCGGCGATGACCGACGACATCGGTTATACCAACCTAGTGGCGGGCGCTGAGGCCACCGACACGCTGATGCGCGGCTTCACGACGGTCCGAGATATGGGTGGCCCGGCCTTCGGGCTCAAACGGGCCATCGACGAAGGGCTTGTGGCCGGCCCGCGCATCTACCCCAGTGGTGCGATGATCACGATTACGGGCGGACACGGCGACTTCCGCGAGTTGTACGAGTTGCCAAGAAAGATGGGGAATCCGCGCTCGCGCATCGAGCAGATCGGCGGCGCCATGATCGCCGATAGCCCCGACGAGGTTCGCCTGCGCGCCCGCGAGCAACTCATGTTGGGCGCTACGCAGATCAAGCTCACCGCGGGCGGCGGCGTGGCCTCGCCCCATAGCCCGCTCGACGTCTCCACATTCACCGAGCCCGAGTTGCGGGCGGCTGTCGAAGCGGCAGAGAACTGGGGCACCTACGTCACCGTTCATGCCTACACGCCGGTCTCGATCCAGCGGGCGATCGCCGCAGGCGTGAAGTGCATCGAGCACGGCCACCTCATGGATGAAAACACCGCAAAGCTGATGGCCGAGAAGAAAATCTGGCTGAGCACACAGCCGTTTCCGCCGGAGATGGCCGACGTGTTTCCACCCGGATCATCCCAGCGGGAAAAGTTCCAGGAGGTGCTGACGGGGATGGATAACACGTATCGCCTCGCGAAAAAATATTCGCTCAAAACCGCCTTCGGCACCGACGTCTTGTTTTCACCCGCGCTGGCACAGCGTCAGGGAGAACTTCTGGCGAGCCTGACACGTTGGTACACCCCCGCGGAAGTGCTCGTGATGGCAACCAGCACGAACGCCGAGTTGCTCACGCTGAGCGGCAAGCGCAACTCTTATCCCGGCAAGCTCGGCGTGGTCGAGGAAGGAGCGCTCGCCGATCTCCTGCTGGTCGACGGCGACCCGATCGCCAATATCAAGCTGCTCGAAGACCCCGCAAAGAACTTCGTGGTCATCATGAAGGACGGAAAGATTTACAAGAATTCGTTGAGCAAGTAACACGCCCACCAGCGCCATTTGCTTCTGTTCAGGCCTCCGTAGCGCGCATGTCTTCAGGAATTTGGCTGCGATAAATCAGGGAAGCCCCGATACCCGAGCCGCACGACCCCGCGTATTTTGCAGATAAACAGTCGGAGGCAGTATGCGCCGCATTCTGCGCCGTAGTTGTATCTTGCTCATCGTTCTGTTTCTTGTCGCGCCGCCGCCACGCGCCGGCGGGGCGGACACCCCCGCCCCCGCCGGGCCCCCCGCGTTCAAGCCGGAGGAGATCGATCAGCTGCTCGCGCCGATCGCGCTCTATCCCGACGATCTCATCTCGCAGGTCCTGATGGCCGCCAGCTATCCGCTCGAAGTGGTCGAAGCCGACCGGTGGGCGAAGCAGAACAAGAACCTCAAGGGCGACGCGCTGGCGTCGGCGCTCGAAAAGCAGACCTGGGACCCGAGCGTCAAATCGCTCGTCAACTTTCCCGACGTCCTCTCGATGATGAGCGACAAGCTCGATTGGACCCAGAAGCTGGGCGACGCATTCCTGTCGCAGCAGGACGAGGTGATGAACGGGGTTCAGCGGCTGCGCGCCCAGGCCCAGAAAGCGGGCAATCTCCAAACGACCGAACAGCAAAAAGTCGTCGTCGAGCAGCAGGTCATCAAGATCGAGCCGGCGAATCCGCAGGTCGTCTACGTCCCGACCTACAACCCGACAGTCGTGTACGGCGCGTGGGCCTACCCCGCCTATCCGCCGTACCCGGTGTATCCGGCCGGGTACGTGGCCGGCGCCGCGGTGGCCGGCGCAGTAGGCTTCGCCTCGGGCGTCGCGCTCGGCGCGGCGTGGGGCTACGCGTGGGGCGGCGCCGACTGGCATAACCACAAGGTCAAGGTCAACATCAACCAGAACATCAACTACAACACCAAGATCAACCGCAACAATTACACGAACGTCAACAACAAAAACTGGGAGCACAATTCCGATCATCGTAAAGGCGTCTCGTACCGCAACGAGTCGACGGCGCAGCGGTACAATCGCGGGGGCGACAGCCAGGCCGCGCGTTCGCGCGAAGAGTATCGCGGGCGCACCGAGCAGGCGCGGCAGGATATCAACCGCAACCAAGACCGGCAGAATGTGAACCGCGATCAAGCTCGACAGAACTACAATCAAGGCCAGAATCGCAATCAAGCGCAGCGCAGCAACGTCTCCTCTTCAAGCGGCGGCGGAAATCGTTCGGGCGCCTTCGAGGGCGTCCAGAACGGCGGCAACGCCGCGCGGAGTGCAAGTCAGCGGGGTGGCGCTAGCCGCAGCAGCAGCCACGGCGGCGGTGGAGGCAAACGTCGTTAAAGCGGACAACCGGCCAAGGAGAGATGCCTATGTATCGCCGTGACATCCGGTTCAAAGACCCCAAGCCGATCGAGATCATGATTCGCATGCTGTGCATCCTGGCACTGGCGGTGCTCGCCGCGCAGATCGCGCTCGGCGCGGCGCCGAAGCAGAGGATATATGCTTCGGCCGAAGACGCCGTGAATGATCTGTTGGCGGGCGTGAAGGCGCACGACAAAAAAGTTCTCCTCGACATCCTGGGGACCGACGCCAGGCCGCTTCTCGAGAGCGGCGACCCGGTCGCCGACCGCAACGCCGGCGAGCGCTTCGTTAAAGCGTACGGCGAATCGCACACGCTCAGCCGATCCGGCGATACGAAAGCGATTTTGGAAATCGGCAAAGACCGCTGGCCGTTCCCGATTCCGATCCTAAAAGATAAAGACGGCTGGCGGTTCGATACCGCGGGGGGAAAAGAAGAGATTCTCAACCGGCGCATCGGCGGTAACGAGCTCGACGTCATACAGGTCGCGCTCGCCTATGTCGACGCGCAGCATGAATACTACCGCCGCAACCCGCAGAAAGAAGCGCTGATGCAGTATGCGCAGAAATTCCTCAGCACGACGGGCAGGCGCGATGGACTCTACTGGCAGACCGCGCCGGGCGATAAGCCGAGCCCGCTCGGCCCACTCGCGGCTCAGGCGCGCGCCGAGAACTACAAAGCCGGCGGCGACAAACCCACGCCGTACCACGGGTACTACTACAAAATTCTCACAGCGCAGGGCCCCTACGCCAAAGGGGGCGCGTACGACTATATGGTCCGCGGCAAGCTCGTCGGCGGCTTCGCACTCGTCGCCTACCCGGCGGAGTACGGCAACTCCGGTATCATGACCTTTATCGTCAATCACGACGGGATCGTTTTTCAAAAAGACCTCGGGTCGACGACCCCCGCGACGGTCGCGGCGATGACGAAATTCAACCCGGACAAGAGCTGGCAAGCAGCGGAAGACGAGCCTAACTCTTAAGCTCCACAGACGCGGTGGCGCCCGCGGCGGCGGCTCATGATGGATGATGAGAAGATGGCGCGGGAAGAAGCGGAGCCAAGCGACGGCGGTTGCCTCGAAAATATTCGAAGCGAAAAACCCGTTGTTGCGATGCGGAAGCTGCTGGCGCTGCGGCTGGCCATCGTCTTGATCTCCTCCTGCGCGGTCGTCACCGCGGCGGCACAGACCGACGACGCGACCGATCTGGCGAAGAAGACGCAGAATCCTGTCGCGGATCTCATCAGCGTGCCCTTTCAGAACAACTGGAATTTTCAGGCCGGCGCTCATCACAACAAGAGAATTTACGTTCTCAACATCCAGCCGGTCGTTCCGATTAAGCTGACGGACGACTGGAACATGATCGCGCGCGTTATCATGCCGATCGTCGATCAGCACGCGCTCTCGCCGGCCGCCGACGGCGGCTTCGGCCTCGGCGACATGAACCCGACGTTTTTCTTCGCGCCGTCCAAGCCCGGCGCGATCATATGGGGCCTTGGTCCGACGTTTACGTTTCCGACGGCGACGCAGGAGGAACTCGGCGCGGAGAAGTGGAGCGTAGGTCCGGCGGCCGTCATTCTGACAATGCCGGGGCATTGGGTGTTCGGCGCGCTCGTCAACAACCAATGGTCGATTGCCGGCTGGGGAAAGAAAAACGTGAACACGTTCCTGATGCAGCCGTTCGTCAACTACAATCTGCCCGACGGCTGGTATCTCGTGAGCGCGCCGATCGTCACGGCGGACTGGAAGGCCAAGAAAGCGGGCGACGTGTGGACCCTGCCGGTCGGCGCGGGCGTCGGCAAGCTTTTCAAGCTCGGCGACGTGCTTCCGCTCGAAGGCCGGCCGCTGGAGAAATTCCCGATCAACGCGCAGATCGGCGCCTACGGCAACGTTCTCAAGCCGGAGTTCGGCCCGGCGTGGCAACTGCGCTTCCAGGTTCAGTTCCTTTTTCCAAGATAGCGACACCGGAGGGAACGATGAAAAACTTCATCATTGGCCTGTGCATCCTCGGAAGTTTTTTCACCGCAAACGCGCGCGCGGCAGACGAAAAGCCGCCCGAGAATCCCTACTCCGGCGATTTTCTCACGCGCTCGACGCTCACCGGCGACTGGTGGGGCGTGCGCAACGACCTCGCCCGCAAGGGCGTCAAGCTCGACATGAACATCACCAACGTCGAGCAAGGCATCGTCAGCGGCGGCAAGGACCGCACATGGGAATTTAGCGGGCGCGGCGACATCACGCTGAACGTCGACACGCAGAAGCTAGGCCTCTGGCCGGGCGGCTTTCTCACCGTGGAAGCCGAGGGCAACTACAACCGCGACAGCAATACCCAGAAGCTCGTCAACGGCAAGACCGGCGCGCTCATGTCGGTCAACACAAGTGCGATGTTTCCCTTGCCGGGCGGCAACCATTTCAACCTGCCGGAGCTCATGTTCATGCAATTCTTGTCGCCTTACGCCGGATTGTTTCTCGGCAAGCTCGAGACCGCCGGGGGCGACCCGAACGAGTTCGCCCATGGCAAGGGCGATACGCAGTTCATGAACCTCGCGCTCAACTTTAATCCGCTGCCGCTCGTCGGGACGCCCTACTCCGGCCTCGGCGCGGGAATCATCGTATTGCCGACCAAGGATCCCAGCGCGGCAACGTACAGCTTTTCCGTCATTCAAACCAACGGCAAGCCGAACGTCACCGGCTTCGACGACCTCGACGCGAACAAGCTCACATTCGCGAACGAGGCGCGCGTGAGAACCAACTTCTTCGGCCTCACCGGCCACCAGCTTTTCGGCGTCGTATTCTCGAACGCGAAGTTTAACTCCATCGATCAGAGCTTCCGCTTCATCATCGAGAACCAGGCGATCGAGACGAAGAAAGGCTCCTGGAACGTCCACTACAATTTCGATCAGTACTTGTACGAGCCGCAGAAAGGCCGCGGCGTCGGCATCTTCGGCCGGTTCGGCGCCTCCGATGGCAACCCGAACCCGCTGAGATTTTTCGGCAGCATCGGCGTCGGCGGCAAGGGAATGTTCGCCGAGCGGCCGAACGACCGCTTCGGCTTGGGCTTCTATTACCTCGACATCAAACAGCCGACCTTCAGGCTCCTCACGACGACGCGAAAATTCCTGCGCGACGAATACGGTTTCGAGGCTTTTTATAACTTCGCGCTCACGCCGTGGCTGATGCTGACGCCGGACATTCAGGTGATCCGTCCGGCGCAGAGGCAGACCTTAAAGCTTGTTTCACTGCTTCCGCCGGTGGTGAAGCGCAACGATATCGACCCGGCCGTGGTGCTCGGTCTGCGGATGCAAATCGTTTTCTGAACCGCCGTCCTCTCCCGCCCAAGCTGCTCTTCATTGACAGCGGACATTCAACCGGTTAAATCCGCTTGAAATGTCCCGTAAGAACGTCACCGCGCGGATCGCCGAGTTCGTCGCCGACACGCGCTTCGGCGACATCCCGCCCGCCGTCGTGGATGCCGCGAAAGACCACATCCTCGACGGGATCGCGACGATGATCGCCGGCGCGCGCGAGGATGCGAGCGCCCTTATCCGCCGCTATGTGACGAAGCTCGCCGGGCCGCGCGAAGCCACGATCGTCGCAACGAGAGTCAAAATTCCCGCGCGTTACGCCGCGCTCGCCAACGGCGTCCAAGGCCACGTGCTCGATTACGACGACACGCAGCTTGCGACGTCGGCGAAAATTCCTTTCGGCCAGCTCACGCATCCCACGACGCCCGTTCTCGCCGCCGCTTTGGCGCTCGCGGAAAAACATCGTTCGGGCGGAAGACAATTGCTTACGGCGTACATCGTTGGCGTGGAAGTCGCGTGCCGTGTGGCGGATGCGATCGATCCGCGCCACTATCTCGACGGCTTTCATCCGACCGGCACGATCGGCGTATTCGGCGCCGCCGCTGCGTCGGCGCGCCTGGCGGCCCTCGACGCGAAGCGCATCAGATGGGCGCTGGGCCTGGCCGCGACGCTTTCCGCCGGCGTGCGCGCGAACCGCGGCAGCATGGCGAAAGCGCTAAACGCCGGCCGCGCCGCCGAGAACGGCGTCGTAGCGGCCGAGCTCGCGCGACAGGGATTTACCGCGGCGGAAAATATTTTCGATGCGCCGATGGGTTTTTTCAGCGCCGCGTCGCGCAACAACGTCGATGGCGCGCGCCTGAAGTTCGGCCGGCCGTTCTTTTTCAGCGCGCCGGGAATCGCGGTCAAACGCTACCCCTGCGCCGGCGTTCTGCATTCGCTGCTCGATGCCGCGATCGATCTCGCGGCGCGCCATGATATCGATGCGGGCGCCATCGAAAGAGTCACCGTAACCATGGGCAATATTTCCGCCGCGCCGCTGGTTTACGATCGGCCGGCGACGGGCCTGGAAGGTAAATTCAGCGGGCCGTTCTCCGTCGCCGTCGCGCTTCTCGACCGCGCCGCCGGGCTGCGGCAGTATGTCGACGCCAAGGCCTCCGACCGCGCGTTGCAAACGCTGATACGAAAAGTGGAGTTGGTGCGCGATCCGCGGCTAGACGACGTGGGATTCGAGCACGCGCGCGCGAGGCTCGAAATACGATTGCGCGACGGGCGCTCTTACCGCGCCGAATCCCGCCCGCCCAAGGGACATCCGAAGAACCCGCTCTCGCGCGCTGAGCTGGAAGACAAATTTCAGCAATGCGCCGCCCCCTATTTGGCACCGCGCTCGATTGAGCGTATCATCGATACTATCCGCTCGATGGAAAAACTGCGGTCAGTCTCGGCGATGATGGCCGATTTCCGCAGGGCATCCGCCAAAACAAAGTGATGCGATGTACGGCAGGCGCGCGCGCATAGGACGCATTTCCCCTTCCCCCGAGACCGCCGGCGCCGAAGAGTGGCGCCGGTCGATGCCTCCGGACGTTTGTCTGGTCGAAACCCGCACGCTGATTCACGACGTAACTGCCGAAGGCCTCGCCGAGATGATCAAGCAGGTCGAGCGCGCCGCGCGCGAGCTCGCCTCGGCCGACGTCAAGGTCATTCTCCAGGCGGGCACCGCCGCCGCGTTCTTTCGCGGCATGGGGCATGACGCCGATCTCATCCGGCGCATCACCGCGGCAACCGGAATTCAGGCGACGACCAGCATGACGGCGGTCGTCGACGCGCTGCGCGCGCTTGGAATTCGCCGGCCGGCGATCGCGACTCCTTATATTCGCGACATGGACGAGAAATTGTCGGACGTGCTGCGGCAATCCGGCTTCGAGATCGCCGGTATCGAGGGCCTCGGCATCCGGCGCAGCATCGATATGGGCGCGCTCGAGCCGGAGTCCGCCTACCGGCTTGCGCGCGAAGTCGTTGCGCATGCGGATAACCCCGACGGTATTCTCATCTCGTGCGGAAATTTCCGCACGTTCGAGATTATCGAGGCGCTGGAAACCGAATGTGGATTGCCGGTCGTTACCAGCAATCAGGCGGGCCTGTGGCGGGCTTTGCGGCTCGCCGGCATTCAAGACCGCATCGGCAATCTCGGCCGGCTGCTCGACAAATATTGAAGCGAAAGCCGTAACGGGCTATGTCATGGTTACTGTGTCAGACTAATTGATCGGGAGGCAGCCATGCGTATCGTGGATTTGAGCATGACCGTGGATGAATGCGATTCGGCGCCCTTCGCTCCGGACGAGACCTATTTCAAATTAAAGCCGTACATCAATTGGGACGAAAAAGGCTTCGTCTCCAACTTCGTCGAGATGACGGTGCACGCCGGAACGCACATCGATTCGCCGCACCATTTCTTCCGCGACAAGCCGTCGATCGAGCGGCTGCCGCTCGAGCCGCTGATCGGCAACGGCGTCGTGCTCGATCTCACCTTCAAAGGCTCCGCCGGCGCGCGCATCACGCCCGAGGACCTCGACCGCGCGGAACAGGCGCTGGCGGAAGAAGGCGTTAAAATCGAGGCCGGCGGTATCTTGCTGCTGCGCACGGACTGGCCGAAGGGGCATACGACGACCGATCCCAAATGGTGGAACGATTCGCCGTGCCTTACGAAAGAATCGGCGCAGTGGCTCGTAAAGAGAAAGCCCGCCGTGATCGGCTTCGATTTCGCCCAAGAGGAAAAGGGCAGCGACTATAAGACCGCCGACGAGATCTTGACGAGCGGCATGCGCGTTCACAAGATCATTCTTCCGAACGTCACCTGCCAGATCGAGAATTTGATCAACCTCGATCAGATCGGCCCGACGGCCAAGATCATCGCTCTGCCGGCGAAGTGGAAGACTGAATCGGCGCCGGCGCGCGTGGTCGCTCTGATCGAAAATTGATCGACGCGTGAAAGCGATCCGCGTTCACGAGCTCGGCGGGCCCGAGGTGCTGCGCTATGAAGAGGCCGCGGCTCCGGAGCCCGGACCGCGCGAGGCGCTGATCAAGATCGCGGCGGCGGGCGTCAATTACCTAGACATTTATTACCGCTCGGGATTCCACTGGGGCGGCCACCACGCCCGCGCGCTTCCCTATACTCCCGGCGCCGAGGCGGCCGGAACGGTTGTCGCCGTCGGAACGGAAGTAACTGCGGCTGCGGTCGGCGACCGCGTCGCATACGGCATCTCCAACGGCCAAGGCGCCTATGCCGAATTCGCCGCGGTTGCGTCCTGGCACCTGATCAAATTGCCCGCCGCGATCGACTTCAAGATCGCCGCCGCGGTCATGCAGCAAGGCATGACCGCCCATTACCTCGCCGACAGCACCTTTCCGCTGCGTCCGGAGCACACCGCACTGGTCCATGCGGCGGCCGGCGGCACCGGTCTTTTGCTCGTGCAGATCGCGAAGATTCGCGGCGCGCGCGTCATCGCCACCGTATCCAGCGCGCAAAAAGCTGCGCTCGCGAGAGCGGCGGGCGCGGACGAAGCGATTTTATATACCGAACAGGATTTCGCCGCGGAGGCCCGACGGCTCACGAATGGCCGCGGCGTCGACGTAGTTTACGATTCCGTCGGAAAAACGACTTACGAGAAAAGTCTCGATTCGCTCGCGCCGCGCGGGATGCTGGTCATCTTCGGCCAATCGAGCGGACCCGTGCCGCCTTTCGACACCGCCGTGCTGAACGCGAAAGGCTCGCTATTTCTCGCGCGGCCGAGCCTGACGCACCACGTTGCGAATCATGCGGACGTGCTGCGCCGCGCCGGCGATCTCTTCCACTGGATCGAAAGCGGCAGGCTCAAGGTTCACATCGGCGAGACTTTCCCTCTCGCTCGCGCGGACGATGCCCATCGGCTGCTCGCCTCGCGCGCGACTACGGGCAAGCTGCTGCTGATTCCCTGAGCGCATCCGCGGCAGCGCGCCGGCTCGAAGATTCTTCTTCATCTTGGCGATGGGAGACAATTCTCCCAAGGCTCCCTTCGGTTTTATCTACAAACGCTTACAGGCGATAACTCAAGGCTGGAGCGGAGCTACGACTTTCCTGCCGCTCCTTTTTGCAACATATCCACGAAAGCCCTCAGATCGCCCTGCTCTAAATCGCTCACGACCCAATAGTTCATGCCGCCCTTCGTCCAGTGAAACAGGTCGTAGCCTTGGCGCTGGACTTGTGTCAGCGGCGATTCCCTCTCGGACTGCGCCGGCCAGACAAAGACATTGATGAAATGTTTCTTGCGCTGGTAGACGAGCGCCGCGACGGAGCGGTTATCGATATAGTCCAGGCGCCCGCCGATAAGCGGAAAACCCTGCGACGCAAAATCTTCCACGGGCGGCGCGAAGTCGAGCTTGCCGTCGAACCACGGCTTCACCGTGTGCTTGTCGGACGAAGGCACGTCCGCGAGATGATTCGCCATCAACGAGCGGACGTGTCCCGCCAAAATCTCGCGCGCCACGAGATCGTCGCCCGCGCGCCCGCGCAGGAACGGCAGCACGACGAGAAGCGCGAGCGCGGCGATCGCGACGGAAGCCGCGGCGGTAAACCACCTGCGTGGCACGGTGCGCGACGGTTTTTCCGCGTTCGCCTCGCGCCGGAGCGCGAAGCGGATTTTCTGCTGCAGCTCGGCCGGCGCTTTATAGCGGAGGGCGCTTCCGCCGACCGCGCGCTGAAACGCGCGCCGCTCTTCGCAGCCGTGCGAGCACAGGGCGCACTCCTGCAAATGGCGCTCGATCTCGAGCCGCCCCGCGGGATCCAATTCGCCGTCGAGGTAGGCGTCGAGCAGATTTTGCGCGGCTTCGCAGTTCATTCTACGCCTTCTCTTTCAAGCGCTCGGTCAGCAGGCGCTTCAGCCGCGCGCGGGCGCGCGCCAGCCGCGACATGACGGTGCCGACAGGCACCGCCACGACGTCCGCGATCTCCTTGTACGAAAGGCCTTCCAGATCGCGCAGGACCACCGCCTCGCGGTATTCCGCCGGCAGCGCTTCGAGCGCCTGCGCCAGCATCCGGCCGTCGATCTCCTTCTCGACCTGAGCCGCCGGATCCCAAGCCTCGTTCTCCTCGCTGTGTATTTTTTCATCGAACTCCGTCATCAACTCGCGCCCGCGGTTTTGCTGCAGCCACGTGTAGCAGGTGTTGCGCACGATCGTGAGCAGCCAGGCTCGGGCGTTGACGCCGGTGAACGCGTCGAAAAACTTGAATGCCCGGAGATACGACTCCTGCACCATGTCCTCGGCGTCGCGCTCGTTGCGCGTGAGCCACCGGGCGATGTTATACGCAGCGTCCATGTGGGGCAAAATCGCTTCCTCGAAGCGCGCAAGTTTGTCTTTTTCCCCCACCGTAGAGACCGCTCCTGCGCCGGATTTATTCCCGCCGGGGACTAAAAAAAGGCTGGGCTGTAAGGCTTGTCGCTGAGAGTTTCCGTGAGATTGTTGCATGCGTCCCGCACCGAGTCAATGAACGCGCCGCGCAGCCGCGCTTCATACTTTAGACTGGTTTTTCCGACAGAAAATTCCCGTCTACCGCCGAGAAATTTATTTGCGCCGTCAATAGTCGGGAATAATTTCTGAAGCCAAGCGGTCTCACTGAATAAGGAGGGAATGTTATGACAACCAACCATATTATCCGCGGCCGGACCGGTCGCTGGAGTTTCTATACAACGATAGCGCTGGCAACCTGCTTCGCGCTCGGCGCTGCCGGGCGTGCCGATGCGGCGGGGCCGAAGGCCTATATCGGCAATTTCAAAGACAACAGCGTGAGCGTCGTCGACACCGCCGCAGGCTCGGTCGTCGCGACCGTGCCGGTTTCCGCCGGGCCGCACGGCATGGCGATCACGGCAAACGGCGGGACGGTCTATGTCAGCGGCGACGCCGCTTCGTCGGTCGACGTGATCGATACGGCGAGCGACAAAGTCGTGAAGACAATCGACGTCGGTAAGGCGCCGAACGGCATCGCGATCACGCCCGACGATAGACTGCTTCTCGTCACGGTTTACGGCGAGGACCGTCTCGCCTTTGTCGACACCAAGCGCAACAGCGTTGCTTCGACCATCGCCGTGCCCAAACCGCACACCGTCGCGATCAGCCCGGACGGAAAGAGCGCCTACGTTACAGTGCAGCAGCCAGGACAGTTCGGCCTCGCGCTGATCGACATCCCCGGGCGGAAGCTCGTCCGCACGATCCCGCTCGACAAGACGCCGCGCGACGGCGAGTTCGCCTATGACGGCAAGCGCTTCTACTTCACGCAGGCCGGCGTGAGCGCCGTGCAGGTGCTCGACCCGTCATCGGATAAGATCGTCGCGCAAATCCCGACGGGCGTCTCACCGCACTATGTCGGCCGCACGCGCGGCATGGCGTTCGGTATCGTCGTCGTGCAGGGGCCGAGCGAGCTGCTGCTGTTCGATCCGGCGAAGAACAGCCCGGCGCGCAGCGTCATCGTCGGCAAGCAGCCCCACTGGGCGACCGCGTCCGCCGACGGCAAGACCGCGTATGTCACCAACGAAGGCTCGAACGACCTTACCGTTGTCGATCTCGACAGCGGCGCCACGCGGACGGTTTCGGTCGGCAACGCGCCGCGTAAAATCGTGGTCCAGCGTTCGGCAGCGATGAAAGGAAATTAGCATGACTATGCAGAGAAGGCTGTTTTCCGCCCGCTTCGCGATCGTCTTCGCGATGACCGGGCTCCTGCTCGCCGGCCTCTTCGCGCTCGCCGCGCGCGCTCCCATGGCGCGCGCGGCGGACGCTGCTGCCAGCGGTGCGAAGGTCTCGATCGACATGTTCGCGTTCACGCCCGAAACGATCACGATCAATGCGGGCGACAGCGTCACCTGGACGAACGACGACGGCTCGCCGCACGGCGTCAAGTACGCCGACGGCGCTGCCGGCAACGATTATATGCTGCCCGGCGCCGCCTACACCCGGCGCTTCGACGCCCCGGGGACGTTCGATTACGCGTGCCCCATACATCCTTATATGACGGCCCGTGTCGTCGTCCGCGGCGGACAATGACGACGCACCACCCCGGCCGCAACTTGACTGTCGCGATCTATTTGCTACGCTTCGATTTGGAATTATGAAGCGCATGGCCGCATTGCTGCTTTTTCTCCTGTTTCTGCCATCGGCGTCTCTTTTCATAGAGCCGTTGTCTTTGAGCTTTGCGGCCGAAGCTTCGTCGTCGTTTAGAGCCGATCGGCAAGATCTTTCCGAGGACGACCTGAATCCTATATCCGGCGTCCTCGGCCGGCATCTGAGAGCGAAATCTCCGGGCAAGAATCTGCCTGTTTTCGAACCGTCGCGACAGGAGATTTCGCCCGCGGGCTGGATCAGCGAGCGAACGTTCTCTCCTCCTTCCAAGTCGAGCGTTTATCAGCAGATAAACGTTTACCGCATTTAGTCCTGAGCCTCGTTCCGGGCTCTATGAGCCCTAATTCAGCTCGGGTGATTTCCCACCGGAAGTCAGCCGAGTGCGCCGAGTTGTACTCAAAGGTAATATTTCTCTGCGGTGAGGATCGCGGAATGCGGAAGCGCTCAAATGGAGCAGTGGGTTCCTGTGATCTTGGTTCTTGCAGGAAGCACGGCGTACCTCTGCGCATTGCTGTTCGGGTAAGAAAATGCCGCAGTAACCAAAAGCACGGAGGCGAAAATGATGACGCTCAAAACGGTCTTTTTGATGACGCTGCTCACTGTTATCCTGGTCGGAGCCGGCGGCATGTTTGGCGGCGAAAGCGGCATGATCATGGCTTTTATGCTCGCTCTAGTCATGAACGGTGCAAGTTACTGGTTTAGCGATAGGATTGTTTTGCGGATGTACGGCGCTCGAGAAGTAGGCTTCTATGACGCCCCGAAGCTTCACCGTATTGTCGAGGAGCTCGCGCTGCGCGCACAGATGCCGATGCCGAAGCTGTATATAATTCCCGAAGGGGCGCCGAACGCCTTCGCCACGGGACGGAATGAGAGGCATGCGGCGGTCGCCGTCACCCAAGGCATTCTGCGTATTCTCGACGAAGCCGAGCTCCGCGGCGTGCTGGCTCACGAACTGTCGCACGTCAAAAATCGCGACATCCTCGTGGGAACTATAGCGGCGACCATGGCCGGCGCAATTTCTATGCTGGGCAACATGGCTCACTGGGGAATGATTTTCGGGTCGCGCAACGACCGCGACGGCGGCCATCCAATGGCCGCGTTGTTGACGATCATCGTCGCGCCGCTCGCCGCCATACTGGTGCAGCTGGCAATCTCGCGGAGCCGCGAATACGGCGCCGACGCAACGGGAGCGGCGATCTCGGCGGATCCGTTAAGTCTCGCGAACGCGCTGCGGAAGCTTCACACGGGCGCGGCACAGACTCCCATGGAGGCGAATCCGGCGACCGCCCACATGTTCATCGTGAACCCATTGACCGGCGGCGGGTTGATGAAGCTCTTCAGCACGCATCCGCCCATGGAAGAAAGAATCCGGCGGCTCGAGAGCATGGCCGCCGCTGGGAACCCGCTGAGCGGCGGCGCATCCGTATTTTAACTTCCGCCGTAAGGAGACTGTGTGACACCTGAGCGGCCGTTGTTATGGATCGGCTTCAATCTCTTCGTGCTGGCGATGTTGGCCGTCGACCTCGGCGTCTTTCACCGCAAAGCCCACGAAGTCTCGGTGCGCGAGGCGTTGACCTGGAGCGGCGTGTGGATCTCTCTGGCGCTCCTGTTCAACCTCGGCATCTATCATTTCTGGGGATCGGAGAAGGCCCTCGAATTCCTCGCAGGATATCTCATCGAAAAATCACTGAGTGTCGACAACATCTTCGTCTTCCTGATGATCTTTTCCTACTTCGACGTGCCGGCGCGCTACCAGCACCGCGTTCTCTTCTGGGGCATATTGGGAGCGCTGGTGATGCGGGCGATCTTCATCGCCGCGGGCGCCGCGCTGCTGAGCGCGTTTCACTGGATCATCTACGTCTTCGGCGGCTTCTTGATCATCACGGGAATCAAGATGCTGTTCGCGGGCGACGAAAAGCTCGAGCCCGAGAAAAATCCCGCCGTCCGCCTGCTGCGCCGGATCATGCACGTAACGAGCGACTATCACGGACAGCGCTTCACCGTGCGCAGGGACGGGCGGCTTTACGCGACGCCGCTCCTGTTGGTTCTGGTGGTAGTCGAGACGACCGATGTCATCTTCGCCGTGGATTCCATTCCCGCCATTTTCGCCGTCACGATGGATCCGTTCATCGTTTACACGTCGAACGTATTCGCGATTCTGGGACTGCGCGCCCTGTATTTTCTTCTGGCCGGTATCATGCATATGTTCCGCTATCTTAAGGTGGGACTGGCGTTCGTCCTCTGCTTCGTCGGCATTAAGATGCTGCTCGTCGATCTCTACAAGATTCCCATCGGCGTCTCTCTAGGAATAGTGGCGGGAATACTTGCCGTATCGATCTTGTTTTCGCTGCCATTCACGCTGAGGAGCAAGCGCAAGATTCCCCAGCATTAGGATCGGATTGGAAGATCAGCGGCTGAAAGAATTTATCAGGGAGATTATACCTCTTCCTTTTCCATGCGGGAGCGCTCCGGCACAGATGATTCACGATCATCGATTCCGTCGCGGCCATTTTGCACTACGACGCTGCCATAGTCGAGCTTCACAACTCGGTCGGCCAAATGGTAATAGCGGTCGTCGTGGCTGATTACGACGACGGTTTTTCCCCGGCTCTTCAGCTGAGGTAAGAGGCGCTTGTAAAAGATTTCCCGGTAGTGAGGATCTTGGTCGGCAGCCCATTCGTCGAAAACATAAATTTCGCGGTCTTCCATAAAAGCAGTCAGTAGAGCGAGGCGTTTGCGCTGTCCCTGCGACAGCGCCGTAGTCGAAAGGTTGCCGTCCGTAACTCTCACTTTCGCGTCAAGCTCGAGCTCGACCAGGTGCCGGGAAGCGCGTCCATCGAGATCCGGACCGGAAAGCCCAAGCAAGCTGTCGAATAGGTAAAAGTCCGAGAAGACCGCAGAGAAATATCGACAGTATGCCTCTCGGTCATTTTCGCAGACGGAGCGCCCGTCCAGCCGGATTGTGCCCGAATGCGGACTGTACAGTCCGGTGACAACCTTCACCAGCGTCGACTTTCCGCTGCCGTTGCCTCCGGTGACAAAGACCAACTCGCCGCGCCGCAAGCTGAAGTTCATTGGGCCGAGCATAAAAGCCCGTCCTTCGCTGTCCGCCGGGTACGCGAAGGTTATTCCCTCGAGATCGAGTCGATTCCATGCGCGCACCGGCCCTTCGTCGACCCTGGCAGACGTGCTATGGATTCCTTCGAGCGAAAGACCGAGTGCGTGGACTTTCTCCAGCGCGATCCGAGCGCGCGCGAAAATCGGCCATCCTTCCATCAAACTCCAAACCGGGCTCATGACGTACAGCATCGCCAGGACGTAACCTGTCCGGGTCTCGCCGTTGAGGTTGGGAATAACACTCGTCGCGAGAAGCGTCCCGCCGATAGCACCGTAGAAGAGCAGTTGAGAACATGTATCCGCCACGGTGTGATGGCGCACGCCGGCGAGCGCGTCGCGGCGAAGCGCCTCTGTCGCCGTATTTATCCGCTCGGAGAGAAAAGCTTCGCGCCGCGGCGCATGAAGCTTCAATTCCTTAATTCCTTCCGTCAACGCGCGGAAATGCTGAAAGAGAACGTCGCGGGTGTCGCGCGCATGCTGGAGATATTTGTATGCGCGCGCGGTCAGGACACGATATAAGAACGCGCCAATGACGATGAAAAATGTCACGCCGACAAGCACCTTCCATGAGAGCCAGCTGAGATAAATCGCACAGCCCGCAAGCACCGCGAGATTCATCGCGAAAGAGGGCACATTTTGCGCCGCCCAACCGATCATCGCGATGTCGTCGGTCAAGGTGACAAGGATGCGGGGAATTCCCACGCGCTCGAGCTCGCCCAGCGGCGCCGCGAGCACCTTCCGGCTCAG
>DASWZY010000439.1:0-10672 GCA_036407055.1 Binatia bacterium
GCTGCTCTGACGCTCGTCGACCCGGACTTCGGCAAGGAGCAGCTGAAGCTCATGCTGCGCGACCGCTATATGCATCCGAACGGGCAGATTCCGGCGTACGAGTGGAATTTCGGCGACGTCAATCCGCCGGTGCATGCCTGGTCGACGATCTTCACCTATCGTCTGGAAAAGGCACAAAACGGGGAAGGGGATCGGGAATGGCTCAAGAGCATCTTTCAGAAGCTGCTCTTAAATTTCACCTGGTGGGTCAATCGCAAGGACCGCTCCGACCGCAACGTCTTCGAGGGCGGCTTTCTGGGTCTCGACAACATCGGCGTCTTCGATCGCAGCGCGCCGCTGCCGACCGGCGGCTATCTCGAGCAGGCCGACGGCACCGCCTGGATGGTGCTCTTCTGCGAGAACATGATGGAGATCGCCGCCGAGCTCGCGATGACCGATGCCGCCTACGCTGACATGGCGGCGAAGTTCGTTGAGCATTTCCTGTGGATCGCTTCGTCGATGGCCCGCCTCGGCGACGACACAGGAATGTGGGACGAGGAAGACGGATTTTTCTACGACGTGCTGCGGCTGCCGAACGGCGACGCGCAGCGGCTGAAGGTCCGCTCGATGGTCGGTCTGCTGCCCTTGTGCGCCGCGACGGTCTTCGAAGGTGAATTGCTGGTGAAGTATCCCGAGATCCAACAGCGCCTGAAGGAATTTCTCGAGGTGCGACCCGAGCTGCGCGCCGCGATCCACGATCCGGCGAAAACCGGCGTCGCCGGCCGCCGCCTGGCGTCGATTCTCGATGAAACGAAGCTCCGCCGCGTGCTGGCGCGAATGCTCGACGAGAAAGAGTTTCTAAGTCCCTACGGCATTCGCTCGCTGTCGCGCTACCACGCGGAGCATCCTTACGTCTTCAAAACCGGCGGCCGGGAATTCCGCGTTTCCTATCTGCCGGCGGAGTCCGACAGCGGTATGTTCGGCGGCAACTCGAACTGGCGCGGCCCGATCTGGATGCCGGTCAACGGCCTGATCATCCGCGCGCTGCTGCAATATTACAGCTATTACGGCAACGCGTTCACGATCGAATGCCCGACAGGCTCCGGGCGGCAGATGAACCTGTACGAGGTTGCCGCCGAGATCGCGCGCCGCCTCGCGAATATTTTTCTCCGAGACAAGGACGTCCGGCCGGTCTACGGCAATTTGGCGAAATTTCAAGACGATCCAAACTGGCGCGATTGCATTCTGTTCCACGAATATTTTCACGGCGATAACGGCGCCGGTCTCGGCGCCAGCCACCAGACCGGCTGGACCGGCATGATCGCCCGTAGCCTGCATCTGTTCGGGACCGTGTCGCGGGAAGCCGTTCTCGCCGCCGGCAAGAAATCGTACGCCGCGATAACGGCGAAGCAGCAGCGTCGCCCCGCGCGCTCGCCGTCGAAGCGTGCGGCCGAAAAACCGCTCGAACGCTGACGTCGACGCTAATGACCGCCGTCCGATATCCTTCGCTGTATCAGATCAACACGCGCATCTGGCTGACCGAATTGTCGCGCAAGCTCGGCCGCAGAGCGACGCTGGACGACATCCCCGACGACGACATCGATCGTCTCGCGGAAATGGGTTTCGACTGGGTTTGGTTCCTGAGCGTGTGGCAGACGGGCGAAGCGGGAAAGCGCGTCTCGCGCGAAAACCCCGAGTGGAGTGAAGAATTTCAGCATACATTGCCGGATTTGCGCGAAGAAGACATCGCCGGATCCGGTTTCGCGATAACCGACTATGCCGTGCATCGCGATCTCGGCGGGGACGAAGCTCTGGCGCGCGTGCGCGAGCGGCTCGGCAAGCGCGGCCTGCGGCTGCTGCTCGATTTCGTTCCCAATCATACCGGCCTCGATCATCGCTGGGTCGAAGAGCATCCCGATTACTATGTATCGGGAACCGAGCTCGATCTCGCGCGCGCGCCGAAAAACTACACCTGGATAAAAACCGGAGGCGGCGACCGCCTTCTCGCCCATGGCCGCGATCCGTTTTTCCCGGGCTGGCCCGACACGCTGCAGATCAACTACGGCAACCCGGCGGCTCAGGAAGCGCTGATCGCCGCCCTGCTGAAAATCGCGGGACAGTGCGACGGCGTGCGCTGTGACATGGCGATGCTCGTCCTGCCCGAGGTGTTCGAGCGGACCTGGGGCATCAAAATCGATCCATTCTGGCCGAACGCGATCGCGCGCGTGCGCGAGAAAGCGGCGCGCTTCCTTTTCATGGCGGAAGTCTACTGGGACATGGAATGGACGCTGCAGCAGCAGGGATTCGATTATGCGTACGACAAGCGTCTCTACGACCGGCTGCGCGATGGACGCGCGCGTCCGGTGCGCGAACATTTTCTCGCCGGCATGGATTATCAGAATAAGCTCGTGCGCTTTCTCGAAAATCACGACGAGCCGCGCGCCGCCGCGACGTTTTCGCCGGAAGTCCATCGCGCCGCGGCAGTGCTGACGTTCCTGTCTCCGGGAATGCGCTTCTTTCATCAGGGGCAGTTCGAGGGGCGAAAGAAAAGGATTTCGCCGCACCTCGTCCGCGCGCCGGAGGAGCCTTTGGATGAGAATGTCAAAAAATTCTACGAGCGGCTGCTCGCCATCCTGCGCGATCCCGTGGTGCGGAAGGGCGACTGGCGCCTGCTCGAATGCGTTCCCGCTTGGGAGGGCAACTGGACGTGGGATTGCTTCGTCGCGTTCGCATGGGAAGGTGCGAAAGAGCAGCGGCTTCTCACCACAGTGAATTATGCCGCGAATCGAAGCCAATGTTACCTGCGGCTTCCGTTTACGGATCTCCGCGGGCGTCGATGGCGGCTGCAGGACCGATTCGGCGACGCGCGCTACGACCGCAACGGCGACGACCTCGCATCGGCCGGTCTATATCTCGACGTGGCTCCCTGGCAGGCGCAGGTTTTTTCCATCGAGGAGATCAAAGAGGGCACGACGTCTCACACGAATATCAAAGAGGAGGCTTCAACGGTGAACGCGCGATGAGCACAGTCGCCGGAATCGTCGGTAAGAACCCGTTCACGAGGATCAACGCGGCGCAAGATTTCTCGCTCGTCCTCGGCGGGCCGCTTTATCAAGCTTTCCGCCGCTGGCATCTCTCGGGCGACGCGCTCGACCTGGTGCGGCGCCGCATCGGCGTCATCACGCTCTTCGCCTGGCTGCCGCTGATCATCCTCGCGGCGCTCTCCGGAACCGCGGTTCCGGGCCGCGTCGCCGTGCCGTTTCTTTACGACGTGGAAGCGCAGTTGCGCTTTCTCGTCGCGCTGCCGCTGCTGATCGTCGCCGAGCTCGTCGTACACGAGCGATTGCGCTTCGTCGTGCGGCAATTTCTCGAGCGCCATTTGATTCCCGACGATGCTCTGCCGCGATTCGAACAAATCATCGATTCGGCTTTCCGTTTGCGCAATTCCGTTATCGCGGAGCTGTCGCTGATCGCCTTTGTATACATCGTCGGCGTATTCATCTTCTGGCGTCATTATGTCGCGCTCTCCGCCGCGACATGGTACGCGACGCCGACGGCCGACGGATTGCAGCTCTCGGCGCCGGGCGTTTGGTACGCGTACGTGAGCCTGCCGCTGTATCAGTTCCTTCTCGTGCGCTGGTACTTTCGCATATTTATCTGGATGCGCTTTCTCTGGCAGGTGTCGCGCATCGACCTCAGTCTGATTCCAACGCATCCGGACCGTGTCGGCGGACTCGGATTCCTCGGCAACACGGTCTTCGCCTTCGTTCCGCTGCTCGTGGCTCACGGCGTGATCCTCGCCGGGCCGATCGCCAACCGCATTTTTTACCTCGGCGCTTCCTTGCCGCAGTTCATGATGGAGATCGGCGTCGTCGTCGGCTTTTTGTTGTGTATCGTGTTCGGGCCGCTGCTGGTGTTCGCGCCGCAGCTGGCCCAGCTCAAGCGCACGGCCAATCGCGAATACGGCGCGCTCGCCGAGCGCTATGTGCGCGAATTCGACGCGAAATGGGTGCGCGGCGGGGCATCTAAGGACGAGCCGTTCGTCGGCAGCGCCGACATTCAATCGCTTGCCGATCTCGCCAATAGTTTCGAGGTGGTGCGCTCGATCCGATTGGCGCCGATTTCCAAGGAAGCCGTTCTCCAGCTCCTGGTCTTCGCGCTTCTTCCCGTCGCGCCGCTGCTGCTTACGATGATGTCGGTCGAGGAATTGCTCAAACGACTTGTAGGAATACTGTTCTAGCAAATCGTATGATCCGGTCCGCTCGCGCAGCGAACGGATTTTATTGATGGCATGGAAAGTCACCCCGAGCTTGAGCGGCGATTGTGGCTTTTTTCGCGCCGGGCGGATTTTTGGCTCGCCTGCGGCGGCGCCTCGGCGGCGATCCTCGCCGCCGTCGCGCTGATTCTATTCCACGGCGACCGCGAGTTCGATGCGGTCGATTTCGTCCTCGCCGAATTCCATCTCGGCGCCACCTACGACGCCGTTGTGCGGCGGCGGCTCTGGCGTCACCGTCGCATCGATGTGCTGGCGATCCCGTTGGCGATCCTGGCGCTGACCTATTTTCTTTCCTTCGGCGGCCAAGGAATCGTACTTACTTCCATCGCTATGTATGCGGCCGTGTGGCACCGCGGCCGCCAGTCGTTCGGCATCGCCCGCTTTTACCAGCGCCGCGTCGGCGGGCCGGTGTCGCGCCTGCACGACGTCCTGTTTCACGGCGCGATATATTTGCCGATGCTCGCCGCGGCGCTTTCCTACACGCATATCGCGCCGCGCGAGTACGAGGGCGAACGCTATCTGGCGCTCGATCTCGGCGCCGAAGCGACCGCGATCGTCGGCGTCGCCGCCGTGCTTTGCGTCGCGGCATACCTCGCATGGCTGTTCTGGAGGCAGTTTATCGGCGGAAATCGAACGCCCGATTTGATGATTCACCCAGGCGAATGGTGGATTGTGCTGGCGCATGCCGCCGCCTTCGGCAGCAGCTACGCGCTCGGCGCATCGAACGCCTCTTTCCTGTTGGTTCTCGCCGTGCATCACGAAGTTCAATATCTTTACTTCGCGTATGCCATGGCGCGCCGGCCGGCGGCATTTCCCGCGGCGATCGTAGCGAACACGGCGCGATTCCCTATTTCGCCGGTCCCCAAATGGCGCGCCGAGTTAAAGCCCGCGGCGTCTTTTCTCGCCTGGCCGGTCCTCGGATTCGCCGGCGCGTTGGCCGACGGCTGGCTGCAACTTTCATGGATCGCCCCGCTCGGCGTGGGCGGACTCTTTTGCCACTACTGGCTCGACGCGCGCATTTGGACGCGCCGCGCGTTTCAGAACTGAACCGGAGATCCCATGCGAAAAAAAATCCTTTGCAGCGTTATTGTGCTTTCATTCAGCCTCGCCGGCTGCGCCAGCATCGGCCCCGGCACGGTCGCGCGCGACCGCTTCGACTATGTCAGCGCGATTTCAGATTCCTGGAAATCGCAGATGCTGCTCAATCTCGTCAAGCTGCGCTACGGTGACGCGCCGGTTTTTCTCGACGTGGCGTCGGTGATCAATCAGTATGCCGTTCAGGGAACGATCGGCTACACCGGCAACTGGGCGCACGGCGCGGAACTCCCGTGGCCGTATAACTCGCTCTACAGCCTTTCGACGGCCGGCACCTATACGGATCGGCCCACGATTACTTACTCGCCGCTGAGCGGCGAGCGCTTCGCGCGCAATCTCATGACGCCGATCACGCCCATGGCGATTCTAAATCTTCTGCAGGCAGGCTACCCGGCGGATCTGGTGCTGCGCATAACGGCACACAGCGTTAACGGAATCCACAGCAGATACGGCGGCTCCGCGCGAACCCGCGACGCCGATCCGGAATTTCATACCCTGGTCGAGAAGCTCCGCCAAATACAGCAATCCGGCGATCTCGGCATGCGTGTGCGCAAAACCGGCGAGCAGACCGCTAGCTTGATTGTGTTCAGCAAAAAACCCAATCCGGAAGTCGAGGCTTCCCGCGCCGAGGTGCGAAAGATTTTGGGACTCGATCCCAACGCCGGAGAGTTCAGCGTGGTTTACGGCTCGGTCGCCAGCAGCGACAAAGAGATCGCGATCCTTACCCGGTCAATGCTGGAAATATTGATTGATCTCTCTTCCTATATAGAAGCCCCGGCCGCGAGCATCGCGGAGCGCCGGACATATCCCACTCCGCCGCCGGAAAGCGTGAACGGCGCTCCCATCATGCCGCTCATCCGGATTCCGAGCTCGCCGCAGAAGCCGAGCGACGCATTCGCCGCCGTGCCATACCGCAACGACTGGTACTGGATCGACGACAAGGACTTCCCTTCCAAAAGAATATTTTCTTTCATTATGTTTCTTTTCTCGCTGACGGAGACGGAGGGCAAGCAAGGCGCCCCCGTGATAACGATTCCGGCGGGATGAATCACGCAAGTTTGAGGGCGCGGCCTGCCGCGGCGCGGTAATCTATTGGACCAAGGTCCAATATACGCACCGATTCATGTTCTGTTATCTGAGTCCGAACCAACGCGCTCGATCGTGAAGCGCTATTCGACTAATCGAAAATTTTTATAGGAGAGCACATGAAACACGCGCAATGGATGCTGGTCGGATTGCTGGCGGCTTTTGTGGCGCGTCCGGCGCTCGCGCAAGAGCTGAGCGGGACGCTGAAGAAGATCAAGGACTCGGGCACTTTCACGCTCGGACATCTAAACTCGGCGCCGCCGTTCTCTTTCCCGGGACCGGATAAAAAACCCGTCGGCTATTCCATCGATCTCTGCACGCACATCGCGAGCCGCGTTCAGGATCAGCTCGGCATCACCCTCAAGCTCAATTGGGTGCCCGTCACGACGGAGAATCGCCTCGATATGATCGCATCCGGCAAAATCGATATCGAATGCGGGACCACCACGATGACTCTAACGCGCCAGCAGCGCGTCGATTTCAGCCTCATGACGTTTGTCGACGGCGGGGGATTTCTGAACAATGCCGGCGTGAATTTTCGATCCGCCTCCGATCTCGCCGACAAGCGCATCGCCGTGATCCCCGGCACGACGACGGAAACCGCTTTGGCCAAATATGTGAAGGAAGGCTTCGTGAAGATTCAAACGGTTAAAGTCAAAGATCACGTCGAGGGCATCGCCGCCGTCGAGAAGGGCACCGCCGACGCATTCGCCTCCGACCGCGGCATTCTGGCGGGCCTTGCGGTGACATCCAAGGATCCGAAACGCTTCGCGCTTTCAGACATTTTGCTTTCGTACGAGCCGTACGGCTTCATGCTGCCGCGCAACGACGCGGCGTTCCGGCTGGCCGTGAACCGCGCGCTCGCCGGCCTTTATCGCTCCGGCAAAGTCGCCGTGCCCTACGAGCGGTGGTTCGGCGGCTTTGGCAAACCCAGTCCGGCGATCCAAGCGATGTACCTCCTCAACGGTCTGCCGGAATGATCAGTTAAGAGCATTCCAAATCGCCGCACGCAGAAATCCCGGCTTCGGAGACCATCCGGGGCCGGGAGTTTTTTCGTTTAGTGGCGGCAGCCGCACGGCATTCTGTTCGCGCTAATTCCCGCAAGTCTCTTTCAGATACTTTACCGCCAGCTCACACCCGTTTACTGTTTTTCGCTCTGCTCCCGGCGCTTGACACGCGCAACGGTGGGTTTACCGTATAGGTTACTGAACGGGCGTTCAGCGGAGACCTGTTGGCGGGCCGGAGGACGGGCAGGAGGATAGGAATGCTACGAAAAAACTATATCGCCGCGCTCAGGCACTACATGCGGAGGCGTTTTCTGATCGCCTTCGCCGTGGCGGCGGTCACGGTGCTCGCGATTTACAACTTCATGGTGCGCTCCGGCGTCGGCGACACGCGGCCCTCGCGGCAGCAAAACGCGGCGGCGCGCGCCATCCCGGTGGTGACGGCGGCGGCGAAGAGCGGCGAGATGAAAGTCTACCTTACGGCGCTCGGGACGGTGACGCCGCTCAACATGGTTACGGTGAAGAGCCGCGTCGACGGCCAGTTGATGCGTGTGCTCTTCAGCGAAGGCCAATACGTCAAGGCGGGAGACCTGCTCGCCGAGATCGATCCACGCCCGTTCCAGGTGCAGCTCGAGCAGGCACAGGGGCAGATGGGCCACGATCAGGCGCTGCTCAAAAACGCCCAGCTCGATCTCGTGCGCTATCAGACGCTCTTCGAGCAGGATTCGATCGCGAAGCAGCAGCTCGATACCCAGGAGGCTCTGGTGCGGCAATACGAAGCCCAGCTGAAAGTCGATCAGGGGCTCATCGACACCGCGCGGCTCCAGCTCACCTACAGCCGCATCACCGCGCCGATCGCCGGCAGGGTCGGTCTCCGTCTGGTCGATCCCGGCAACATCGTTCACGCGAGCGACGCGAACGGGCTACTCGTCATCACGCAGACTGATCCGATCGCGGTCATCTTCGCGATCTCCGAAGACAATCTCGGGCGCGTGCAGAAACAGATGCAGGGTGGGCGCAAGCTCGCCGCCGAAGCCTATGACCGCAATCTCAAAACACGCCTCGCCACGGGCGTTCTCATGACGATCGACAATCAGATCGATCAGACGACCGGTACCGTGAAGTTCAAGGCGGTCTTTCCCAACCCGAACGGCGCGCTGTTTCCCAATCAGTTCGTCAACGCGCGGCTGCTGATCGATACGCTTCACGACGCCGTCTTGATACCGTCCGCCGCGATCCAGCACAGCCCGCAGTCGGCCTTCGTCTTCGTGGTCAAAAACGACAACACGGTCGAGGCGCGCAACGTCCAGGTGACGGCGAGCGAGGGCGAAGAGACAGCCATCGGCAAGGGCCTTACCGCCGGAGACGTCGTCGTCACCGACGGTGTGGACAAGCTCCAGCCCGGCTCGCGGATCGCGCGCGGAGGGCAGACCACCGCCTCATAATCGGAGGACGTCATGAATCCGTCACGCCCGTTCATACTCCGGCCGATCGCGACTTCGCTGCTGATGGCGGCGATCCTGCTCGTCGGAGCGGTGGCGTACAAGCGGCTGCCGGTCTCGGCGCTGCCCGAGGTCGATTATCCCACGATCCAGGTGGTGACGTTCTATCCGGGCGCGGGCCCCGACGTCACGGCCTCTTCGATCACGGCGCCGCTGGAGCGGCAGTTCGGCCAGCTCGCCGGATTAAATCAAATGACCTCGACCAGCTCCGAAGGCAGCTCGGTCATCACGCTTCAGTTCGCGCTCGACTTGAATATCGACGTGGCGGAGCAGGAGGTGCAGGCCGCGATCAACGCCGCGCAGACGTTCCTGCCCACCGATCTTCCCAATCCGCCGATTTACAGCAAGACGAACCCCGCGGACGCGCCGATCCTGACGCTGTCGCTGACTTCCAAGACGCTGCCGCTCTCCAAAGTAGAAGATCTGGCGGACACCCGACTCGCGCAGAAGATCTCGCAGCTCTCCGGCGTCGGCCTCGTGAGCATCAGCGGCGGGCAGAAGCCGGCGGTGCGCATTCAGGTCAATCCGACCGTGCTCTCTTCCTACGGCATTACCCTCGAAGACGTGCGCACGGCGATCCAGCAGGCGAACGTGAACCAGCCGAAGGGGAATTTCGACGGCCCGCACCGCGCATTTACCATCGCCGCCAACGACCAGCTCCTCTCGAGCGAGCAGTATAAGCCGCTCGTGATCGCGTACAGGAACAACGCGCCGGTGCACCTTTCCGACGTGGCCAACGTCGTCGATGACGTGGAGAATATCAAGCAGGCGGCGTGGATGAATACGTCGCCGGCGGTCATCGTCAACATCCAGCGCCAGCCCGGCGCGAACATCATTACCGTCGTGGACCGGATCAAGGCGCTGCTGCCGCAACTCAAGAGCTCGCTGCCGTCTTCGGTGGAACTCTCGATTTTGACCGACCGGACGACGACCATCCGCGCATCGGTGAGCGACGTGCAGTTCGAGCTGATGCTCACTGTCGCGCTCGTCGTCCTCGTGATTTTTCTCTTTCTCCGCACGCTCGCCGCGACGGTCATACCGAGCATTGCGGTGCCGCTCTCGATCGTGGGCACGTTCGGCGCGATGTATCTGCTGGGCTACAGCCTGAACAATCTGTCGCTGATGGCGCTCACGATCTCGACCGGCTTCGTCGTCGACGACGCGATCGTCATGATCGAGAACATCATGCGGTACATCGAGGAGGGCGACAGCCCGCTCGATGCGGCGCTCAAGGGCTCCGAGCAGATCGGCTTCACGATCGTCTCGTTGACCGTGTCGCTCATCGCGGTGCTGATCCCGCTGCTGTTCATGGGCGAGATCGTCGGCCGCTTGTTCCGCGAGTTCGCGGTCACGCTCGCGGTCACGATCCTCGTCTCGGCGGCGGTCTCGCTGACGCTGACGCCGGTCATGTGCGCGAAGCTGCTGCGCCATAAGAAAGAAAGCGAGCAGAGCCGCTTCTACCGCTGGTCGGATCGAATGTTTCAAACGATCATCGCCTTCTACGGCCGGACCCTCCAATGGGTGCTGGAGCGCCAGACGGCGACGCTCTGGGTCGCCGCGGCGACGCTGGTTTTGACGGTGCTGCTCTACATTTTCATCCCCAAAGGATTTTTCCCCGTTCAGGACACCGGCGTCATCCTCGGCATCTCCGAGGCGCCGCAGAGCATCTCGTTTACCGGCATGGCCGACCGGCAGCAGGCGCTCGGCCGCGTGATCCTTCAGGACCCCGC
>DASWZY010000440.1:0-4803 GCA_036407055.1 Binatia bacterium
AGCAGATTTCCTTTTTCGGCCAGGATGTCGATGTCGTACGCGAGCGCCAGCGTGACCACGTCAGCTTCCAGCCCTTCGAGGACGGCTCGCGCCTGACTGCTCGATCCTCCGTGAGACTGGCGGACCGTGACCGCCTCGCCCGTCTTCGCTTTCCAGTAGCGCGCGAACGCAGCGTTGAAATCCTGGTACAACTCGCGCGTAGGATCGTAAGAGACATTCAACAAAGTGGTATCTGCGTACGCGTAGCCCTGGCCGAGAAGAAAAATCGCGATGAATAAGCTTAAGCTGACGCTTTTGAAGTAGTCCATATTTTCCTCGAAAGAATCATGGGCAGCGACCGCCTGGACTCGGCCATCAATGTGCGCTGCTATATTTCGTTGAAAAAGGAGGAAAGAGTCAACAGCTGGGAAGTGAAGACCGACATCGACGGGAGTTCGCGATTTGTTTCATGCGGCTTTCCTGACCTCGCGGACGTCCCATGACACTCCGGATTCCGTATTGTCGTTGCGTTCGATTTCCAGCAGCACCCAGCGGTCGCTTTTCGCAATTGCCGCGACTGTCGAGCGCTTGCGATTTCGCCGGGCTAAAAAAGCATAGACGGCGCCCCGAGAAAGAAAAGAGCGCACAAGAAAATGAGCATCAGTTCGCAACCCCTACGGCCCCCGCAGAATAGGCGCCAATCGTTCTCCGTTGTGAAAAGAATCGCCGCAGCAGACAAGCGTCGATGGCGATCACAGCAACCAAAGCACCGTAGGCTGCCGATCCGCGGACAAGATGAACGTCGAGGAGGACTCTCGAGAGTCCGAAGCCGATGATCCAGGCGTCGAAGCTCATGCAAACTCTACGGAAAGTTTCCGTCCGCATGTGTCGTATCAAATAAAAACCCAGCGGAATGCCTACGGCAACGCTCGGTGCAAGCCAAAGCAGTAAGCGGCTGCTTTCGAAACTGTAGAGACCTAAGAAGTAATAAGCGACCGCGGTCAGAGACGATTCCGCGACGCGGATCAGGCTGAGAGCCGCCCTGAACTCTTCTTTCCGATAACCCTGGTTATTAAACAATAAAGCCAGCGGCGGTCCGGAAATCGTCGTCAGCGAGTACAAAACTCCGACTCCGGCACCGAAGGGAACGCTTACTGCGCGCTCGGAGCGCAGCGGCCGTCTAAGCCCCGCGGCCTGCAATAGAATCAGCGGCAGCAGAACGACATACGTGAAGAATTTAATCCAAGCGGGATTCGCGGACGAGAGAATATGGCTTCCGCCCGCGATGCCGATCACGAGGCCGATCAGTATCGGAGCGACGCGCTTCCAAACGAGCGGAAGACTCTTTCGATTGATAAAGACGACGTATGTATTGAGCGCCACTTCGATCAACACCATCGCCGGGTTGAGCAGCCGGTTGGTGTAGAAAAGCAGCGCGATGGGAACCGTGATCGACGAAAAACCGTATCCCAGCGCGCCGTTGATCGTCGCGGCGACAAAGGCGACCGCCAGCAGGATTATCGTGTGAACTTCCAACATCGGAACCGGAAGCTTTTGCTGTTACGCCTTGGCTGTTTCCAGTTCCCGATGGACGTGAAGACCGCACTCCTTCGTCTCCGGATTTTCCCACCACCAGCGGCCGGCGCGGATATCCTCGCCGGGCTTGATGGCACGCGTGCAGGGAGCGCAACCGATGCTGGGATAGCCCTGATCGTGGAGCTTGTTGTACGGCAGATTGTTTTCCCGGATGTAGTCCCAGATTTGCTGATACGTCCAGTCGATCAGAGGGTTGATCTTCGCCATATCGCCGTGGCTGTGGTCAACCTCGATCTTGCGCAGATCGGTCCGCGTCGGCGCCTGCTCGCGGCGGAGACCGGTCATCCAGGCATCGAGGCTGGCCAGCGCGCGGTTCAAAGGCTCGACTTTACGAATATCGCAGCATAGCTTGCGCGCTTCGACCGAGCGGTAGAAAAGATTCAGCCCATTCTCCCGGACCATTTTCTCGACCCGGCTCGCGTCGGGAAAAAAGACCTCGATATCGATGCCGTAGCGCTCGCGCATCGCGTCCATGCAATCGTAAGTCTCTTGATTGAGACGTCCGGTATCGAGCGTGAAGACGCGAAAATCCGATCCCCTCTGGCGGTACATGAGATCGATGAGGACGGACTCTTCGGCCTGGAACGAACACGCGAGCGCGAGGTTAGGATGATAATGGTCGAAGGCCCATTTCAAAATGCCCTGCGCGTCGAGGCTTTCAATATCCTGCTGCGCATTCCCGTTGCCATTGACTTTCTTTTCCGATACCGACATCTGTTCCCCCTAGTTGACGTTCTTCCGCAGGCTTTCCAGCAGAGTTTTAATCGAAACCGGTCCCGCTGCTTTGATGCGAACCGCGAATCGCTTTCGCGGGTCCTGTTCGCGTTCGATGGTAAATGCAGCGCCGCCGTATAGACTTTTCGCGAGCGCCTCGATCTCGGGTTTTAGAGCAGAAAAAATTTCGCCATTGTTCGGCGCGACAAGACGGTCGTTGACGATGATAAGCGCCTCATCGCCGCGAAAATGCATTCGGCCGCCGAGCGCCGGCTCTTCTTCGAGGCGGCGGCAGTAACCCAGCGCGGCGGCGACAGAAGCGGCCAGTTTTTCGCCGTTCGTGCCATCAACCGGCCGTTTACGGTTATACAGCAGTCCGAGACGGTTGCCGTTGTTGTCGATGCTGACGTTCGCTTCATCGGCTACGAGGACGACGCCCGGTCCCTCGGGGACATGGCCGTAATCCGCGAGATCGTAGTATTCGCCGTCGGCGTGCTGGATCCAGGAATTGAAGACTCCCACGAACGAGTCGAGCGCGACTCCGCAGCCGTCGGCGGCAAAAAATTTCACGTTGACCCGCTGCAGGTCCATGTTCACGCGCTTCTCGCCTCTGCAGGCGCCGGAGCCGGAACGACTACCGCGCCCGCGGCGAGCTTGTTGTAGCAGCTGTGCGCGGCGTCGATGAAAAGCTGCGCTTCCTGGAGGCGCTGGAGCGCGACGCCCTGCTCAATATCGCCGGCGTGTTGTATCGCGTCGCGTGCTTTAAAGATGTAATCGGCGAAGGTGGTGCCCATATATTTGTCGTAAAAGACCTGGGTGTCGCAGAAAAGCCGCCGGAATTCCGCGACAATGCTCTCATCGTCTCTCGGCGCATCGTAGTTCTGGGTTTTGATCAGCGCCTCGGCAGCGTGGACCATCGCGCCGTAAGCTATAGCAGCGGCCTGGCGCAGGTCGCCGGCGTCGAAACGGATCTGCGCCTCGAAAATCTCGCGCTCGCTCGTGGCGAGCGTGAACTGCGCCGCCGAGACGACCTCGCCGGCGCACTCCCCGACGCCCATCCCTGTCAGGGTGAATTCGCGCGGATCACCCCAGTCACTGTAGTACGAAGGCGCTTGTTCGTGCGGGGGCACTTTCATCAAGTCCTCCAGCATCGCCTTCGTCTCTTTCTTGCCGATGCGGCCGATGAAGCCCTGGAAGCTCTCACCCTTCCGCCGCTCGGCGACGTACCGGTCGGTTACGCGCGTGACGACGTCGGGGATGCGCTTCGACGGCACCGCGCCGATCGCCAGCCCGTAGGCGCCGCCGTTGTCGCGGAATTTGCCGCCGAGCATGACCTGAAAATGCGGCACCGTGTAGCCCTCGATGTTGCGGCTGATGCCGTAAAACCCGATGTCGGCGATGTGATGCTGGCCACACGAATTGAAGCAGCCGCTCACCTTGATGCGCAGATCCTTGACCGCCTGATCGAGCTCGAAGCTCTTTTCGCTCAATCTCTGGCGCAGTTCTTTGGCGAGCCCGCGCGAGGAAGCGATGCCGAGCTTGCAAGTGTCGGTGCCCGGGCACGAGGTGACATCCACGATGGTGCCGGCGTTCGGGGCGGCGAGTCCGATTTTTTTCAGCGCGCGGTAGAGCTCCGGCAGATCGGTTTCGCTTACCCAGCGCAGCAGGATGTTCTGGTCGACCGTCGTTCGGACAGTCTCGTTGACGAAGCGGCGCGCGATGTCGGCGAGAGCCCGCAGCTGGTCGGCCGTGATATCGCCGAGCGGCAGCGTAATCGTTGTCGCCACGTAGCCGGGCTGCCGCTGCTGATACACGTTCGTCGCGTACCAGGCATCGAAGCCCTCGGGCCGCTCGGCTCCGTTGAGCGCGATGCCGGCCTTAAGAGGCGTCTCACCCGGTCCGCGGGTATCCGGCAGATACGACGTCCAGCGAGGGTCGTCCGCCAACTTGTCCCGCTCTTCGTCGACCATCTGGCGGAACTTCTCGATCCCGAGATTGGCGATGAGGAATTTGATGCGCGCCCGGGCGCGGTTGCGCTTCTCGCCGAGGCGGGCGAAGACCCGCGCGATCGCCTGCGTGGTCGGCAGCAATTCTTCTTCGGGAAGGAACTCGTCGAACAGCTGCGCCTTATACGGAACGGCACCCAAGCCGCCGCCGACGTAGAGCTCGAAGCCGCGCCGCTCGGCGCCGTCCTCGGAGCGTGTCCGGGCGATCGCGCCCATATCGTGCATGCTGGTCAAGGCGCAGGGGTGCTGCGCGCAGCCGGAGAAGGCGACCTTGAACTTGCGCCCGAAATCCTGCGTGTCGGGATGGCCAAGCAGGAACTTCGAGGACGCTTTCGCATAGGGGGTCACGTCAAAAGTCTCGTCGCGGCAGATGCCTGCGAGCGGGCATGCCGTTACATTGCGCACGACGTTACCGCATGCCTCGCGGGTCGTGATGCCGACGGCGGCAAGACGCCGCATCAGCGCCGGCGTGTTTTCGATGTGAACGAAGTGATACTGGATGTCCTGG
>DASWZY010000441.1:0-8997 GCA_036407055.1 Binatia bacterium
TCGTTTCGAATCGGAATAATTCAATGCTCGCCAAAGTGAACAGCGCGGCGCTTTACGGCATCGATGCGCTCCGCGTCGAGGTGGAGATCGATATCGCGGCCGGCCTGCCGCAGCTCGCCACCGTCGGTCTTCCCGAAGGCGCGGTGCGGGAGAGCAAAGACCGCATCCGCGCCGCGCTCAAAAACTGCGGCTACTCCTTTCCGGCGAAGAAAATCACGATCAATCTCGCGCCGGCCGACATTAAAAAAGAAGGCTCGGCCTACGACCTGCCGATGGCGCTCGGGATTCTCGCCGCCGAAGGGCTCGTGCAGAAAGAGCGGCTGCAGCAGTATTTCCTGCTGGGCGAGCTCTCGTTCGACGGCGAGATCAAACCGATCCGCGGCGCGCTCTCGATCGCCGTCGCCGCGAAAAAGGAAGGACTCAAAGGCATCGTCGTGCCGGAGGCCAACAGCCGCGAAGCGGCGGTTGTCGGCGACGTCGAGGTTCTCGCCGTGCGCCAGCTCGCCGAAGTCGTCGAGTTCATGAACGGCGAGCGCGAGCTCGCGCCGACGCGGGTCGACGTCGAGGAGCTGTTCAATCGCCACTGCGTCTATAACGAGGACTTCAGCGACGTCAAAGGCCAGCAGCACGTCAAGCGCGCGCTCGAGGTCGCCGCCGCGGGCGCGCACAACGTGATCCTCGTCGGCCCGCCGGGCTCAGGCAAGACGATGCTCGCGAAGCGTCTGCCGACTATCCTCCCCGACCTCACGCTCGCCGAGGCGCTGGAGAGCACGAAGATCCACAGCGTGACGGGGGTTTTGAACGGCAATCCGATCGTCGCGACGCGGCCGTTTCGCGCGCCGCATCATACGATCTCCGACGCCGGCCTCGTCGGCGGCGGCACCGTGCCCAAACCCGGAGAAGTTTCGCTCGCGCACAACGGCGTCCTCTTTCTCGACGAGCTGCCGGAGTTCAAGCGCAATGTCCTCGAAGTCCTGCGCCAGCCGCTGGAAGACGGCAGCATCACCGTCTCGCGCGCGGTCGGCTCGATCAATTATCCGGCGGGCTTCATGCTCGTCGCCGCGATGAATCCGTGCCCGTGCGGCTTTTTCACCGACCCGCAGAAAGAATGCGGCTGCACGCCGATGCAGATCCAGCGCTACCGCTCGCGCGTCTCCGGCCCGCTGCTCGATCGCATCGACATCCAAGTCGAGGTGCCGGCGCTTCGCTATCAGGAGCTCGCGAGCAAGGACGCCGGCGAGACTTCTTCGACTATTCGCGAGCGCGTCAACCGCGCGCGCAACGTCCAGCTCGCGCGCTTTCAGAAAAAAGGCATCCACGCCAACGCGCAGATGAGCACGCGTGACATCAAGAAATACTGCGCGGTCAAGCCGGAGGCGGAAAAGCTGCTCGAAGTCGCGATCAACCGTTTGGGCCTGAGCGCGCGCGCCTATAGCCGCGTGCTGAAAGTTGCGCGCACGATCGCCGACCTCGACGGCGCCGAAGACATCCAGCCCGCCCACGTATCAGAAGCGATCCAGTACCGCAGTCTGGATCGGAATTTGTAGCCCGCCCACCTCATTGACATAGTCCTTTGCATGGGATAGCGTCGACCGGCAGTCGGATTGAATGTCGGCCTACGGGCCATCGATTGATTCTGGAGGATTTGGCGGTGGCGGCGAGGAGAAATACCGCGACTTTCCTGAGAAATCCGGTATCCCGTCTTTGTCTTAAGGCGACGCTGCTTGCAGCGTGGGCAACCCTCGCATTCCCCGCGCTCGTTTTACCTCCCAATAAGTCGACGGTTCACGAAAGAACGAGCCATCCTGACGCAGCGCGGATGGTCGCATCGGCTTCTTCCATCACGGCGTCCCGTCCACCTTCTCTGTCATCTTCGCCTCAAAGCCATTCGCGTATTCAGCCGCACATAAGCAAGCTCGCCAAGCTGCCTCTGTACTTTGAGGCTAACGACGGTCAGATCGACGAGCAGGTGAAGTTCGTTTCACGCGGACGAGGCTATCGCCTGCTTCTGACAGCGAGTGAAGCCGTTATTGAGCTGCAGACCGCACAGATGAAATCGCCAAAAGCCCTTCTAGCTTCAACGACGGCAGGAAACGCGAAGGGGAACGATGAAAATTTTACGACTCAAGCACCCGAGACGGTTCGGATGAAATTCGTCGGCGCGAGCGCCGAGCCTAAGATCGTCGGCATCGACGAACTTTGTGGAAAGAGCAACTACTTCATCGGCAACGATCCCTCGAAGTGGCGAAAAAATGTTCCGCAGTACGGGAAGGTGCGATACGAAGAAGTCTATCCCGGAATCGATGTAGTCTTTTACGGCAACCAGAACCAGTTGGAATTCGACTTCATCGTCGCGCCCGGCGCCGACCCGGATATCATCCGGTTGTCATTCGATGGCGCGGATAAAATCGAGACCGATCAGGAAGGCCATCTCACACTGATAACTTCCAATGGTTCCGTTCGGCTGAAGAAACCTTTCATCTACCAGGAATCGCATGGCGAAAGGCAGGAAATCTCCGGCCGGTACGTTCTAAATCCGGCATCAGTAACCGAAGATTCAGCATCGCATTCGGTCGCGTTCGAGCTGGCTTCGTATGATCCTGCAAAAGCGCTCGTCATAGACCCGGGGCTCGAGTATTCCACATTCTTGGGCACAAGTGGTTTGGACGATGGAAATGGAATTGCCCTGGATCCCGCAGGCAACATTTACGTAGTGGGATCCACCGGGGCTGGCTACCGCGTCATCGATGTTTTCGTCGCCAAGTTTAGCGGCGACGATTTTACTCTCCTATATTTTACCGTTTTCGGGGGCAGCACTAACGGGAAGACCGGGGTAGCGAGTGACTGGGGGCAAGGAATTGCCGTCGACGCCGGCGGAAACGCATATGTAACCGGCAGAACCGATTCCTCAGATTTCCCGACGACCTCCGGGGCCTTCCAGACAAGTATGAATGGTGACCCGGATACTTTTATCGCCAAGCTTAGCAGCGACGGCTCCACGCTACTTTACTCTACGCGTTTAGGAGGAAGCGGCTGGGAAGCGGGATATGCCGTCGCGCTGGATAGCGACGGCAATGCTTACGTGACTGGTCAGACCTACTCCACCGATTTTCCGGTTACGGCGGGCGCCTTCGATACCGTTCTCCAGGGGCTTGGTTCAGGTGTCGCGTTTGTGGCTAAGCTTAGCGCCGATGGCTCGCAAGTCCTTTACGCGACATTCCTGGAAGGGGGCGTAGGGCCTGATCAGACATTCACGACAGGCGCCGCGATCGCTGTAGATGCCGGCCGCAATGCGCATATAGCAGGCTCAACCATAGGCTCACCTGCGCAGCTTCCCACCACACCCGGAGCGTTCGATACAAGCTACAACGGTAAAGCCGACGCTTTCGTGGTGAAGCTCAACGCTGACGGCTCACAGCTCCTTTATTCAACATTCCTAGGCGGTGGAGACAATGATTACGCAGGAAGTATCGCTCTCGATACAGCGGGCAGCGCCTACATAACTGGATCCACAGACTCATCAAACTTTCCCACCACACCCGGCGTCTTCGAGAGAACCCTTGGCTTGCATGGTAGCCCCTTTGTCGTCAAACTGAGCGCTGACGGCTCGACACTTCTTTATTCCACTTTTTTTGGCCAAGACGCCGGAACCGGCGGAATTGCCATAGACGCGGCAGGGAATGCCTACGTTGTAGGATGGACATGCGGCGATGATTTTCCCACCACCGATACGGCGTTCAACAGAAATTATGGTGGATGTGCCATCTTCGACTCTGTGAATGGGGACGCGTATGTAGCCAAACTCAGCGCCGATGGCTCGCGGCTGTTATATTCCACATTTTTAGGTGGGAGTTTTGGCGATCAAGCGAGTGGAATCGCGCTGGATCCTGCGGGGAACGTCTACGTTGTTGGCCGTACAGAGTCGTTGGATTTTCCTACTACCCAGGGAAGTTTCGAACCGGGCGGAGGTCCCTGGGACGCCTTTGTCGCTAAGCTTTCAATCGTCGATACGAATGTAACTCCCGGCACCATCGCACTCGATGCGAACAGCTACAGTGTTCGTGAAGATGCCGGCGGTGTCCTTGTTACGGTTAGACGTAGAAATGGCAAAGACGGTGAGGTGCGCGTAGATTACACGACCAAAGATTCGCCTCTTAGACCCGCCACTCCCGGCTTGGATTACACCGCAACCTCAGGCACGCTCGTGTTCGCTGACGGCGAGACTAGTAAAAGTTTCGTAGTTCCCATTATAGACGACGGGTTGTTCGAAGGTGAAGAGAGGTTGTATGTGGCTCTGAGTAATGTTCAAGGCGGTGCGACGCTAGGAAGGCCGAATCAAGCGTGGCTTATCATCAACGAGAACGACCCTCCTACGCCGCCACCGCCTCCAGTTTTATTTACGTTAACAGTAGAGAAAGGAGGCAGCGGTAGCGGCACGGTGACGAGTGACTTTATCGTGGGCCGCAACCTTTCGGGTTCACATATCGACTGCGGCTCGGTTTGCTCGATATCGTTCCAAAGCGGCAGTACAGCGACCCTTAGGGCTACCTCTACATCTGGGTCAACGTTCTCCGGCTGGAGCGGTGGAGGCTGCAGCGGGACAGATTTCTGCAGAGTGAGAATATTTGCCGATACATCAGTGACCGCCACGTTCACGGCCAATCCAGTTATAGACGCAATCACCGTCGCTTCCGCGAATGGCGGCGAGAGTTGGCAAAGAAAGAAAAGGCAAACCATTCGTTGGACTTACTCCGGCAATCCTGGGAATCAAGTGAAGATTGATCTTCTAAAAGCCGGCGTTCTTAATCAGACGATAAGCACCGCCGCTCCTCTTGGAACGGGCGGAAGCGGTTCGTTGACATGGACGGTTCCCAAGAAAGCGACGCTGGGAAGCGATTACGCAATCAGGATATGCAGCGTCAGTTCGCCATCGATATGCGACGTCAGCAACGGCAATTTCAGTATTGCAAAATGACGTAAGTCGCCTCCAATCAAGCTATCTTCTCGCGCTATAACCTTAGTAACCCGCTAATTAAACTGCGCGGCCTTGCCGCCGTTGTATTCATGCGATCGCGGAGTGCCAGCACCACCATCTGGTAAAATCCGGTGAAAGGCATAGTATCTATCGCCGGTTTGTGTGAAGCCATGCTGAACAGACTCGCCACGTCTATCGCATGTCATAGCTTTCGCGCGCGGCTTTTCGGCGCCGCGCTGAGCGTTTTCGCCGCGGCGTGGGCCGGATCGATCGGCGCGGAAGAATGCATAGTTCTGGATGACTTCTCGAACTCTACGCCGGGGGAATTTCCCAAAGGCTGGGTGCCGCGCGACAAATCCGGAATGGGCGTTTACATCGTCCAAAAGGAAGACGGTAGGCTCTTCGTCCACGCGCATGCGGAAGGTCCGAAGTCGAAAGGCAACGGCGTCGAGGCGGACCGGCCCTCAAGCTGGAATATCGAGAGATACCCGATCCTCCGCTGGCGCTGGCGCCCGCAGGTATTTCCGCGCGGCGCCGAAGAGCACAAAGGCAAAGAGGACAGCGCGCTCGGCGTTTACATAGGCTTCTGCCCCCCCGAGGATAAGGCTTTCTGCGAGCGATCCGTCAAAGGACAGCTCGGCTGGTCGGATAGCCTGGCGATAACGAAAATGTTTTTTTCCAAAGGCATCGGCTCGCTCAAATATATCTGGAGCGAACGGCTGCCGAAGGAATTCGAATTCGAGCGCTCACGCAAAACCGTCAAAGTCCTGCAAACCGGCCGCCCTTCGAATCCCGGTCAATGGGTCGAGGAGCGGGCCAACCTCGCCGCCGACTACCGCAAGTACTTCGGCGGCGGCAAGCTGCTGGATCCCGTCGGAATTGCGATATTGACCGATGCCGACGACACGCAGTCGTCGGCCGAAGGAGACTACGCCGACTTCCGCATCTGCAGCGAGTAAATTTCCATGTTCCTGCGCGATTAGGGCGCCCGGATGGTATCTTGAAGAAATTGTAGATTTCACTAGAATTTATTGGAGAGAAACGTGGCTTCACACACCTTCTTATGAGCCGAACAAAGCTACGTGGGGCGGTGGTTGGGTACGGTTTTATCTCGTCTTCAGGCCACATTCCCGCCTACCTCAAGCGCAGCCAGGACGTCGGCGACGTCGAAATTCTGGCCCTGGCCGACGTCTCGCCCGAGCGGCGTAAGCTCGCCCAACAAGCCCTGCCCGACGCCCGAATATACGACGACTACGAAGGCCTTCTGCACGCCGAGGCGCCTAACCTGGATTTCATCGACATTGCCACTCCGCCTTTGTATCACGCGGCGATTGCCGAGGCGGCGCTCAGCGCCGGCTTGCACGTTCTTTGCGAGAAGCCGCTGACGTTTACCGTTGAGGAGGCGCGCTCGCTGCTCAACCATGCCAAAAGCGCCGAGCGCGTGCTCTATCCGTGTCATAATTACAAGCACGCGCCGATGATCAAGAAAATTCGTGAGATCGTCCGCTCCGGACGCATCGGCAAGGTGCGCTCCGTGACGCTCAATACCTACCGCGACACGCATGCGAAAGGCGTCGCCGAGTGGAACTCCGACTGGCGCCGCTACCGGCGCTACAGCGGCGGCGGCATCGGCGTCGATCATGGGAGTCACAGCTTTTATCTCGCCTTCGACTGGCTCGGCTCGTACCCGACCGCCGTTACCGCGAAGGTGAGCAATCTGCAGCCGGGCCGGTACGACACCGAGGACGACTTCGCCGCGATCGTGACGTTCCCGACCGGCCTCGCGCACTTGCATCTCACCTGGACGTCGGGAATGCGCCGGCTCGTCTACAGCCTGCACGGCGAAGCCGGCGTGATTACGATGCACGACGACGATCTCGCGGTCGAGACGGCGGACGGCGTCGTCGAGAGACTTACGATACCCTTGCATTTCGCAGACTCGAGCCATGCGAGCTGGTTCAACTCGCTTTTCGACGATTTTCGCGAGGCGATCGAGTGCGGCGATTTCGCAGGGAAAGAAGCAGAGCAAGCCGTGCTCTGCGTGCAGGTGATCGACACCGCCTATCGCTCGGCGCGCGAGGAATCCCGCGAGCTGCCGATTACCGATTAAACGGCTTACGGACCGGAAGATGAATGCGGATGGCAAATACGCCTTGACTCTTACCCTGGTTATTTTATTGATCGTCGCGGCTTACGTCCTGAGGCTCGTCGTCAAGGGGCGCGCACGCTTCGAGCGCACCGACCGGCAAGGCGGGAGCCGGCTGCTCGGCAAAAGCGTTATGGAATTAGGTTACTGGGGATTCTTCCCGGTGGCGCGGCTGCTGGCATCGCTGCAAATCAGTCCCAATCAGGTTTCCTGGGCATCGCTCGCGTTCGGTTTCGCGGCGGGGGCGTGCTTGAGCGTCGGTCATTTCGGCTTCGCCGCGGTCTGCGCGGCCATCTCCAGCATGCTCGACTGCCTCGACGGCATGGTCGCGCGCATCGCTCACACCGCGTCGGAAGCCGGGGAACTGCTCGATGCGACCGTCGACCGGTACGCCGAGTTCTTTTTTCTCGCCGGACTCATCGTCTACTATCGCACGCATCCCGCGCTGCAGATGCTCGCGCTCGCAGCGCTTCTCGGTAGCTTCATGGTGAGCTACTCGACCGCGAAGGCCGAAGCGCTAGGCACCAATCCGCCGCGGGGCAACATGCGACGGCCCGAGCGCGCCTTCTATCTCGGCAGCGGCGCCCTGCTGTCGGCGATCGCGATCCCGTGGCTGGAGGCGCCAGCCGACGGCGTGGCCGCCGTCGGCTATCCGATGGTCGTCGCACTTGCCATCGTGGCGGTCGCGGCGAATCTCTCGGCGATCGAGCGCTTCTGGTCCATCGCAAAAACGCTGCGAGAGAGAGAGAAAGCTTCGAAAAAAGCGATCGCAGACGCGTCCGACGCGGTGGTCATGGAAGCGGCGGAACCGCGACGCTCCGCGGGAATGGGGCATTCGCGATGAAACGCCGGCTCCCGCCACCACTGATGGTCTCCTTGCGGCGGTCGCAGGTCGCATCGCTCACGGCGACGCTCGTCGACTTCAGCTCGATGGTTTTCTTGACCGAAGTGGCCGGTATCTGGTACGTCGCGGCGACGGCGAGCGGCGCCTTCATCGGCGCGGTGGTGAATTTCCTTCTCGGCCGCCATTGGACTTTCACCGCCGGCCATGAAGCCATTCATGGACAGGTGGTCCGCTACGCCGTGGTTTCCGCGGTCAGCCTCGCGCTCAACACCGCGGGCGTGTATTTGCTGACCGAGTACGCGCATCTGCACTACACGCTCTCGCGCGTCATCATCGCGATATCGGTCGGTCTTCTGTTCAATTTTCCTCTGCACCGGCATTTCGTCTTCAACCGACAAACCTACGCCTAACGATGCCAGTGGGCCAGCAGCAGCCGAAGAATCAAAAGCCGCATATTCAAACTCCGATTCCCGGACCGAAAAGCCGCGCGCTGCGCGCGCGCGAAGACGAGCACCTCGCGCCCGGGTTGCAGGGCTTTGCGCTTTACGCGGGCATCGCGGTCAAGGAGGCGCGCGGCAGCGCAGTCACCGACGCCGACGGCAACACGCTGCTCGACCTCATCGGCGGCATCGGCGTCAACGCTCTCGGCCACAGCCACCCGGTATACATCAAAGCCGTTCAGGCGCAGCTTCAGCAGGCGTCGGTCGGAAGCTTCACGAGCGCGGCGCGAGTCGAGCTCTTCGAGCGCCTCGCCGCGCACCGCCCCGCGCCGGCGCTGCACCGCGCGCAGCTCTACTCCAGCGGCGCCGAAGCGGTGGAGTCGGCGCTTCGCCTTGCGAAGGCATACACGGGCAAATTCGAATTCGTAAGCTTCAGCGGCGGCTTTCACGGCAAGACGATGGGCGTCCTCTCGCTGATGGGCTCGGACTTCAAGAACGGCTACGGGCCGATGGTGCCCGGGGCGCACATCGCGCCCTACGGCGACTGCTACCGCTGCCCGCTGAAGCTGAAATATCCATCCTGCGGCCTCGC
>DASWZY010000442.1:0-2599 GCA_036407055.1 Binatia bacterium
CCGCCTCGGCAGCCGCGTTTATTTCGGCTACGGCACCGCCGGCAGCGGCACGCTGCAGATTGTCGACCGCGAGAAGTTAATCAAAGGCGATCCCAACGCGCGCGATCCGTTCGCGCCGACGATCGAAAATATTCTTTATGCACAGATCGGCCGCCTGGATCTGTACCCGCCGACGGGCGCGCATACGGCGTTTCCGCTTCTTGGCATGGATATTTCGGAGTTCGCCCGGAGTGGCAAAGGCCAGCGCGCCGATTTCGTCGCGATCGTGAACGAATCGACGCAGAACGAATGCCGTGAGTACCGGCAGATGGTGTTTTTCGTCGACATCACGAAGGAATCGCGGCCGTTCTCGGTATCGAACTTCCAGGTTGCGGACGCGAGCGGAGATTTCTGCGCGCGCGGCGGCCGCTTCGGCGCGCATTCGAGCAACGAGTCGTTCACGCCGATTTATTATAAGCGAATTCTCTTCATCACATATTTCAACGCCGGCGTGCGCGCCGTCGATGTACGCGATCCCTATCGGCCGAGGGAGATCGGCTACTACATTCCAGCGATTACCGACAAGACCGATAAGCGGTGCGTGCCGGTGGCCGGCGGCGGCGACGCCTGCAAAGTCGCGATTCAAACCAACAACGTCGAGGTGGACGAGCGCGGCTACATCTACATCGTCGACCGCGCGAATACCGGGATGCATATTCTCGAGCTTACCGGGGACGCGCGGAAGGTGGCGAACTTTCCTTAAAGTAAGGTAAACGATCTTGCGCTTCAGTCGTCTAATCGGTGGCAGAAAGGAGAGCGTGGATGGACAAGCTTAAAAGGCTCCTCTTCGCAGGTTCTGTTCTGGCGATTCTGGGGACCTCGCTCGCCGGCTGCTATTACGAGGTACGGGGACCGTACCCGCTCGTTTCGTTTCAAAGCCCAGTTACATTTCATAACCCCGGCGAATACCGGTATCGCGACTGCCGTTACTACCGAAACTGTTAGTTAGAAAATCTGTTGACACTCCGAATAGGCCCGAGCTCCCCACTCGGGCCTTTTTGTCTCTTGGAATTTAAGCCGTTGATTTTGCAGCCATTAAACTTTTTTCCGAGTACGTCGTCTAAAGAGTTGAAGGGGGGTGAAGAAAATGGCAAAAGCCAAAAAGCTGGCGACTGCGCTTCTGACCTTCGCTCTTTTAGGCTCGCTCGCGGGCTGCATCTGGGTGGACCGCGGAGGCTATCGCGGAGGGTATTACGGCCGTGGCGGTTATTGCCGCTATAGCTATTGCCGTTAGGAGGGTCGGTATATGCCGGCAAAAATAGACTCGACAAATTGCCGCAGGCGGCCTAAAAAGCGCTAGGCGAGTAGGCCACAAAAAGCAAGGAGGCAATCAATGGGTTGGTGGAAGACTACATTATTCGGCGCGCTCGCAGCGCTGATGCTGATCGGCTTCGCGTCGGATGCGAGCGCGCAGCCGTATGGCCGAGGCGGCGGCTGCCGACGGGGTGACCGGCTCGCGATTCAGGATCTCGACATGTCGCCGGACCCGATCGTGCAGGGGCAGCGCGTGCGGAATTGGATCGTCAGGCTCCGGCTCGAGGGCGACCGCTCGTGCGACACGCAAGTTGAGATCCGCGAAGGCAACGATCTCGTAGCGCGGGCGCGCTATACGCTCCGACCCGGCGTGAACGAGATCCAGATGCAGCCGGCGGAAGGCTACAGGCTTCGCGGCCGCGAGCACTGTTTCACCGTGTCGGCCGATGTCGAAGGGTCGCGCCGGCCGATCGACGCCGACCGGAAGTTCTGCGCGCGTCAGCGGCCTGGATGGTCGCTCCGGGAGTGGGACGACCGCGGCGGCCCCGGCGGCCGTTCCTAGACCACTACTAGACCAAATAAAAAGGCCCGGATCTCTCGATCCGGGCCTTTTTTTATTGCGCGATGTGCGGGTTCAGCGACGAGGCGAGCGGCGGTTGAAGCTCGGCTTCTGAAACGCCTCCTGGCTCGCCGCCGATTCTTTCAGCATGCGCGCGGTTTTGTTGCCCATGACGTCCACGACATGAGTGTCCATCATGTGGTCGTGCACGCTCTTAATCTTCTGGCGGATGGCGTTCCGCCTGACGACGTCCTGCGCCGCCACGATGAGGTCGTCGAGCGCGAGCGACACCGTCGCCCGGCGCCCGCGGAGGGATAGCTGCACGGTAAATCTCGGCGCCTCGGCCTGCGCGGCGTCGGCGGTCGAGTAGTCGAGGTTCTTATCGATGCTGCGCACGATGCCGCGTAAAACCGCGTCGTTTTCCTTGATCACCTCGCGTCCCGTCATGGCGTTTCCTCCTGGTAATGTGCGTTGCGAAATAAAAAAGCCCCGTAGGCGATAGGAAGTCCCGCGGGGCTTCGTCCGTGATGTCAAACGAGGAAGAATCTATCGCGCTTGATTCTAGGCCATCGTCCATCAAAGATCAATCGCCGGAATCCCACTCGCCGGCGCGCTCGTGAACCGCAAATTCATCGTAGGAAATACGTATTGACCGCGCCGGGCGATATGCCTATTTTAATCCCGTTCTACGACGCGAGCAGACAGTTCCCAGCGGCGGGAGCAGGGCAGGGGACAAATGAGCGAGGA
>DASWZY010000443.1:0-1796 GCA_036407055.1 Binatia bacterium
GGCGCGGCAGGATCGCAGACGCGATCGTCCACTACCGCCAGGCGATCGCCTTGAATCCGGACTTCGCCCTCGCCTATGCGAATCTCGGCGACGCCTTGCTCATTCAGGGCAAGAGCGACGAAGCCGTCGTCCAGCTGCAAAAAGCGCTCGAGATCGATCCGCACCTGAACGCCGCGCGACAGAGCCTCGACAACGCGTTAAACGCGCAACAGCGCCGCAATTAATCCGCTCTTGCGGACGTCGACCGCTGCGGCTGAAGTCTAGCAGTCAACACGCCGAAAGCGCGCGCCTCCGCCTTCGAAACAATCTTTGTCTTTATGCGTCTCATCTCCGACACGGCGCTGGCCGCGGTGACGATCTGGCAGGAAGCGCGCGGCGAAGCGTATGCGGGCAAGCTCGGCGTCGCCGAGGTGATCCGCAACCGCATGCAAGAGCGCTACGCAAGCGACGGGACGGTCGCCGGCACGGTCATGCGGCCGAAACAGTTCTCGGGCTGGAACAGCGGCGATGCGAATCGCATCCCGAGTCTCAAGATCGACGGCGGCGACAGAGTCGTCGCCGACTGCATCCGCGCATGGAAGGAGGCAATGGAACAACAGACGAACACCGTCAAAGGCGCCCTGCTCTATTATGCGCCGGCGCTCGCCGCACCGGCTTGGGCGCGCGGCTGCACGGAAGCCGCGCGCATCGGCCGGCACGTATTTCTCCGACCGAAATAAAAGAAAGGAGGCATTCCATGGAGAACTCGCTGCTCATGTGGCTGCTCGGTCTGGCAAACGGCCTGATCCTTTTGCTCGTCGGCATCGCTGTTAGGGGCATCACGGCGATCAACACGAAGTTCGGCGCCGTCACAGTCGAGATCGAGAAGTCGAAAACCTGGCAGACGGGCCATGAAAAACAGGACGACGAGCGGCATGCCCGGGCGATCGCGCATTACACGCGTCTCGAGCAGGACATCGTGCAGCGCGACAACATCGCCGCTTTGCTCGTCGAGATCCGCGACCGCCTGCCGGAGCGTTAGATAAAGCAAACAGGAGGATTTTATGTTTGAAACGGTTTCAGGGAAAAAGACCTATATCGTCGCTGCCGCAACGATCGCGTACGCGCTGCTCGGCTATTACACCGGCAATCTGGATTTCAACCGCGCCGTCGAGGTCGCGCTGAACGGCGCCGGGCTCGCGGCGCTTCGCGCCGGCGTCGCGCGAGCACAGTAAATGCCCTGGGCGATCGCGATCGCCGGTCTGCTGCTCTATGAATTCGCGTCGCTGGCGCGCGGCTGGCCGACGCTGTCGCTCATAGTATGGCGCGCCGTCAAGGCGTGGCCGTTTCTCGGCTGGCTCATCTCGCTCGTCGCCGGCGGCCTGCTGGTTCATTTCGGCTGGCTGCCCGCCGGCTGCGATCCAACGAAAGGATTTTAAAATGAAACAAGTTATGTTAACGGCCGCCCTCGCCGCGGCAACGTCGGGCTGTGCGCTACTCATGCCGCCGAACCCCTATACGAAAGAAGTCATCGCGGCACTCGCGGCCGACGACGCGTCCGCCTGCGTGCGCGTGAATCTCTCCGGCGGCGGTGCGGGCGCTGCGGTCGGTCCCGGCGTCATTCCCGCCGGCGGCTACGGCAGCGTCGGCTTCACTTTAGGGCGAAGCGGCCAGGGCGGCATGCAGGTCTACGTCGGCGCCGACGGCTCCTGCCAGGTACGGAGCAAGGACAAAGATTTCCTCACGCCTTCCTCGCCGCTTCAGTCGCTCACCATGCACGGCCTCGGCGCCGGTGCGGTCGCGCCGACGCCGGGGAT
>DASWZY010000444.1:0-4830 GCA_036407055.1 Binatia bacterium
CGCGCCATCGCGCTCGCGAAGGGAACCAAGAGCGGCACGTCGGTCGGCGACGCCGAGCGCTGGCTCGGACGGCTGCTCTACGGCTTCGGCAGCCCAAACTGGGTCTCGACCACGCACGTCTGCAACTGGCACCGCGACACCGGCTTCAGCTTCACCTTCGGCATGACGATGCCGATGCCCGACCTCGAGCACAGCAACGCGTTTCTGCTTTGGGGCCACAACCCGAGCGCGACGTCCCTCATCATCGCGCACGATCTGGTCGAGGCTCGCGGGCGCGGCATGAAGCTCGTCGCCGTCGATCCGCGGCGCGTCGGCGTCGCGAGTCAGGCCGACGTGCACCTCCAGGTCCGGCCCGGCAGCGACGGCGCCCTCGCCTTGGCGCTGATTCACGCGGTTTTAGAGGAAGGCTGGTATGACGCGGAGTTTCTGCGCCGCTGGAGCAACGGGAGTTTTTTACTGCGGCGCGACAACGGCGCGGCGCTCACCGAAGCGGATTTAACGCGCGGCGGCTCGCGCGAGCGCTACGTCATGTGGGATGAGATCGGCGACAGAGCCGTCATCTACGATCCCGCCGCGGGCGGCGAATCGGATAGAGTGCGGCCGCTGCTCTTCGGCGAGAAGACGATTCGCGGCGCCGACGGCGAGATTACATGCGAGACCGCGCTCTCGGCGCTCGCGCGCATGGCCGCGCGATTCAGCCCCGACCGCTCGGCTGCGATCACGCGCGTGCCCGCGGAAAAGGCGTGGAAGGCAGCGCAGATTCTCTCGCACAGCCGGCCGGTCAGCATGTACATGTGGAACGGCGTCGGCCAGCATACCAACGCGACGCAGACGAGCCGCGCGATCTCGTCGCTCTACGCGCTCATCGGCGACATCGACCGGGCCGGCGGCAACGTGGTTTTCCCCAAGCCGAAGATGAACGGCGTCGAAGGCAGGGAGTTTCTGCCGAAAGAGATGGCCGCGCAGCGCGTCGGCCGCGAGCGCAAGCCGCTCGGCCCGCCGGCAAGCCCGGGAAACTGCGCGTCCTACGACATCTATAATGCGATTCTCGAAGAGAAGCCCTATCCTGTGAAAGCGCTGCTCAACTTCGGCTCGAATACCCTAATATCCGGAGCGGACCCGCGCCTCGGCCGAAAAGCATTCTGCGCGCTCGAATTCGCCGTTGCCGCGGAGCTCTTCATGTCGCCGACCGCGGCGCTCTGCGACTACGTCCTGCCCGCGGCGTCGTTCCTCGAGATGTCCACATTGTGGAACGGCTTCGAGCACCGGCGCAGAGGCAAGCTGCATATACAATATCGCCCCGAAGTCGTGCCCCCTCTCGGCGAGCGCAGATCGGATACGTGGATCATCTTCGAGCTCGCCAAGCGCCTCGGCATCGGCGACAAGTTCTGGGGCGGCGACATCGAGGCGGGCTACGCCTACGAGCTGGCGCCGAGCGGCGTCACGCTCGATCAGCTGAAGAACACACCGGGCGGCATCACGGTCGATATACCGACGCGCTACGAGAAGTACGCCGAGAAAAAAGACGGCGGTGCGCCGCGCGGCTTCGGCACTCCGACGGGCAAGGTCGAGATCTATTCGCACCGATTCGCGGCGAACGGCTATCCGCCGCTGCCCGATTATGTCGAGCCGGCGATGAGCCCGGTGAGCAAGCCGGAGATCGCGAAAGATTTTCCGCTGATTCTCACAAACGCGAAATTTACGACCTTCATCCATAGCCAGCACCGCGGATTGCCTTCGCTAAGAAAAGTCTCGCCCGACCCGACCGCGGATATCCATCCCGAAACGGCCGCGGCGTACGGCGTGAAAAACAAAAGCTGGATCGTTGTGGAAAGCCCGAAGGGCAAGGTGCGCGTGAAGGCGAACGTGACCGAACGCATCCTGCCCGGCGTCGTCTGCTGCCAGCACGGCTGGTGGCAGGAGTGCCGCGAGCTCGACAAGCCGGGCTACGATCCCTTCGCCGACGACGGCGCCAATCCCGGCCTGCTCGTCGGCACCGAACTCGCCGACCCCGTCAGCGGCTCGCTGCCGCATCGGTCTTACCTCTGTCGGGTGAGCCCCGCGGAATAAGTCTCAGGTTTCAGGTTTTAAAGTTTCAGGATTTGCGTCTTGTTTTAACTTGAAAGCTGAAACTAGGAACCTGAAACTTCTTTTGCCCACAGCCTTTCATCGTAGCGCATCACCCATGGCGCGGTGACGAGCCAGATGCACACGTCGGAGAGCAGGAGGACGACCGTCGATAGCGTGAACGAGACGAGATAGCTGCCGCTGACATCGTAGAAGAATCCACCCAGCCACGAGCCCCACGCGCCGCCGATGCCGACGCTGACGACGGAGAAGCCGAAGATCGCGCCGAACCCTTTGCCGGAAAAGATATCGGCTGAGAGCGCGGAGAAGATCACCGCGCGCGAGCCGAAGCCGATTCCGAAGCAAATCACATAGACATAGAGCAGCCACGGCTTCGAAGGATCGGACGCCAGCACCAGCGCCGCAACTCCCACGACCGTCGTCAGGATGTTCATGGTATAGGCCGTCTGTTTCGACGTGCGATCGGCGATGTAGCCGAACACCGCGCGCCCGGCGGTGCTGGTCATGCCCATGAAGCCGAAAATCGTCGCCGCGTAGAGCCGGCTGTAGCCGATATCGACGACGTGCGCGACCTGGTGCGTCACGATGACTGTCGTGCCGCCGGCGGCGAAGACGCGCGCGAGAAAAATCAGCCAAAACTGCATGCTCTTGAGCGCGAGCTTCGCCGTCCAGGCGTTGCCGGCGCGGTTGTCCGCGCCGCGGTGCTCGATGTGCGGCCCGGTGGCGTAGAACAGCCACACGATCGGCAGCAGCACGGCGGCGACGCTGACCGCGAGGATCTCGAGCGCGTGTTGCCAGCCGGTGTTGGAGATGAGCCACTCGATCGAAGGCGCGAGCAGAAGAATGCCGATGCCGGTGCCGGCGTACACCGCGCCGAGAGCGGACGCGCGCTTAGTCGTGAACCATTGTGAGATCAGCACGACGTGCGGCACCATGCCGATGAAGCTGAACCCCAGCGCGCAGACGAGGCCGAAGTAAAGGTAAAATTCCCAAAGGCTGGTAATCCGACTGCTGAGAAACAGCCCCGCCGCGAGCAAGGCGCAGCCGGTCGCGGCGACTTTTTTCGGGCCGAAGCGGTCTAGCAGGTGTCCGACGACAGGTGAAACAACGGCGTCGACGATCTGCACGGCGGAAAAAACGCCGGCGGTGATCGCGCGGCTCCAGCCGAAGGTGTCGAGCAGCGCGACGTAAAAGACGCCGAAAGAGGATGTGAGACCTCGGCCGAAGCCGAGGATCAGGAAGGCAAGCGCCGCAATGAACCAGGGACGATGAAGAGAGCGCATGTGGTGCGCTCTCTACGTATCAGGAACAGCGCGGACGCGAAAGCGGAAAAAGAAAAGGCGCCTGAAAAAAATCTCAGGCGCCCTTTTAACAAAAAACCGGGAGTTTACTTCGCCGGCTTCGTGTCGCTCGCCGTCGATGACTTGGTCGAGGACGTCGAGCCGGACTTAGTGGCCGGCAGCTTCGTCTTCGAGATCGCCTTCAACATCAGCTTGCCGTCGCTCTCGGTGTAGGCGACGCGGACCGTGTCGCCGACTTTCATCTTCGCGATGGAGTCTTTCACCTCCTGGCTGTCGGTGCTCAGGCTCAATTCCTTGTCCTTGGTCTTCACCTTCGCCGTGCCGGCTTTCGCGTCCGCCGCGGTCAGCTCGCCGCGCACGCGCTGCGGTTTCGTCGCAGCCGACTTGCTCGACTTCGTCGTATCCGACTTCGTCGCCGGCGCCGTTGACTTCGACGCTCCAGTGCCGCCCGTCGGTCCGGTCTGGGCCGAAACGAAGCCGGCGAACGTGAGCGTAACAACAGGAACGAGCAGAAATCTCAGGATGCTTTTCATGGGCTTTTCACCTCCCTCATCAACCTTAGACGCCCGAGTGGGCAAATTCTTCAAAATACTCGACAAGTAAGCCGTAAGACGAGCTATGTCAAGAGCTTAGGGTTACGGTCCGGTTACGCGAACAACTTCAACTGTTCTCTCGGCCTGCGGAAATGACTGGTGGCGAGCTGCGGCGAGCGGTCTTTGAATCCGGCTTTCTTGCACGCGAGCCGGAATAACTCGGCCATCTGCTCGGCGTAAATCCCCTGCCCGCTCATGCGGCTGTGAAAATTCGGGTCGTTCAGGTTGCCGCCGCGAATCGCCCGAATGCGGTTCAGCACCTTTTCTTTGCGGTCGGGGTAGTTTCGCTCGAGCCAATCCTCGAAAAGGTCTTTGACAGCGTGCGGCAGCCTAAGCGGCACGTAGCCGGCATAGCGCGCGCCGGCCTCCGCGGCGGCCGCCGCGATCGCCGGCGCTTCGGAATCGGTGAGACCCGGGATCATCGGCGCTTGCAGGTAGCCGGCGGGAATCCCGGCGCGCGCGAGCGCGCCGATCGCGGCCAGTCGCCGCGCCGGCCGTGACGCGCGCGGCTCCATAAGGCCCGAGAGCTTCTCGTCCAGGGTCGTGATCGAAACGAAGACGGCGGCGCAATCGTCGCGCGCGAGCTCCGAGAGAATGTCGATATCGCGCGTAACGAGCTGGTTCTTCGTGATGATGATGACCGGATTGCGAAACTCGACAAGCACCTCGAGACATTGCCGCGTGAGCTGGAGCTTCTTCTCGATCGGCTGGTAGCAGTCGGTCACGCCGCTCGACGCCAGCACCTGCGGCTTCCAGCGCGGGCTGGACAGCTCTTTACGCAAGAGCTGGGGCGCGTCGCGCTTGACCATGATGCGGGTCTCGAAGTCGAGGCCCGCGGAGAAGCCTAA
>DASWZY010000445.1:0-4306 GCA_036407055.1 Binatia bacterium
CATCGGCATGTACTGGACCTACATGGGGCCGCAGCCCGCGCCGCTAATCCCGCAGTACGATGCTTGGGCGAACAAAAACGGGCGGCGCAAGATTTTCATCCAGCCCCAGCTCGACTGCAACTGGTTCCAGGCGATGGAGAACTCCGTCGACCCGGCGCACCTTCAGATTCTGCATCAGGAGACCGCGCTCGACGCCGCCCGCGGCCGCAAGCCGGTCAGCACAACCCGCGGCTTCACGGACGACGTCAAGAGCTTCGAATTCGAAGAGGTGCCGATCGGCATTATCAAGCGGCGCTTTTACACCAACGGCATCAAAGACGAGCATCCGCTGATTTTTCCGAACATCCTGCGCCAGTTTAACGGCACGCAGATCCGCGTGCCGATCGACGATACGCATACGATGATCTTCATCGTCCGCTTCATGCCGACCGAGGACGGCAGTATCGTCGACGAGCAGGATCCGCCGGTCGTGCATGTGAAGCCATACAAAGAGCCGGTCGAGGAAATCCATCCGCGCACGCGCTTTCGGGTGAACGAGGTCCAGGCGCAGGACCATATGGCTTGGGAGACGCAGGGCCCGATCGCCGACCGCACGCGCGAGCGGCTGGCGACCTCCGACGCAGGGGTGGTGCTGCTGCGCGACATGATGTTCCGCGAGATGGATCGCGTCGCCAAAGGTCTCGACCCGAAAGGCCTCGTCCGCGAGCAGGCGGGAAACGACATCATCGACACGCACCTGATGGAATCGATTCGCGAGATGAATTTCTGGCGCGAGGGGCGCGAGCTGCCCGAATCGCTCCGCGTCTAGGAGAGAAATTTGGCGGACGAGAACTCACTCAAAGAGCTGCTGGCGCTTTCCTGCCGGATCCTCGGCAAGCTCAACATGACCAAGGAGCCGAGCGGGCATGTGAGCGCCCGCGTGCCCGGGAGCGACAAGATTTTCATCAAGGCGCGGGGCCGCGGCGAATCGGGCCTGCGATTCGTTCAGGCGCGCGACTTCATCACGGTCGACGCCAACGGCAAAAAGCTCGAAGGCCCCGAAGACCTCGACGTGCCGCAGGAAGTTTATATTCACACGGCCGTCTATCACGCGCGGCCGGAGATCCAGAGCGTGATTCACGTCCATCCGCTGACGGTCGTCTTATTTACGATCTGCGGAGTTCCGTTGCTGCCGCTCACCGGCGCATACGATCCGAGCGCGCTCAGGCTCATCACCGAAGGTATTCCGACTTACCCGCGCAGTATACTGATTTCCAATGAAGCGCTGGGGAAGGACCTTGCCGGCGCCTTGGGAAAACGGCGCGCATGCCTGATGCGCGGTCACGGGATCACGGCGGCGGGCGCCAGTGTTCAGGACGTGACACTCACGGCGATTAAATTGAACGAGATCGCCGAAGTGAATTACCGCGCGCGGCTCCTCGGCGAGCCGCATCCGATCAGTGACGACGACATCAAGAGTTTTCTGCCTACGCATGAACGCATGAAGGCCAGCGGCGCTTACGTCGAGTCGGCATGGCGCTACTATTGCACTCTCCTCGATGAACCCGTAATCTCGCCCGGCTCGGACAAATCCAGCCGGGGGTAGAATGCCGCAAGCGGTCCTCCAGTTCCGCGACGTCCTCAAACGCTACGGGGATTACACCGCGGTCGACCGCGTTAGCTTCGAGCTCGCCGCCGGCGAGTTCTTCACTCTTTTAGGCCCCTCCGGTTGCGGCAAGACCACGACGCTGCGTCTCGTTGCCGGACTCGAAGACCCCGATGACGGTGAGATTCTGTTGAACGGCGCGCCGATTGCGGCGCCTGGCCGCGGTATCCTCGTCCCGCCGGACAAGCGCCAGATGGGCATGGTGTTCCAGTCCTACGCGATCTGGCCGCACATGACCGTATTCGAAAACGTCGCATTTCCCCTACGGGTCCGCGGGGAGGCCGCCGATCGGCTAAAAAAGAAGGTGCTCGACGCGCTGGAGCTGGTCGGACTCGGCGGATTGCACGAGCGCGGCGCGACGAGCCTCTCCGGCGGGCAGCAGCAACGCGTCGCGCTCGCTCGCGCGCTCGCCTATACGCCGACGATCCTATTGCTCGACGAGCCGCTGTCGAATCTCGACGCCAAGCTGCGGGAGCAGATGCGCTTCGAGCTCCGCGCGCTCCAGCGGCGGCTCAAGCTCACGGTGCTCTACGTGACCCACGATCAGACCGAGGCGATGACGCTTTCCGACCGGATCGCCGTCATGCGGCAGGGAAATATCGAGCAGCTCGGCAACGCGGTAGAAATTTATGAGCGGCCGGCGACGGCTTTCGTCGGCGACTTCCTGGGACGAACTGTCGTGCTGGAGGGGGCGCTGAAGAAAGACGGCGGCGGCCTCACGCTCCAGTTTAGCGCCGGCGAGCGCTTGAGTGTCGGCGAGAACCATAATGGGAAATTTTGCGACGGCGACGCGATTCGCGTCGTCTGCCGCCCCGAGGACGTGCGTATTCTTCCCGACGGCCCGCTCGACGCGACGGAAGTCAAAGCGAGAGTGCACGAGATCGCCTATCTCGGCGATCATCTCGAATACACGGTCGAGGCGTGCGGCCGCAGCATCGTCGTGCTGGCCGGGAAAACCGAACGCTATCCTCCAGGCGCGGCGATCCGGCTCGCCTTCGATCCCGCGCGTTTGACCCTGCTTCGACTCCAATCATGACGACAATCGCATTACCGGCAGCACCGGCGCTTAAAATCAACCGCCTTCGCCTTTCGGAATACGCCGCGCTGTTGTTTTTCGCGATCGTCATGGGATTGCCCATCGCGTTTCTCGTGATCAGCAGCTTCAACATCGCGCCGCCCAGTAAGGAGGCGGTTTTCGGGCTGGACAACTGGGTGCGCGCATTCAGCGACCCGGGCACGCTCACCGCGCTTTGGATGAGCTTTCTGCTGTCGATCACTTATCTGATTCCCGGCATGGTGCTCTCGATCGCGGTCGCCTGGCTCATCGCGCGCACCGACATGCCGGGCCGAAGTGCGATCGAATTTTGCTGCTGGTTCGCTTATTTCGTCCCTGACTTCCCGATGGTCCTCGCTTGGATTCTCCTGCTCGATCCCAATTTCGGTTTTTTGAACACTGCCGCGCAGGCGCTGCCGTTCGTCAACGGACCGCTGTTCAACCCGTACAGCTTCTGGGGCATCGTCTGGGTACACCTGTCGACGGGAGGCATCTGGTTCAAGGTTATGCTGCTGACGCCGATTTTCCGCCGCGTGGGCGCGACGCTCGAGGAAGCGGCACGCGTCGCCGGCGCGAATTATTTCACGGTGCTCCGGCGCGTTAGCCTGCCGGTGATCATGCCGGCGGTCCTCGCAGTCGCGGCGCTGAGCTTCATCCGCGGCTTGGAATCCTTCAACACCGAACTGCTGCTCGGCACGCCGGTCGGCATCTTCGTCTACGCGACGCGAATTTTCGATTACACGCGCCACGAGCCGTCCGCGTACGGCGAAGCCACAGCGCTCGGCTCTGTGTTCCTTGTCGTGCTCGCGGTTCTCGCCTACTTTTACCAGCGGCGCCTCAAAGGCAAGCGCTTCACCGTCGTGACCGGACAGGGCTACTCGACGTTGCGGGTGAAGCTGGGAAAGTGGAAGTATGTCGCCTTCGGGGCGTGCGCCGCCTACATCGCAGTCATGATGCTCCTGCCGCTCGCCTTTCTGATCCTCGGCTCGGTCATGCGGCGCTACGGCTTTTTCCATCTGCGCGAGCCTTTCAGCCTGGTTCACTGGCAGAATCTCTTCGGCGACCCGATCTTCTTTCTCGCGCTCAAAAACAGCCTCGTGATCGCTGCGATCACTGCGGCCGCCGCCGTCGCGCTGTACTCGACCGTCGGGTATCTCCTCGCGAGCAGAAAGATCAAAACCGCGCCGATGCTCGAAATGCTCACATGGATGCCGTGGGTCGTGCCCGGCATTCTCATGAGTCTGGGACTCCTTTGGCTCTTTCTCGCGACGCCGATGCGCTCCGTCCTCTACGGATCGGTCTGGGGGATCGCGCTCGCGCTCATGATCAAGGAGAGCCCGGTGTGCTCGCAGGCGTTCAAAGCGGCCTTCCTCAAGCTCGGGCCCGACCTCGAGGAGGCCGCGCGCGTAAGCGGCGCTTCGTGGATCTATACGTATCGGAAAATTCTCGCGCCGCTGGTCGCGCCTATCGCGGCGACCGTCGGCCTCATCAGCTTTGGCAACGCGCTCACGAGCATTAGCACGCCGGTGCTGCTCTATAGTCCGCAATCGCGCCCGCTGGCGATCCTGCTCATGGAGTACAGCTTCAGCGGAGAGGTCGAGCGCGCC
>DASWZY010000446.1:0-4802 GCA_036407055.1 Binatia bacterium
GCGTGGGATGCGGATGCACCGATTCGGCCATGTCGCGCGCGGTCGCGCCCATTTCCATCGCGAGGACGCCTTCGCCGATCAGCTCGCCGGCGTTCACGCCGACCATGCCGACGCCGAGGATGCGCTCGCTTTCGGCGTCGAGGACGAATTTGGTGAGGCCGTCGGGCCGGTCGAGCGTGATCGCGCGGCCGGACGCCGCCCACGGAAAGCGCGCGACCTGGACCGGAATGCCTTTCTGCTTCGCCTCCGCTTCGGTGAGACCGCACCACGCGACTTCGGGATCGGTGAAGACGACCGCCGGGATGACGACGTTCTCCGACGTGCTGTATTCGCCCAGGATCGCCTCGACCGCGATGCGCCCCTCTTTCATCGCTTTGTGCGCGAGCAGCGCGCCGCCGGCGACGTCGCCGATCGCGTAGATCGCCGGGTCGCCGGTCTGCATCTGCGCGTTGACCTTGATGAAGCCTTTTTCGTCGAGCGCCGCCTTGGTGTTCTCCAGCCCCAGGTCCTTGCAGTTGGGCACGCGGCCGACGCATACGAGAACGCGGTCGTAGGTCTCTTCTTTGGCTTTTCCCTCCACCGTGAAGCTGACCTTGATCTGCTTGCCGCTGGTCGCCATTTTGCCGACCTTGGTGTTCAGGCGGATTTCTTTGAACGCTTTCTCGGCATAGCGCATCACCGGGCGCGCCAGGTCGGAATCGACGCCGGTCAGGATACTCGGCAGCGCTTCGGTGACGACCACCGTACTGCCGAGCGTCGCGTAAACCGTGCCGAGCTCCATGCCGATGTAGCCCGCGCCGACGACGAGAAGATTTTTGGGAATTTCGTCCAGCTCCAGCGCCTCGGTGGAGGTCATGACGCGCTTGTTGCCCAAGTCGAACGCGGCGGGCATCGCCGCGCGGCTGCCGACGGCGACGATCGCCTGTTCGTAGCTGACGAACTTCTGGCCTTTGGAGGTCTCGACGCGCAGCGTGCGCGAATCCTCGAAGTAGCCGCGCCCCTGCATCACTTCGACGCCGCGCCGCTCGGCCAGGCCGGCGAGGCCCTGCGTGAGCTTCGTGATCACCGAATTCTTCCAGCCGCGCAGCTTGTCGAGATCGACCTTCGGCTTCGAGAAAACCACGCCGCGCGCCGTCGAGTGCTCGATGTCGCGCATCGAATGCGTCGCGTGGAGCAGCGCCTTCGACGGGATGCAGCCGGCGTTGAGGCATACGCCGCCGAGCCGCTTCTCGCGCTCGACGAGAATGACTTTCTTGCCCTTGTCGGCGGCGTAAAACGCCGCCGCGTAGCCGCCGGGCCCGGCGCCCACCACCACGATATCGGTTTTAATCGGTTCCATGTCTCAGTCTTTGAGCAAATCTTCGGGGAAATTCTCGAGCACGCCGACCAGCTCGCCGATGAAGCGCACCGCGTCCGCGCCGTCCACGACGCGATGATCGTAGGACAGAGCGAGCGGCAGGATCGGGCGCGCCTCGATCTTTCCATCTTTGACTGCGGCCTTCAAGGACGAGCGTCCGATGCCGAGGATCGCGACCTCCGGCTTGTTGATGATCGGCGTGAAATGGCCGCCGCCGATGCCGCCCTGGTTCGAGATCGTGAAGCTCCCGCCCTGGAGGTCTTCGAGCGAAACCTTGCGCTTGCGCGTGCGCTCGACGAGCGCGTTCAGCTCCTGCGACAGATCGGCGAGACGCTTCTTGTCGACGTCGCGCAGCACCGGGACGATGAGCCCCGCCTCGGTGTCGACCGCAACGCCGATGTGAAAATATTGCTTGTAGACGACCTCGCCGGTCGCCTCGTCGAGGCTGGAGTTAAAAATGGGATATTTCTTCAGCGCCGCGACGACGGCCTTGAGCACGAACGGCGTCAGCGTCAGGTGCTTGCCCTTTTTCGCGAGCTCTGGGCCGTACTGCTTTCTTAGATTCGTCACGTTGGTGATGTCGACGTCCTCGAACTGCGTCACGTGCGGGATCGTATGCCAGGATTCGTACATGCGCTGGCCGATCGTGCGGCGGACGGAGGTAATCGGCTTTTTCTCCACCGGCCCCCAGCGCGAGAAGTCGATCGCCGCCGGCGCGTGCTTCTCCTCCGCCGCCGGCGCGGGAGCGGCTGCGGCGGCGCCGTCGACCGGCCGCTGCTGCAGCGCGGCAATATAGCTTCGCAGGTCCGCGATGGTGATGCGCCCGCCGCGCTCGCTGCCTTTGACGCGGGTGAGATCGATGCCGAGCTCGCCGGCGATTTTCCGCACCGACGGCGCCGCCGGCGGCGGCGCGCCGGTCGCCGACTGATAGCGATACTCGCCGGCCGCTTGCGGCGCGGCTTTTGGCGGCTCCACTGCCGCAGCGGGCTGCGCAATCTTTGCTTGCGCCGCGGCCTGCGGCTTCGCTTCCGGCGCCGCCGCCGTCGCGGCTGCGCCGGATTCGGAAAGGGTGATGAGCGGCTGGCCGACGCTGACTTCGTCGCCGGGCTTGACGTGAATGCGCGACACTTCGCCCGACACCGGCGAGGGAATCGGGCCCACGGCCTTTTCCGTCTCGAGCTCGAGGATGACCTGATCTTTTTCTATGCGGTCGCCCGGGGCGACCAGAATGTTCGCGACTGTGGCCGATTCCACGCCCTCGGCCAGCCGGGGAACTCGTACGTCCATAGATTCGTCGACTCGCTGCTTAGAAGAAGAAAGGTGAGGCCTTGTCCGGGTCCACGCCCAAGTCGCGGATCGCCCGCTCCACCGCGTCGCGCCCGAGCGCGCCCTTTTCGCACAGCGCGTAGAGCACGCCCAAAACCGTCATCTCCGCGTCGACGCCGAAGTAGCGCCTGAGCCGCGGCCGCGTATCGCTCCGGCCGAAGCCGTCGGTGCCGAGCGACAACAATCCTCCGGGAACCCACGGCGCGATCTGGTCGGGAACGATCTTCATATAGTCCGATACCGCGACGAAGGCGCCGCGCTCGTTTTCCAACACCGTCTCGACGTAAGACTTTTTCGGCGTCTCCTTCGGGTGCAGCATGTTCCAGCGCTGGGTCTGCAGCGCGTCGCCGCGCAGCAGCTTGTAGCTGGTCGCGCTCCAGACATCCGCCGATACGTCGTATTTTTCCGCCAGAATCTCCTGCGCGCGCAAGGCTTCGCGGAGAATCGGGCCGCTGCCGAGGATGTGCGCCTTGTGCTTCGCTTTGGTTTTTCCTTCGCGGAATTTATACAGCCCCTTGAGGATGCCTTCTTCCGATCCCTCCGGCATCGCCGGCATCGTGTAGTTCTCGTTGTACAAAGTCAGGTAGTAAAAAATCTCTTCGCCCTTCTGGTACATCCGGCGGATGCCGTCGCGGATGATGACGGCGATTTCGTAGCCGAAGGCGGGGTCGTAGGTAAGCAGCGTCGGCACCGCGCTCGCGAGAATGTGGCTGTGGCCGTCCTGGTGCTGCAAGCCTTCGCCGTTGAGCGTCGTCCGGCCGGCAGTCGCGCCCAGCAAAAAGCCCTTCGCCTTGCTGTCGGCGGCGGCCCAGATGAGGTCGCCGACGCGCTGAAAGCCGAACATCGAGTAGAAGATGTAAAACGGCAGCATCGTGAAGTTGAGATTCGAATAGCTCGTGCCCGCGGCGATGAACGAGCACAGCGAGCCTGCCTCGGTGATCCCTTCCTCGAGAATCTGCCCATCCTTCGCCTCCTGGTAATAGAGCAGCGTCTCGCGGTCGACCGGCTCGTAGAGCTGGCCTTTCGGCGAATAGATGCCGACCTGGCGGAAGAGCGCGTCCATGCCGAACGTGCGCGCCTCGTCGGGAATGATCGGCACGACGCGCTTGCCGACGGTCGGATGGCGCAGGAGCTTGGCCAGCAGGCGCACGAACGACATCGTCGTCGACGCTTCCAGCGTGCCCGAGTCTTTCAGCAGCTCTTCGAAAAAATCCGGCTGCGGCACTTCGAGCGACTCGGCCTTGGTGCGCCGCTTGGGCACGAAGCCGCCCAGCGCCTTGCGCCGCTCAAGCAGGTACTTCGTCTCCTTGCTGTCCTGCGGCGGGCGGTAGAAGGGCGTCTCGACGACCTCTTCGTCCTTCAGCGGAATGTCGAAGCGGCTGCGGAACTCGCGCAGCTCCTTCTCGTTCATCTGCTTCTGCTGGTGCGTGATGTTGCGGCCCTCGCCGGCCTCGCCCATGCCGTAGCCTTTGACGGTCTTGGCGAGGATCACGGTCGGCGAGCCCGTGTGCTCGACCGCCGCTTTGTACGCGGCATAGACCTTCTGCGGATCGTGGCCGCCGCGCAGCAGCTTGCGGATCTGTTCGTCGGTCATGTCGTTGACGAGCTCGAGCAGCTGAGGATATTTGCCGAAGAAGTGGCGGCGCGTGTAGCTGCCCGGCTCGACAGAATATTTCTGATAATCGCCGTCGACCGCCTCTTCCATGCGCTGGATCAGGAGATCGCGGTGCGGGCTGCGGAGCAGCCGGTCCCAGTCCGAGCCCCAGATAACTTTGATGACGTTCCAGCCGGCGCCGCGGAATATCGCTTCCAGCTCCTGGATGATCTTGCCGTTGCCGCGCACCGGCCCGTCGAGGCGCTGGAGGTTGCAGTTGACGACGAAGATAAGGTTGTCGAGGTTCTCGCGCGAGGCGAGGCTCAGCGAGCCGGTCGACTCGGGCTCGTCCATCTCGCCGTCGCCGCAAAAGCACCAGACGCGCGGCTCCTGGTCGGCGAGAAACCCGCGCGCCTTCATATAGCGGAGAAAGCGCGCCTGATAGATCGCCGAGATCGGCGCGATGCCCATAGAGACCGTCGGGAACTGCCAGAAATCGGGCATGAGGAATGGATGCGGGTAGGA
>DASWZY010000447.1:0-11629 GCA_036407055.1 Binatia bacterium
GCAGCTCGTTAACCCCGCATTGACCGAACAAAAATCCACCAGCCGAACGCTTCAGATGTCGATCCAGCTTGTCAAGCCAGGCGAGCGTGCGGAGTGCCATCGTCATACCGCCGCCGCGCTTCGTTTCGTCGTCGAAGGCGACGGAACGGCGTACACGAACGTCGAAGGCGAACAGATGCTGATGGAGCCGGGCGATCTTGTGCTCACGCCGAATTGGACCTGGCACGATCATTACAATCCCGGAAAAAGTCCCATCGTCTGGTTGGACGTCCTCGACGTTCATTTAACGACTTATCTGGATGCGACGTTCCACGAGAATTACGGCGAAGGTCCGGCCCAGCCCGTCGCCAAGCCTGACGGCTATTGCCGGCAGCGGCTCGGCGCCGTCCGGCCGCGTACGACGACCATCGCCGGCCAGACGCTGCCTTACACGTATAAATGGTCCGACACGCTCGCGGCGCTGAAAGAGGTCGCGGCGGCAGACCGCAGAGACCCGCACGACGGCGTCCTGCTCGAATACGCGAATCCTATCACCGGCGGCCCGACAATGCCGACGATCGGCTGCTGGATACAATTGCTCGCACCGGGTGAAACCACGAGAGGCCATCGGCACACCAGCAGCACGATTTATCATGTCGTCGAGGGCCATGGCGTCACGACGGTGGGCGGAAGCAAGGGCGTCGGCGAAGAATTCACCTGGGGACCGAGAGACTGCTTCTTTGTTCCGGGCTGGAAGTGGCATCACTTTAAAAATACATCGAAGAAAGAGCCGGCGATCATCTTCTCCGTGACCGATAGGCCGGTGCTGGAGAGTCTAGGGCTTTATCGCGAGGAAGCAGAGTAGGGAATTCGAATCAGCAAATTTTGGCGTCTTCATAGGTTGAGAAACAATCAAGCAAAGGAGGCAGGAAAATGGCCGGACTGAATGAGTTGCGCAAGACAGTGAGGGGATTGATAGCGCCGATCCCGGCGGTCTTCGACGGCAAGGGCGAACCGGACCTCCCGATGATGGAGAAACTGACGGACTGGTACCTCGACGCGGGCATCCACGCTTTCTTTATCCTGGGCTCTCAGGGTCAAGGTCCGGCCTGCCGCATCGATCAGCGGAAAGCTGTCGCCGAGACCGTGGTGCGCCGCGCGAATAAGCGGGTGCCGTGCATCGTGCAGGTCGGCGCCGTGGAGCCTTACACGAGCATCGAGCTGGGATTGCATGCGAAGCAAATCGGCGCGGATGCGATCGGCGTCGTCGGCCCCTATTATTACAGCGACCGCAACGAGTGGGAGCTGCTCGAAAATTATAAAATGGTCGACAAGGCCGTCGACCTGCCGATGCTGCTCTACAACAACCCGGAGTATTCCGGCTATCCGATACCGCCGGCGATGATGGCGAAAATTCGCGAAGCGGTCCCGAATGTCTTCGCCGCGAAGCTCGCTATGGGCAGCGTCGATCAGGCGGTAAATTATTTGCGCACGATGTCGCGCGAGTTCAACATCTTCATTCCGATCACGCAGATGATCCCCGGCATGCAGGTCGGCGTAGCCGGCAGCATCGCGGCCGGAGTGCCGGTGACGGTCCCGGAGAGCGGCGTCGCGCTGATCGAAGCGATCTGGGCGAAGGATTTCGAGCGCGCGCAAAAGATTCAGGTACTGCTGCTCGAGCACGGCGAGCGCATGGCGCCGATGAAACAGTACGGGCGAGGCGTTACAACGCAAGGCCTGCGCCTCCGCGGCCTCAACGTGAAGGAATATCCCCGCTGGCCGACCAAGCCGATGAGCGCCGAACACATCAAGCTTTACGAGGAGAACATGAAGCGCATCCTCGATGAGCTCGCGGCGTTGACGCCGGCCGCCGGCCAAAAAAGAAAAGCCGTTTAACACACCGTGACTCGCGCCCTCCTCTCATTCGGGAGGAGGGCGTGGGAAACTTCGATCGACACCGCGGAGTAAGAAGGTTCACATCATGGAGCGTCAGTACAAGGTCATCTCCGGCGACGGACACATCGATCTCAACCCCGACGTTTGGCGCGGGCGTGTCGCCGCCAAATGGCGCGATCGGGCGCCCAAATGCGTGAAAATGCCGAACGGCTCGGATGCCGTCGTCCTCGACGGCGGCGAACCCAACACGATCGGCATCACCCGCAGCGTGCGCGTGGCGCACAGCGACCTCGCGAAGCAAGTCCCTACATTCGAAAACAGCGCAGGAACCGGCTCGCCCGAGAAGCGGGTGCGCGAGCAGGATCAGGATGGAATCGACGCCGAGATTCTGTTCTCGCAGATATCTTTCGTTCTGCGGCAAGCGAAGGAAGACGATTTCTATTGCGAATTGATTCGCGCGTACAACGAATTTCTCGCCGACGAATACATGGCCGCAGCACCCGACCGGCTCATCCCGATGGGTGTGATCCCGATATCGGGAGTCAAGGATGCGGTGCGGGAGATGGAGCACTGCGCGAAGATCGGTCTTAAAGGCGTCAAGCTCGATAAGTTTCCCAGCGGCAAATCGTACCCGACACTGGAAGACGACATGTTTTGGAGGGCGGCAATAGAGCTGCGCATGCCGCTGACGAATCACAATACCGGCAGGTTCGGCACGGGGCGCGAGCCGTGCCTGCTTTACGACAAAGAGCCGGGACCCGACGTGCATCAGCGCGAGCCTTTGAATTACTTCTTCCGCTTCACCAACGATGCGATGGCTGGAGCGGTTCAGATGGCCTTCGCCGGAGTCTGGGACCGCTTCCCGACGCTGGAGATGTACTGGGCGGAGACGATGATCGGCTGGCTCGAATACGGACTGTGGCAGGTCGATGATCATTACCGGCGCTACATGCCGATGATCCACGAGAACTGGGGCCTCAAGTATCTGGAGCGCCAGCCGAGCGACTATCTCAAGGACCGGAACTACTGGGGCTTCCTGCACGACCCGGTCGGTGTGCGCACACGCGACTGCATCGGAGTCGATAAGCTCATCTGGGGCACCGATTTCGCGCACGCCGCGAGCGAGTGGCCCAACTCGATTCCCATCATGGAAGACGATTTTTCCGGCGTGCCGCAAAAGGAAAAACATGCGATGCTGGTCGGCAACGTCTTGCGATACTTCCGCCTCGATTCCTAAGGAGGCGACGCCGTGCGCGATGTAGGCACAACGCACGAGGACCTCGAGCACTTTCTCGCCGAGCACCACCTGGTCGGTGCTGGGCTCAGGCGCGAGGGCCGTGCGACGCCGCGCGAAGGTAATGCCGCCGCGCATTGGTCCTGGGAGGGAATCTATAAGGGGCTGATGCAGTCGGGAAAAATTGTGACCATCGGGCCGAACGGCATGACCGGCATGCGCTCGGTTGTCGGGATCGAGGCGCGCCGTTTCCCGATCTGGATGAACGCGCAGATTCTGATGCCGGGCGAGCGGACGCAGGCGCACCGCAATCTCAGGAGCGAAACCCGCCTCGTCTGCCAGGCGCCGAAAGAAGGCGTCTTCGTCTGCGAGAATGAAACCTACCCGATGGAGCGCGGCGATGTCGTGACGAACCCTGCCTGGACATTCCACGACCACTGGAACAAGGGCGATACGCCGGCGATCTGGGTCGACGGCTATGACAACGGCTACAATCCGAATGTAAACGTCAACGAGCGGCTGCCCGACGACGTGCCGTACCAAGATATCAAAGGGCATGCAGGCGAAGGGCCGATCTCGGTCGGCGATTTTCGGGCTCTGCCGGACGATCCGGTTTTTCCGTTTCCGCCGATGCGCTATCCCTGGTCTGCCACGGAAGCGGCGCTTTCCGCGCTGCGCGCGGCCGGAACGGCCGATCCCTCCGATGGCTTCATGACGATGCTCGCGAGCCCAGTCGATGGCGGCCCGACGCTTCCGACGATCGCCTGGCACGCGCAACTGCTCGAGCGGAAGCAGAGAACGCTGCCGCACCGGCACAACAGCACGACCTTTTACTTCGGCTTCGAAGGCGAAGGCGCGCTTGTCATCGAGGGCGAGCGGCTCAATTGGAGTCAAGGCGACATTTTTGCCGTGCCCGCGTGGAAGTGGCACCATCACGAGAACACGGGCGGCGAGGACGCGATTCTATTTTCCATCGACGACTGGCCGGCGATGAAGAAGCTCGGCTTCTACCTGAAAGAGCAAGCGCGAGGATTTTAGCGCGCGGCCTGCAACATTTCTTCGCGAGGAAACGATGGCCAATCCCAAGCTCCGCTTTTATTTTCGCGAGCCGACGATCGATACCAACATCGCGATCACCGACGGCACTGTCAAAGCCGACGGATTCGATTTCGAGTTCGTCCCTACCGAAGACGAGGCGGACGCCTGGGACTGCGGCTTTGCCGCGCGCGTGCGCGCATACGCTAAGGGCCTGCCGCACATCTCGATACCGGCGTTTCCCAACCGCAAATTTCGTCTCGCTTATATTTTCGTCAACAGCAAGGCCGGCATCGAGGCGCCGAAGGATTTGGAAGGCAAGCGCGTCGGCATCATGCAGTGGGACAACACCGCCGGCGTGTGGGCGCGCGGCGCGCTGCAGCATTACTACGGTGTGGATCTCATGCGTATCAGCTGGCTCGCCGTCAAGGCGAAGAAAGAGGGTGTCGCCGAAGGCATTCGCCAGCAGCAGTTGGAGGGCCGCGGCGATCCCGACGCGATCCTGGACAAGCTCTTGGTGGACGGCGGTATCGACGCCGTTATCGGACCGAACATCCTGCCCTCGATTACCAATCGCGACCCGCGCACGCGCCGCCTGTTCCGCGACTATCGGGCGGAGGAGCAGAAATATTTTAAAGAGACGCGCATTTTTCCCACCAGCCACGTCGTCACATTTAAAGAAGACTTCGTAAGGCGTCATCCAAACGCACCGATCGCTTTGCTCAAAGCTTTTCGCCGCTCGCGCGATGAGGCGTTCAACCGGTTGGAAGGACCAGACCCGAGCATCATCATTTATTCCTGGGCTGCGGCGGCCGTTGGCGAACAGCGCGCATTGATGGGCGACAATTACTGGGCCTACAATATCGAGAACAATCGCACCACGCTCGAGGCGATGACGCAATTCGCCCACGACCAGGGCTTGTCTCAGAAGCGAATCGACTACCGGACCTTCTTCCATCCAGAGGCGTTTGCGTTCCCCGGATCATAGCTCCCGATCTCACGTGCAGAAGTTAAGCCGGAAGACGGACGATACGCGGCGATCGGACGCCGTGTTCGCGCCTGCCGTCGACGCACATGCCGCCGTGCGCCTCAAGGGTCTTTGGAAGACCTACCCGGGCAACGCACAGCCGGCGGTAAAAGACCTCTCGCTGGATCTATTCGACGGTGAAATAGTAACCCTGTTGGGACCGAGCGGCTGCGGCAAAACCACGACCCTGCGGATGGTCGCGGGGCTCGAGGTCCCCGACGCAGGCGAGATTTATTTCGGCGCCCGCGCAGTGGTCTTGACTTCACAGCGAGTATTCATTCCACCCGAGAAGCGCAACGTCGGCATGGTCTTTCAATCGTACGCGATCTGGCCGCACATGACGGTTGCGGAGAACGTCGCGTTTCCGCTCAAGTCGCATAAGTTCCCCCGAAAGGAAGTGAAGGAGCGCGTGTGTAAGGCGCTCGAATTAGTGGGGATGGCCGGATACGAAGACCGGCCGGGGCCGCTGTTGAGTGGGGGGCAGCAGCAGCGTGTCGCGTTTGCACGCGCGCTGGTGACGGAGCCGCAGGTCTTGCTGCTGGACGAGCCGTTCAGCAACTTGGACGCGAAGCTGCGTGAGCAGATGCGCATCGAGGTGAAACTCTTGCAGAAGCGCCTCAAGATCGCGGTCCTCTTCGTCACGCACGATCAGATCGAGGCGCTGAGCCTGTCGAACCGCATCGCACTGATGAACGCCGGCGTCGTGCAGCAGCAAGGTCCGCCGCGGCTGCTCTACGAGCAGCCGGCGAACGAATTCGTGCGCGACTTCGTGGGTAGGACGCTATTGTTCAAGGGCAGGGTGCAGAGCGGCAATCCGGCGGGTCAGATGGCGATCGCGCTGGACGGCGCGCCCGACTGCGTCGTCTTCGGGCGCACATATAATTCAGACGGTATGAAAAGCGGCGGATCGGTCTATATCGCGATCCGGCCGGAAGATGTGGAAATTCTTCCCGCACTATCAAATCAAGCGCCTTCGGGAATGATCGCCGGCACCGCGCGCGCGACGCTTTTCGTCGGCGAGCGCATCGAATATCAGGTCGAGGTCGATGGGCAGCGGGACGTCGTCATCTACGGCGAGCGGCACAGTCCCGTGGAAGAAGGCAGTAAAGTCTGGCTCAAGCTCAGACCCGAGGGACACAGCGCGTGGTCGTCCGATTGGCTCCATGACGGGGCATAGAGATATTGGAGGCGTCATCATGTTCGCGATGCTAGTTGTATGTTTTCTCGCGGCGTTCGGCATTTCATTCATTCCGAATACCATCGTCGCGTTGGCCGCGGAGAAGCCCGCTTCGGCGGGCTTCGAAGAAGAATGGTCCAAGCTGATCGCCGCCGCCAAGAAGGAAGGCAGCGTCATGATCGCCTCCGGCGGCGCGCCCTCGCGGCAGTATCGGCCCGTCGTGGATGTTTTCTCGAAAAAATACGGCATCACCGTCGAGGTATCCACGGGCAGTGCGACGGACACGGTCAACCGCGTGCTCGCGGAGCGCAAAGCCGGAAAATACACGATCGACGTCACTTTGATCAGCGTCCGCGAGGCCCAGCAGAGACTCCTCCCCGCGGGCGCGCTCATCCCATTCACTCCATTGCTCATCCATCCCGAAGTGATCGACAAGGCCGCCTGGTTCCAGGGCCGCCACTGGTACGGCGACAAATCCTCGAACACAATTTTCATCTATCACGTGTCGAAAGAGGATAAGTACGAGTTCTGGTACAACACCGAGAAACTCAAAGAGGCGGACATAGCGACGCTTAAAAAACAGACCGACTTCTTCGATCCGCGCTGGAAGGGGAAGCTCATGGGGCAGGGAATGGGCGATCCGTCCGGCATCCGGCAGATGATCGATAGTTACTTCGAGCCGGACCGCGGTCCCGATTGGGTCAAGACGTATCTGCTCGATGCCGGATTGACGTTTTCTGACGATCGCAGAATTTTGGAGACCTGGCTCGTTGGCGGCAGGTTTCCACTTCAGCCGGTCGTCACCGGCAGCGAAGAGCTGATAACGCTTTCTAAGAAGGGACTGCCGATCAAGCAGGCCTTTCTTCCGAAACAAGTTGCGCTCGTGCGCGCGGGAGGCTCGGGCTGCTGCATCGCGGCGTTCGCCAATGCGCCGCATCCGAACGCGGCCAAGCTCTTCGCGAACTGGTTCCTCACCAAAGAGGGGCAGACTCTGACGCATACCCTGGTGCCGAACCTCGACCGCTCGTCGCTGCGCAACGACATTCCGTGGGGCGAGGTGCCGCCCGACCAGCGGCGCGTGGCGGGCGTCGACTACGGCTTCCCCGACGCCGATCCCAAATTCGGCGCGCGCCAGGAAGAAGCGCAGAAATGGATTTATAAACTCTGGGAGTCGCGCCAGAAATAACTTCCTCCAAGTTAGTAAGCAGCGCGAGCTCTAATTATGGACCGTTCGCCGACCATTGACGAGCTGCGCGTCGCGCGAAATATTCCCGCGTTACGTATCACCACCGGCCATGTCATCATGGCGGCGGTGCTGCTCGTCCTCGGCTTTTTTCTCGTCTGGCCGGTCCTGCTTCTTTTGATCAACAGTTTCAATGCGGCGAGCGATTGGTTCGTCGAGCCGCGTGTGTGGGGAGTGCGCCACTGGCAGAATGCTTTTCAGCGGCCGGGGCTATTGAAATCGCTCGGCAATTCGCTCTTGATCTGGTCTTTGACCGTCTCGTTCAGTTTCCCGATCGGCGTCGCGATCGCGTGGCTGCTCGCACGCACCCGGGTTCCGTTCAGCCATTCGCTGGAATTCATATTCTGGATCTCCTACATGGTGCCGACGCTGCCGACGACGATAGCGTGGATCAGTTTGCTGGACCCGGATCTCGGGTTCATCAACGTCGCGCTCACCAAGCTCGGGCTGTTCGCGCAGGGACCTTTCAATATCTTCAGCGTGCCGGGAATAGTATGGGCGAATCTGATGGGCCACGGGATCGCGATCAAGGTCATGCTGTTAACGCCTGCTTTCCGCAACATGGACTCGACGCTCGAAGAGGCGGCGCGCGTCGGCGGCGCGGGCAACCTGCGCACCTTATTTAGAGTCACGCTGCCCTTGATGCTGCCGCCGATGGCGCTGGTTTTCGCGCTGCAGCTGCTGCGTATCTTTCAATCTTTCGAGACCGAGTACCTGCTCGGCGTACCGTTCGGCTTCTATGTCTACTCAACGAAGATATACGCGCTGATCCGCGACCCCGTGCCGAACTACGGCGAGGCGACCGTGTTGGCCAGCCTGACGCTGCTCGTGATCGCGCTGATTATCCCCTTGCAGCGCTGGATTCTCGAGCGGCGCCGTTACACGACGATCACCGGCAGCTTCAAGCCCGGACTGATCGATCTGCATCGATGGAATTATGTCGCTTTCGGACTGATCGCAACGCTTCTTTTCCTGCTGACGATCGGTCCTCTATGCATTCTCGTCCTGGGAAGCTTCATGACCCGCATCGGCTACTTCATGCTCGGCTTTACCCTCGATCATTGGCGGCTGGTGTTGACCGATCCTGTCTTCATGAAAGCGCTGCGGACGACGCTGTTTCTTGGCACAAGCGCCGCGGTGATAAGTCCTCTGTTGTTCTCAGTCATTGCCTACATCATCGTGCGAACGCGGCTGCCGGGACGGGGCGCGCTCGATCTCATGGTGTGGTGCGCGGGTGCGATCCCCGGCATTCTCGCCGGCCTGGGGCTGCTGTGGCTTTTCATCGGCACACCGGGGTTGAATGTGCTGTTCGGGACGATTTGGGCGTTGATTATCGTGGTGGTTCTCCAAGGGAAAACGACGGGAGTCAACGTCCTGAAGGGAGTCTTCGTCCAGGTCGGCGCCGACATGGAGGAAGCCGCGCGCGTATCCGGCGCGGGATGGCTGAGAACCTACTTCCGCATCTGGCTGCCGCTGCTGATGCCGACGCTGATTCTCGTGGCGGTGATGAATTTCGTCAGCGCTGCCGGCGCGACCGGCAGCATCATTCTGCTCGCCTCGCGCGACACGATGACGCTGTCGCTGATGGCGCTGGAGCTGTCGTCGATCGCCGTGAGCAACCGGGAGGCGGCGAGCATCATCAGCATCTTCATCATCGCGATGACCGTCGCGGGCGCTCTCATCGTGCGAGCGTTCGGATCGCGCTTCGGGGTTCGCGCGCAAGCGAGAAGCTCCCAGGCGATTGAAAACATTGCGCCAGTCGCTGCGACTCACCGTGCCTGAATCGCCGCCTCGAGAACTTCTCCTCCGTTCTTATATCTGTTCCTGAACGCCGAAGCGTTTTCCAACCGCCTGCCCCAGCAGCACGAGAAAAATCAGCAGTCCGAAAATGATGACGCCGAAGGCGCTCAGCTGGGGGAACGATCCGTTGTCCCAGAGATCGAAGATCACGACCGCGGCGGTGCGGTTCTGCGAGCGCGCGAGCAGGAGCGCGATTGTTAGCTCGCGATAGGCATGCACCATGACCCAGAACCAGCCCGCCATCAGGCCCGGCCGTAGCAGCGGCAGATAGACGCGGCGAAAATTCGTCAGCCACCGCCCGCCGGCGACGATCGCCGCCTCCTCGAGCTCGGAATGGATTTGCAGCATCGACGTCGAAACGAAGCGGAGCGCTACCGCCATGTAGCGGGTGACGTAGGCGAGGCCGATGATGATCAGCGTTCCGAGGATCGGCACGGGCACGAGCAGATAAAACCACAGGAAAGCGGTGCCCAGGACGACGCTCGGCACCGCGATCGGCGCGAAGCCGAGAAAGTCGATCAGCTTGCGCCCCGGCACGCGCGTCTTGTTCGTAAAGTAGCTCATCGTCGAGACGAGCAGCATCACGACGGTCGCCGTTCCGAGTCCCACGATCGTACTGTTCCACAGCGAGTGCAGAGAATAGGATGCGTCGTTCAGTATCTCGCGGTAATTGTCGAGGGTCATCGTCTGCATCGCCTGCAGCGACGGCGATTGATAGCGCGCGAGAAACGATGCGTAGAGGACGACAAGAAACGGCAGTCCGGTAATGATGAAAACGAGTAACAGCGCGATGCCGCACGTGACATATCGCCAACCGCCGAGGTCGATGCGGCGCGGGCGGAAATCTTTGCCGGTTACCGTCTGATATCTTTCGTTATGACGGACAAGGCGGAAATAGCCGGCCAAAAGTACGATCGATAAGAGCAGGATCGCCATCGAATACGCGCCGGATAGACCCCAATCGGTCGGCGTGCGCGCCGTGTTGTAAAAGATCTCCGTCGTATACAGGCGGACGTGCGCCCGCCCGCCGAGCAGCAGCGGCACCTCAAAATTCTCGATCGCGTAAACCAGCAGCAGCAGAACGGCCGCGCCGACCGCCGGTAGCACCAGCGGCACGGCAATGCGGAGGAGCGTCGTCCAATTTCCCGCGCCCGCTACGGCGGACGCCTCTTCCAGGCGCGGGTCCATCGATTGCATCGCCGCCGCGAGCAGCAGATAGGCGAGCGGCGTCATCTCCAGCGCATGGACCCACACCATGCCCCAGAAAGAATAGAGGTTGAAGAAACCGCGGATTCCGATCATGGCGTTCAAGATGCCGATGCTCGGGCTCGCGAGGAATATCCAGGACACGGTGATGAGAATCCCGGGAATGACGATGCGCCCGAGCGTGATGAGGTTAATCAGCCGCGCAAAAGGCGTGTTGGTGCGGTTGACGACCCAGGCGAGGAACACGCCGAGCGTGAAGGAAACGAGGCTCGACGCGAGCGCGAAATAAAGCGTATTCCACGTAGCGCTCCAGAACTCCCCGCTGCCGAAAGCGCGGGCGTAATTGGCGAGCGAGAAGTTTAGGTCGAAGAAGCCGGGCTCGCCCGGACGGACCACTTTGAGGCTCGTCCAGACGATCATCAGCAGCGGAACGACGACCTGATAAATCAGGATGGCGACGATGAGAACCAGAGCGAGTCCGCCGCTGTCGAGCCCGAGTCGCCGTCTCATTGCCGAAGCGTAAACCGAACGAAGCTATTTCTTCTTACTGATGTACTGCTTCCAATAGCCGTGCAGGCGCTCGACGATGTCGTCGCTCACGTAGCCGAAGGGCACGATCTTGGCATCGTCCGGTAAATAGGGGTGCTTGCCGATCAACGGGCCGCGAAATTCATCGGCGGTGTATTTCTGGCTTTCGTCCGAGAGCGTCCAGTCGCTGAACAGCGCCGAGGCGTGCGGATGCTGCGTGTTTGCGTTGATGATCATGGAGCCGGCGTAGGCGAGGATCGGCGCCGTGTAGACGATCGCGAAAGCGGTCTTCGGATCCTTCTTTTTCGCGAGCGCGCCTTCATAGAGAAAATTATCGCCCTGGATCGCGTGGTCGCCGGCGAGCATGAGGTTCATCCGCTGCGTGTGGCCGCGCTGGATGATCGGCTGGTTCTCGCCCATGCACTTCATCCATTGCTTGAGCTTTTCCTCGCCCATTAGGGTATAGAGCCCGACCATGAAGCGCGTCTCCGGCGGATCGAAGGA
>DASWZY010000448.1:0-16803 GCA_036407055.1 Binatia bacterium
AGGACGAGGAGCAGCATGCCGACGATGGGAATATTGTCGGGCTTGGTAACGATCTCCAAGAAGTTATGCAATCCGCTCGGCTCGGGCATATAAAACCGCCTTTTCATACGTAATTATTAGAAAACGGCCGCCAAGTCAAATTATTAGCGGGCTCCACGAATTGACTCGCCTGCTTTCCTAAGTTATTTTCAACGCTCCCCCGGGCTTCCATTTACGCGACCGACTTACGAGGTGCCCGCTGCCTAGAAGAATCACAAACGATATCGCCGGAGGGACCGTCTTTTCCCTTCCGTGGCTGGTCGCGCGCGACGAAGGACTCTTCGCCGCTGAGGACATTGAGGTTGAGTTCGTGCGCTCGCCGAAGCGCGAAGCTACACTCGAGCGCCGCGAGCGCAGCATCAACGATCCCAAGCAGGTCGACTCGATCGGCATCCACGTTTTGTTCGAGACCGGCGAGGCCCAATTCCAGCGCGGCTGCGAATGGGGCCAGATCCGCCGCGCGTACGACAGCCGCTGCGGCGGCCTGATCGTCAGCAAGCGCACCGCCGTGGTCTGCCAGGCGATCCTGGTCCGCCCTGATTCGCCTTACGTCCACCCGCGCGACTTGAGCGGCGTGGAAGTTGCCGTCCATTTTCACGCCGGCTCGCACTATCTCACCTTGCAAATGCTGGAAGGCTTTCTGCCGCGCGACAGCATCAAAGTCGCGCACATTCCCGTGACGAGCCACCGAGTGAAAGCGCTGCTCGAAGGACAGGTCGAAGCAGTCACGGTCGCCGAGCCGTGGATCTCGTTCGCCGAAAAGCACCAATGCAAGCTCATCTCCGAGGCCTACTGCCTCGGCTCCGAAGTGGCCGCGCCGGAGATCGACAGCGACGTCTATCAAGCCGTCGAACGCGCGCTCAAGAAAGCGGTCCGGCTCATCAACGCCGACAAGAAAAAATATCTCCACTATCTCACGGCCGACATTCCACGCGATTTTGGCATTCTCGCGCCCGAGGATTTCCATCTCCCGCGCCTGCGCTACGTCGACCCCGCGCCCTATCCGATCGAGGAATTCGAGCAGGCTTATCGCTGGATGCTGAGCTGGGGCTTGATCCAGCCGAACGCCGCCTTCGAGCAAGTTGTAGATAATCGCATCGCGGTTGTGGACGCGCGGGAGATAAAACGCGCGTAACCGCCCTCTGTTGATTCGGCGATAAAATTTCATAAAATATCTCTTTTTTCAGGAACAACGAACCGGCACCATCCGAAATCTTCTCCATGCATGCGCACACTAAGTCATTCCGCTTTTTCATTTGCGTTTTCATCATCGGCGCAGCGTGTTCGGTGGCCGAAGCGCAGCCGGTGAACGTCCGGGCCGCGTATCCGTCGGTCGACGTCCAGTACCTGCCGGCATACGTGGCCAAAGCCAAGGGCATGTTCAGAGACGAAGGGCTCGACGTCGAGCTGATCGTCATGCTCGGCGGCAGATCGGGCGTGCAGGCGCTCGCCGCCGGCGGCGTTCATTTCGTCATGCAGATCGGCGCCACGCTGCCGGCGATCTGGAGCGGCGCGGATTTCAAGATCGTGGCGCAGATGCTCAACATGCTGCCGTTCTCGCTCATGGCCCGGCCGGATATTCAGCGGCTGGAAGACCTGCGCGGCAAACGCATCGGCCTCAGCGTCGGCACGACGACGCAGGCGCTCGTGCACGAGCTTCTCAAGGCCAAGGGACTCGATCCCGACAAGGGCTTCGAATACGTCAACATCCCCGGGGCCGCCGCGCGCATCGCCGCCCTGGAGAAAGGCCTCGTCGCCGCGGCGCCCATATCCGCGCCCGGCGATTTGAAGGCGATTCGTGCCGGATTCAAGCGCCTGGTGTTTTTCGGCGACGTCCTGCCCGAGATATCCGCGACCGGCCTCATCGCGTCGGCGAGTTATATCAAGGAAAATCCGCGCATCGTCGAGAAGATGGTCCGCGCGATCGTCCGAGGCACGATCGCCGCCCGTGACGAGCCCGCGGCGGCGATCGAAGTCATGCAGAGCTCCATGAAAATGAGCCCCGAGGACGCTCGCGAGACGTATCGGCTAGTGCGAAAATCGCTGACGCCGGTCCTGACCGAAACCGGCGTCCGTAACATGGCCGGCCTCGTGTCCGGCTCGGCAAAAATCGCGCAGACGAAAGAGCCGCGCGACTACATGGACATGGTCTTTATCAATCGCGCGCTGGCGGAGTTGTCCAAGAAATAGCGGCCGATAGCGCTCATAAGCGGCTGTTGCGCGCGGCCCCGCCCTGCTGTAGCATGTGCGCGAGGTTGACTGCGCGCGTTCCGGCACCACACCGAACGAGCAAAGGGGGACGGGCCGATGGAAAGACAAGCGATCGGACCCATGATGAAAGCCGACGACCTGGGCGACAGGTGGGCCGGTATCCGCGAGCTGACGGAAAAAGTCCTGGCGGATTTCAGCCGGCTCGGCGCGAAACAACTCAATCTCCGCCTCAACGAATCCAATACCGAAGAGAAGCGCCCCGTCTTCGTCGACTGGATCGCGGCCAAGCAGGTCGCCGAGCGGATCGGAAGAAAGAGCAGCGTCGCCGACGACTGGGGCCGGTCCCGTGTCGGCGATACCGTCCCGTCCCGCGTCTACGAGGAGGCGCTCGCAGGCGCCGGCAGAAAGATCGTGGAGCGCAACTGGAAATCGGCGGACATCTTCAAGGAGAAACGCCTCGAGTCCCGGATGATGGTGCAAAAAGCAGGCTTGATGTACCAGAAGTTCATCGCGCTCATCGGCGGCGACGGCGAGCAGCAGCGCTGCGTCGGCCTTTTATCGCTGGCCTTCGAATCCAAGCCGAAGAAGTCCGCCGCGGTCGACGCGAAGATGAAGGAATGGGCTTCGTGGCCGGGATTTCCCAAATCCGATCTAGTGCGATTCGCGGAAGAGCATTTCGAGGTCGGCGGTCCCTTTCTCAAAACCCGCCGGCGATCGCTATGAATGAAACCGGAAAAGAACCCTAAAAAAAATCCTGCCTCCGGCCCCAAAAACCGGGACCCGCTCCGCTCGGCCCGCGCGCTCAGCGCCCTTCTCGCCGTCGCCAAAACCGCCACCCAATCGCTCGACACCGACCAGGTGTTGAACGACACGCTCGACAAATCGCTCGATATCCTGGGCTTTCAAGCCGGGTACATCCGGATATTGGACCCGAACGGGCGCGACCTTGTCGTGCGCGCGGCGCGCGGTTTCGCCTCGCCGGAGTTTCGCTCGAATGTCGTGCCTCTGGATTCTTCGCACCAGAGCATCGGAAAGATCGTCTACGACACTCTCGCGCCCTACATCTCTCCGGATGTGCGGAAAGATCCGACGTTTCGCCACGGTTTTATGGCGAAGGAAGGCCTGATCTCGGCCGCTTGGGTTCCGATCACCTCAAAGAATCGCTCGATGGGCAGGAGCCGATTCCTCGGCATGATGATGGTGGGCAGCCCGCGGCTGCATCGGTTTTCCGAAGACCAGATCGACCTCTTGACGGCATTCGGCGCGCAGCTCGGCGCGGCGCTCGACAACTTGAATCTTTACGACGAGGTCAAGGAAGGAAAAGATTACATCGAAAATCTGGTCGAGAGCGCCGGCGACGCGATCGTGTCGACGGACCTCGCGCATCGCATTCTCACCTGGAATGCAGGCGCGGAAGCGGTCTTCGGCTACCGAAAGGAAGACGCGATCGGCCGCAGCCTTGCGCTTCTGCTGCCGCCGGGCTCCGACGGCGAGCTCGACGACATCCGCCGGCGCGTAGAGGAAATCGGCGTGTTGCGGAACCTCGAGCTGCAGCGGCGGCGCAAGGACGGCGCGCGCATCGAGGTCGCCGCGGCGGTCTCGCCGATCCGCGACGGCTCCGGCCGGATGACCGGGCTGCTCCACCTCGCCAAGGACGTGACGGATAAAAAGCGCTATGAAGAACGGCTGAAGCAGCTCGACGCGATGAAATCGGAATTCGTCTCCAGCGTCTCGCACGAGCTCCGAACGCCGCTGACCGCGATCAAAGGATCGGTCGACAACATGCTTGACGGGCTCACCGGCGCTTTGAACGAGAAGCAGGGCCGCTATCTAACGCGTATCAAGTCGAACACCGACCGTTTGTCGCGCCTCATCAACGATCTGCTCGACCTCTCCGCGATCGAGGCCGGCAAGATCGATCTCAAGCGCGCGCGCGTCCCGCTTGCGCCGCTCGCGCGCGACGTGGCGGAGACACTGCGGCCGGTCGCGGCGGACAAATCCATTCATTTAGAGGTGTCGGCCGCGGACGCGACAGTGACGGCGTGGGCCGATCGCGATAAGGTCATACAGGTCTTCATGAATCTTATCGGCAACGCGCTCAAATTTACGCCCGCCGAAGGCAAAGTCACCGTTGCGGTCGGCCGGGACGGCGACGGCTGGGCCAGGGTCTCGATCAATGACACGGGCCCGGGTATTCCGACCGAGGAAGCACAAAAGATCTTCGACAGGTTTTATCAAGTGGCCGCCGCGGGGCGGCAGAAGGCGCGCGGCACCGGCTTGGGCCTGTCAATCTCCAAATCGCTGGTGGAGATGCACGGGGGAAAGATCTGGATGGAAAGCCGGCCGGGACACGGCAGCACATTTTCATTCACCTTGCCGGTCGAACCGACCGCGCGGACCGGCATCGCAGGCACCGAGAATGGGTCTTAAAGTTCTTCTCGTCGACGACGAGGAAGATATCCTCGAGGTCATCCAGGATCGCCTGGAGGCTTACGGCTTCACGGTAGTCACCGCCGGGAACGGCGTCGAGGCGCTCGCAAAGCTGCGCGCGGAGAAATTCGACGGCGTCTTCATGGACGTGAAGATGCCGGAGATGGGCGGCATCGAGGCGCTGGAGGAAATCCGCAAAACCGATGCGCATATTCCCGTCATCATCATCACCTCCTCGTCCACGCGCGAAGCGGCGATGGCGACGATCGGCAAGGGCGCGAATGAATATGTCCTTAAACCCTTCGAATGGGCCGAGCTGAAGGCGAAGATCGAGAAGGTCTTCAAAATCGCCGTCTAGGACCGATGCAGTCTTTCGATGAAACCATCCTCGTCGTCGACGACGATCCCGACATCCGGGAGATCCTGAAGGATCGCCTGGAATCGATGCATTACCGCGTCCTCGAAGCCGGCGACGGCGTGGAGGGCCTGGAGATCATCGAGAAGCAAAGCCCGCGGCTGGTCTTTCTCGACATCGAGATGCCCGGGATGGACGGCCTCAAGGTTCTGGAAGAGATCCGCCGGCGCGAGATCGACGCGACCGTGGTGATGATCACGGCTTACGCCACGATCGAGCGCGCGGTCCGCGCGATGCGCGACGGCGCCTACGATTTCATTCCCAAGCCCTTCGAGCCCGAGCACATCGCGCTGACCGTTAAGAAAGCGCTCGAGCGCGAGCGGCTCAAACGCGAGGTGACCGTCCTCTCGGAGCAGATCAGCGACCGCTACCGCCTCGTGTCGGCCAAGAGCGGCAAGATGCTCCAAGCGATCGACACGGCGAAAAAGGCCGCGGCGAGCCGGACGACGGTGCTGCTGCTCGGCGAGAGCGGCACCGGCAAGGAAATCTTCGCGCGCGCCGTGCACAACTGGAGCGCGGAGAAGGACGCGCCGTTCGTCGCGATCAACTGCGTCGGCTTGGCGAAGGAGCTGCTCGAAAGCGAGCTGTTCGGCCATGAGAAAGGCGCGTTCACCGGCGCGCACGAGCTTAAAAAAGGCAAGATGGAGCTCGCGCACGGCGGCACGGTGTTTCTCGACGAGATCGGCGACATCTCGCCGGAGCTCCAGACGAAATTCCTCCGTTTTCTTCAGGAGCGCGAGTTCGAGCGCGTCGGCGGCACCAAGCCGATCCGCGTCGATGTGCGGATCGTCGCCGCAACCAACCGCGACCTGGAAGCCGCGGTGCACGACGGACGCTTCCGCGAAGATCTTTATTACCGGCTCAACGTGATTCCGATCGTGCTGCCGCCGCTCCGCGAGCGCAAGGAGGATATTCCGGAGCTGGCGAGCTTCTTCATGAAGCGCTTCGCCGCCGAGGCGAAGAAGAGCTTCAGCGAGATCGCGCGCGACGCGGAAGCGAAACTCACGACTTACGGTTGGCCCGGTAATGTACGCGAGCTTGCCAACATCATCGAGCGCGCCGTCGTTCTGGGATCGGGCCCGAAGCTCGGCGCCGCCGATCTTCCGCCGCGCATCGCCGCAACCGAAGCGCCGAGCCGCTCGGCCGTGATCTCCTACCGCGACGACGTCACCGCTTACCGAAAGCAGCTCATTTTAAGAGCCCTCAACCAGACCAACGGCAACCGCATGGCGGCGGCGAAAGCGCTCGGCCTGGAAAAGAACTATCTCTCGCGCCTCATCAAAACCCTCGGCATCCGACTATAACTTTGTGCTAGTCGAGCTATCTAAAAAGATAGCTCTGCCTCCTCTCGATCGACGCAGCCATCGGCGCCGTCGATTCCAATACCTATAAAATTCAGAGGTTTAGACTGCGGCAATTATTCCGCGGCGCCGTGGCATATCGCTTGCTCAAGCGTATCGACAAGATCAATCACATCGCCACCTACGGAGGAAAATCTCATGGCTGAGGAATTTGTGGTTCCAATCAACGCGAGCGGGTCGGTCGAAGAGATCGTCCCAGTGCTGGAAAGAATCGCCCCGGCCGGTTCGAAAGTCACTTTTGTTTTTTCCTGCCCCGTCGATACCTGGACATGGATTCGCGACCACTGGATCGTTACCGAATCGACGGCCAAAGCCGTGGCCGCAGGGAAAAAGCTCATGGCCCGGTATGCATGGGAAGAACAGAAGCGTTTGGCGGAGCGGAAGGTTGCCGCGATCCGTTGGGCGCTGGCGACCCGTGGAGTCGAGACGGGGGTGGCGGTCGGCGGGAGCTTGAGCCGCGTGCTGCGCGACTACCTGCTGCATCCCGATTTCCAGATCCTCCTACTCTCGACGGCTAATGGCAGCACGACGCTCGAGCTGGTTCGTCTTTGCTTCGGGCTTTTACGGCGAGTCAGGGCGGCGGGAATTCCACCCATCCTTCTATATCGATCGGAACCAAGAATCTCGCGCGCGAACGCAGTAGCGTCCGCGCGGTAAGGAGCAATGCGATGAATTCGACCGCATGTGCCACATACATCGACGCGATGCCGGCGGCAAATCTGTCGCCATGGAGCGAAGGATACACTTCTCCGTCGCGCGAAGGCGCTTGGGAACGTCTGGCGCACGCCCTGCGCGATAAAATCGCGCTCCAGATGGATGAGATCGCGAGAATAAGCCGGCTGAAGCGCTTCGTCGCGCCGCAAATCGCGGAGACGATTCTCAACGACGAGGACGCGATGTGCTTCGGCAGCCACCGCCGCGAGATCACGGTGGTGTTCATGGACCTGCGCGGCTTCACGGCCTTTACGGAGCGGGCAGAGCCGGAGGAAGTCCTCGAGGCGCTCAAAGCCTATCACGCCGAAATCGGCAACCTGATCGTCGATTCCGGCGGCACGCTCGCGCGTTTCACCGGCGACGGCATGATGGTCTTCTTCAACGACCCAGTCCCCTACGCGGACCATGCCGAGCGAGCCGTCGCCATGACCGTCAAAACGCGCGAGCGGATGCAAAAGTTGCGCGCCGACTGGAGCAAAAAAGGCTGGGAGCTCGATTTGGGCGCGGGAATCGCGACCGGCTATGCGGCGGTCGGCAACATCGGTTTCGCCGGACGGCTCGAATACACGGCGATCGGCAGCGTGATGAATCTCGCCTCGCGGCTTTGCGACGAGGCGAAAGGCGGCCAGATCCTCACGACTCAAAAGACCTTGAGCAAGGTCGAGGGCATGGTCGAAGCCGAAGCTGTCGGAGAATTGCGCCTCAAGGGATTCTCCCGCCCGATCAGCGTCTTCAACATCAAGCAGCTGAGAAAAGCGGCTTAAATGACCCGTATGAAACGGAGTAACAGGAACGATCATGAAAGCGCACGACAAGATAACGGTAAGAAAGGAGCTTCTCGTGAATAGGGAATTTCGTAAATACATCGGCCATTTCAAGTTCTGGCATTTTTTTCGGCATTGTCCCGACTGGCCGCAGGGGAATTTCACGCGCCGGTCGCGGCTTTCATCGGGATCGCGGGTGTGCACGAACTGTCTTTACCTCGCCGAGAAAGAAGCGGTCAGGGGCTGTGAAAAGACACCGGGCGCTGTTGCTTAGAGCATTTCTTACGGAAAAGCATTTGAGGAGCCATCATGAATACAAAGCAAGCGCCCTATCTCGGTCTGCTCGGGTTGATCGCCCTGCTCGGCGCCATCTGCGACGTTGCGGCGGGCGGCCGCAACAGCGTCGCACAATCCTGCGAACGCTACCTTCGTCTGCCGGACAACACACGGACGGCGCTGGCAACCGGCTATCTGGAAGGCGTCCAGGCGGGGCTGAAGCAGGAAAAGCGCGATATCCTCGTTCCACCCGAGGATCGCGACCATCCCATCTGGTGGGCCTTGCCGGAAGGCGAAGTCTCGAGCGAGAATCTCGACAGCGCCCTCACGGCGTTCTGCCAATACACCGGAAAAGGAAAGAAGCTGACCGAAGCGTTTGCCAGTATCGCCGAGAGAAAAGACGGGAGACCGCGAGTGGCGCCTGCGCCGGCGGAGAATCGTTCAGAGACGGGTCGAGCGATTCTCGCAGCGAGCCGCCTTCGCTGCCAGAATTACCTGTCGACGCCCGAAAACGAAAAGGCTCATTTCATCTACGGCTACTCTCTCGGGGCGAAAGCGATTGCGGCGGCGATGAAAACGCCGCTGGAGGAGTCGCTGACGGTGTGGTCGGATGACCATGGAGCCGTCAAAGCAAAAGTCGATGCCGCCTGTCAAGAAAGCCGCTATGCCGATGAGAGTATCCGCAACGTGCTTTCACTCGTCACGATAGAAATGAGCGCCGCAAAACGCGTGGCGGCAGGCAGAAGATAGGGACATTCCATCTCGGGGCATTGCGTCCGGCCTTATCCTATCTTTCTTGCGTTTTCGCATAGAACTCGATAGGGAATTTCCTAAGTTACCTGCACTTTCGCAATGGCTCTCGACGGTAAAATCGCGCTCGTCACCGGCGGCGGAACGGGCATCGGCAAAGCGATCGCCGAAGCGCTCGCGGGCGCCGGCGCGCGCGTCGCGGTCGCTTCGCGGAATCCGGACCATCTCGCTTTCGCGAACGCGGCGAAGGCGCTCATGCCCGTCGAGATGGACGTTCGCAATAAACAACAGGTGCAGAGCGGCGTCGAGAGAATCGGCGAGCGTTGGGGCGCTATCGATATTCTGATCAACAACGCCGGCATCTCGGGCCTCACGACGATCGACGATCCGGACGACCGCCGCTGGCGCGACATCGTCGAGACGAATCTCACTGGCTCGTATTTCGTAACGAAGGAAGTGCTCAAATACATGAAAAGCCATGCGCACGGACGCATCATCAATGTATCGTCGGTGCTGGGGAAATTCGGCGTGCCGGGATATTCCGCCTATTGCTCGGCGAAGCACGGCATCATCGGCTTTACGCGCGCGGTCGCGCTGGAAGTCGTTGGCCGCGGGATTACTGTGAACGCGATCTGTCCGGGCTGGGTCGAGACTGAGATGGCGCGCCAGGGCATCGAGGAGAGCGCCGCGTTTGAAGGCATCACGCCCGAGGCGTTCCGCAGACGCGCCGTCGAGATGGTACCGATCAAAAGATTTCTCGAGTCCGACGAGGTCGCGGGGCTCGTGCTTTATCTCGTCTCGGAAAAGGCGGCCGGCATCACCGGCCAGGCGATCAATATCTGCGGCGGCCAGACGATGGTATGAGCGAGACCGCCGCCTCAACCTCCTCTTACCGACACGTGAGCCAGGATATCATCCAAGTCCGCAGCCCGGCGACGGGCGCCAAGCTCGCCGAACTGCCGGTGACCAGCGCCGAAGCGATCGCGCGCGCCGTCGAAGACGCGCGTCCGGCGCAGGCGCGCTGGGCGCAGAAAACCTTTTCCGAGCGCGCGGAAATTCTCTATCGCTACCGCGACGCTCTGATCGATCATCAGGAAAAAATCGCTGACTTCGTCACCGCCGAGACCGGCAAGCCGCGCAGCGACGTCTTCGGCAATGAGCTGTTCTACATCTACGACGCGATCGGCTTCTGGGCGAAAAACGCCGAGAAGTACCTGCGGGCGGAAAACATCCATCCGCATCTTTTCAAAAGCAAGAAGGTCGTATCGATTTACAGCCCGATCGGCGTCGTCGGCATCATCGGGCCGTGGAATTTTCCCCTCGTGCTCACGATCGGCGACGCGATCCCGGCGCTGATGGCGGGCAACGCCGTGATCATTAAGCCGTCCGAGCTTACGCCCCTCGCCGTGCAATACGCCGCCGGGCTGGCGGAAAAAGTCGGCTGGCCGGAAAAGCTTCTACAGATCGTCCCCGGCTACGGCGCGACGGCGGAAGCGCTGATCGATCACGCCGATATGATCGCATTTACCGGCAGCGTCGAGACGGGGAAAATGGTTATGCGGCGCGCCGCCGAGCGGCTCATCCCCGTTTCGCTCGAGCTCGGCGGCAAGGACGCGATGATCGTCCTTAAGGACGCCGATCTCGACCGCGCCGCAGGCGCGTGCGTCTGGGGGGCGCTCATGAACTCGGGCCAGGTCTGCACCTCGATCGAGCGCGTCTATGTCGAAGAGCCGGCTTATCAGCCCTTCGTCGATCGCGTGGTCGAGCGCGTTCGGAAATTGCGCCAGGGACCGAGCGACGCGACGGTCGAGCTCGGGAGCATGACCTCCGCCGCGCAGATCGATAAGGTCGAGGCGCAGGTTCGCGATGCGGTCGCAAAAGGTGCTAGAATTTTATCAGGGGGCGGGCGCAACGCGAGCCTCAGCGGGTATTATTACGAGCCCACCGTGCTGGTCGATGTAACGCATGACATGGACGTCATGCGGGAAGAGACCTTCGGACCCGTGATTCCGATCATGAAAGTGCACGACGTCGAGGAAGCGCTGCGGCTCGCGAACGACTCCCGCTACGGCCTCGACGGCAGTGTCTTTACGCGCGACAGCAACCGCGGGCGCGCGATCGCCGAGCGCTTCGAGGCCGGGTCGGTGTGCGTGAACGACGGACTCGTCAACTTCGTCATTCCCGAGGCGCCGATGGGCGGCGTCAAGGAAAGCGGCGTCGGCCGCCGACACGGCGCGGACGGCATTCGCAAGTATTGCCGGCAAAAGACGATCGTGATCGACCGCTTCGGCATGAAGAACGAACCCAACTGGTTTCCCGCCTCGAAAATGAAGGCGAAAGCGGTCCAGGCCGCGCTGCGCCTGTTCTATCGCTCGGGCTGGCGCGCGAGGATTCTCGGCCCCCCAGACGAAGGTTGAAATTGAGATTAATGACTATTGACTTACGAATCGATTGAGGCAATATCACCAAGGACCGGGCCACCCCCTCCCTCTTTCGGCCCCATTTAAGGAGAGAACATGAGCAAGGATTTACCGAGCTTCATCGCTCAAGAAGAAAAAAAACGTCCCGGATCGGTTATCCGGGTGAAGGATCGCATCGACCCGAACAAATACGAGACCATCGCCTATCTCAAGCATCTCAGCGACCGCGGCGAGCATAAGATGGTTTGGTTCGAAAACATCGTCAACCTGAACGGCGACCAGACACCCTATTCGCTTTTCTATAATCCCTGGGTATCGCGCCAGTTCGTCGCCGACTCGCTCGACATGGGCGATCTCAAATCCGGCATGGACGTGAGCTTCGAGGTTGCGCGGCGCGAGCTGAGAAAAGGCGAAGTCGAGATGGTCGCGCCATCGCGCGCGCCGTGCAAGGAGGTCGTCAAGAAAGGCGCGGAGGCGGACTTGCGCACGCTACCGGTGCCGATGCATCAGACGGACGACGTCGGCGCCTATCTCACGATGGTCTGCGTGATGAAGGGAATGGACAAGGATTTCTACGACATCACGTTCACGAAGAACATGTACTTCGGGCCGCGCCGGATGAGCTTCTCGGCCCATCCGCACCATCACCTCGAGGCGATGACGACCGAATACGAGAAGCACAACCGCCGCGCGCCGGTCATCGTGGTTCTCGGCCACCATCCCGCGTTCTATCTCTCCTGCTGCGCGATGACGGCATTCGGCAACAACGATTACATGACCGCGGGCGGATTCCTCGGCGAGCCGCTGCGGCTCACGCCGTCCGAGACGTGGGGCGAGGATTTTCTCGTCCCCGCCGACGCAGAGGTCATCATCGAAGGCGAGGTGCCGCCGGGCGTGCGCGAATCGCAGAACCCGTTCGGCGAGATCCTTGGCTACTACCAGGGGAAGATGGACATGCCCATCGTCGAGGTGACCGCGATCACGTACAAGAAAAACGGCATCGTGGAGGATTTCTGGCCCGGTCAGATGGATCACTGGAACCTCGGCAGCATTCCCAAAGAGGGCAGCGTCTACAACGTGATCAAGAAGAACGTGCCGGGTATCAAGGCGATCCACTTGCCGGCATCGGGCTGCGGCCGGCTGATCTGCTACATCTCGCTCAAGAAGGAATTCATCAACGATCCGAACAAGGCGGCGATGCAGGCGTTCGTCGAGATGCCGAACTTGAAGCTTTGCGTCGTGGTCGACGAAGACATCGACGTGTTCAACGAGCGCGAAGTCATGTGGGCGGTCAGCACGCGGACGCACTGGGACAAGGACATCGAGATCGTGCGCAAGGTGCAGAGCTTCCGCGGCTGGCTCGGCGACGCGGTCGCGATGATCGACGCCACCAAGCCGCTCAAAGGCGAGTTTCCCAAGCGCAACGGGATTCCCGAAGACGCGATGCAGCGGATGAGCCGTTTTTTCAAGTAGGGAGGGATGATGGATAAGTGGTTGCCGATCTTCTGGATCCTCGGGCTATGCATCGCATTCTTCGCGGTGTTGATGGTCCTTGATTACTTGAAGGCGAAGCGGAGAAAACCCGACCATAAGGTAGGCTAGGTGTAAAGTTTTCGTACTGGAGTAGCTATGAATCCGGCCGTCATTCCCGGGTTGAAATTACTGAAGAGCGGCAAAGTGCGGGAGATGTACGATCTCGGCGACCGGCTGCTGATGGTCGCGTCCGACCGCATCTCCTGCTTCGACGTCGTATTGCCGACCGAGATCCCCGACAAGGGAAAAATCCTCACGGGGCTTTCCGCCTATTGGTTCAAGGCGATGGAAGACGTCATTCCCCATCACCTCGTGTCCATCGACGTCGCACAGTTTCCGCCCGAGTGCCGCCCGCACGCGAAGCGTCTCGAAGGCCGCAGTATGCTGGTGAAGCGCACCGAACCCGCGCCGGTCGAGTGCATCGTGCGCGGCTATCTCGTCGGCTCCGGCTGGAAGGAATATCAGAAGAGCGGCACCGTCTGCGGCATCAAGCTGCCGTCGGGACTCGTCGAGGCGTCGCGCCTCGATGAGCCGATCTTCACGCCGTCGACGAAGGCCGAGGTCGGCGAGCACGACGTCAACATCAGCTTCGATAAGATGGTCGACATGATCGGCCGCAAGGACGCCGAGCAGCTCCGCGACGCGAGCCTCGCGATCTACAGCCGCGCGCGGAAAATGGCCGAGGAGAAAGGCATCATCATCGCCGATACCAAGTTCGAATTCGGCCGGCGCGAAGGCAAGCTGATTCTGATCGACGAAGTTTTGACGCCCGACTCTTCGCGCTTCTGGCCGAAGGAAACCTATCGGCCGGGCAGCTCGCCCGAGAGCTTCGACAAGCAGTACGTCCGCGATTATCTCGTCGACAGCAACTGGGACCCGAACAACCCGCCCGAGCTGCCGCCCGAAGTCATCCGCAAGACGCAGGACAAATACAACGAGGCGCTGCGGCGGCTAACTCCCAAGGCTTAAGCCTCACTTGCGATTGCCGCTATCAGTTTTCTTACGAAGCGTTCCGCGCGCTTGAGGTCGTAATCGTGCGGGACATGCACGAAGCCGAAACCCGCTTTCCGGTCGCGGCGCCGCAGATGATCGAGCATAATATACATCGAGAAGTTGCAGACGTAATCTCCAGCATTACTTGAGATTGCGGTGCGACTGGCCAATGTCATTCCTTCAATCGATAGCGTCGGCGCGAGCGACCGCGGCCCGCCGCGGCGAATCTCCCGCCCCTTCTCTACCTTGCTGTCCCGCCTTCGATTCACCGCCCGCCGCTCGATGCGCAAATGCTTCCCCGACCCCCATTGCCCGAGCCCGAGAATCACATCCGGCCGATACTTCTCGATGGCCGCGATGAATTGATTTTTATCGAAGCGGACAGGAAAGACGATCTTTTTGAGGTTCCGCGAGCGCGGGAGCTTCCGGACTATCTTCTGCGTGATGTTCGTTTTGAATTGCTTGTAGGGCCCGAAGCCGTAGACAAGGAGCCGCATGAGAAAACAATCCGAACTGAGAATTCAGGACTGAATTTGGAAGATATATATAAACACGTCGAAGAGCCTCGCGCCGATGCGCGGGGAATAACAACCGATACTACAACCGAGAACGCCGCCGATTGCGGCGCCGGGAAGGATATCGCTCAAGCCGAACGTCGAGCCCGTTACGATTATTGCCAGAATGATAACTACAAGCCCGGCGATCGCCCCGCCGACCAAACCGCCGATTCCGCCGAGCAAACGAACTAAGACGACGTGTTTCGTCTCTACTATTCTTTCCCCGCCGCCTTGAACTCCACCGGCGCGCTCTCCGGAGCCGACGGCTCGACATAGATCTGTGCGCCGGACTTCTTGAACTGCTCGGACTTCTCCTGCATGCCTGCTTCGAGGGCGGCGGCTTCCTCGATGCCCTTCTGCGCGGCGTAATCGCGCACGTCCTGCGTGATCTTCATCGAGCAGAAGTGCGGTCCGCACATCGAGCAGAAGTGCGCGAGCTTCGCGCCTTCGGCGGGCAGCGTCTCGTCGTGGAACGCCTTCGCGGTGTCCGGGTCGAGGCTCAGGTTGAACTGGTCCTCCCAGCGGAACTCGAAGCGCGCACGCGAGAGCGCGTCGTCGCGCATCTGCGCGCCGGGATGGCCCTTCGCCAAGTCCGCGGCGTGCGCCGCGATCTTGTAGGCGATGACGCCGTCCTTGACGTCTTTCTTGTCGGGCAGCCCCAAATGCTCTTTCGGCGTCACGTAGCAGAGCATCGCCGTGCCGTACCAGCCGATCATCGCCGCGCCGATCGCGCTCGTGATGTGGTCGTAGCCCGGCGCGATGTCGGTCGTCAGCGGCCCGAGCGTGTAGAACGGCGCCTCGTGGCAGACGTCGAGCTGCTTGGTCATGTTCTCGTGGATCAAGTGCATCGGCACGTGGCCGGGGCCTTCGATCATCACCTGCACGTCGTGCTTCCAGGCGATGTCGGTGAGCTCGCCCAGCGTCTCGAGCTCGCCGAACTGCGCCGCGTCGTTGGCGTCGGCGATCGAGCCCGGGCGGAGCCCGTCGCCGAGCGAGAACGACACGTCGTAGGCCTTCATGATCTCGCAGATCTCTTCGAAGCGCGTGTAGAGGAAATTTTCCTTGTGATGCGCGAGGCACCATTTCGCGAGGATCGAGCCGCCGCGCGAGACGATGCCGGTCACGCGCTTCGCCGTGAGCGGGATGTAGCGCAGCAAGACGCCGGCGTGGATCGTGAAGTAATCCACGCCCTGCTCCGCCTGCTCGATCAGCGTGTCGCGGTAGATCTCCCAGGTAAGCTCCTCTGCCTTGCCGTTCACTTTCTCGAGCGCCTGATAGATCGGCACGGTGCCGATCGGCACGGGCGAGTTGCGGAGAATCCACTCGCGCGTCTCGTGAATGTTGTCGCCGGTCGAGAGGTCCATGACCGTGTCCGAGCCCCAGCGGATCGCCCAGATCATCTTCTCGACCTCTTCCTCGACGGACGACGCGACCGCGGAGTTGCCGATGTTCGCGTTGATCTTGACCAGGAAGTTGCGGCCGATGATCATCGGCTCGCTCTCGGGATGGTTCACGTTCGCGGGGATGATCGCGCGGCCGCGCGCGACCTCGTCGCGCACGAATTCCGGCGTGACGAATTTCGGGATCGACGCGCCGAAGCTGTTGCCGTGCGCGCCGTTGCCATTCGCAAGCGCCGCCTCGCGGCCGAGATTTTCGCGGATGGCGATATATTCCATCTCCGGCGTGACGATGCCCTTCTTCGCGTAGTGCATTTGTGAGACGTTACGACCGGATTTAGCGCGCAGCACCGGCCGGCGCGACTCCTCGGGAAAGCGCTCGGTGCCGATCGCGCCGTTGTGGCGGTAGCTGCCTTTGATCTCTTCCGCGTCACCGCGCGCGCCAATCCATTCGCCGCGGAGCGCCGCGAGACCTTTTCTCAGATCGATGTGCGTCTGCGGATCGGTGTAAGGGCCGGAGGTGTCGTAGACCGTAACCGGCGGATTCGGCTGATGCCGTCCGTTCGGCGCGAAGCCCTCGCGCGTGGGCGAGACGGCGATCTCGCGCATCGGCACGCGCACGCCCGCCTGCCGTCCGGCGGCGTAAACTTTTTTCGACGCGGGCAGCGGCGCGGTCGTGATTATTCCCGTGCCCGGCTCTTTACCGTTTCCGTTGGAACCCGTCATGATGACCTCCTTGGAACTCGGCCGCTATAAAGCAAGCCGTTTTCTCGCCGGTGAACTCTCGACACAAAAAAACCGCATCCGACTCGCCACCCGCCGGTGGCAGGGAATACGGTTTAAGTTCGTCCCTGCAGCAAGCTCAGGGACCGTGACTCTCACGCTTCCCTACGCCGGTGCTATCCGGATCAGGTTCAGAGGGTTGCCCGATTGCTCGAGCTCT
>DASWZY010000449.1:0-3896 GCA_036407055.1 Binatia bacterium
GACGGCTTCGTCGACGTCGCTCTGATCAGCACGCCGCGCCATCCCTGGGGCATCAATCATTTCGGCTTCAAGGTCGACAGCGTACCGGAGATGGAGCAGCGCGCCGATACGACCGCCGAGGCGAACACCTTCGGCGCGATCGCCGAGAGCTGGATCAAAGACCCCGAAGGCAATCGCGTCGATATCTCAGAGCACGGATGGCCGGTTTAGGCGAAGCGGCACATTCCGCGGCTAAAGCGCGCAACGGGCGCCATGATGCGCAAATTCGCTCTCATCTTTGCAGTAGCGCTGCTCCTGTTTCCTGGGAAGCTCGCGGCGCAGCCGAAGATAAAAGCGGCCTATGCCTCGATCAGCGCCAACTTCGCGGGTCTGTGGATGGCGAAGGAGATCGGGGCGTTCGAAAAATACGGACTCGGCGCCGAGCTCGTCTATATCGCGTCCGGCAGCGTCACCGTGCAGGCGATGATGGGCGGGGACGTCCAGCTGGCGGGCGGCGCCAGCAACGCCGTGGTGAGCGCGATACTACGCGGCGCGCCGCTGGTCGCGATCGGCAGCGTGGCCAATCGTCCGGCAATGGTCTTGTGGGTGCAGCCCGAGATCTCCCGGCCCGAGCAGCTTCAAGGAAAAGTGCTGGGCATTTCCCGATTCGGCTCGACCACCCATTTCTTGATGAACATGGTGCTGGAAAAATACGGCCTCAAGGATAAGGTCAAAATCCAGCCCCTCGGCGGCGTGCCCGAGATGGAGGCCGCTTTCGGGACCGGAATGATCGCCGGCGCGATTTTGTCGATTCGGCCCGCGTCTAAGGCGCGTATGCTCGTCGACCTTCCTGATCTCGGCATTCCGTATTCGATGGATCTGATGGCGGTGAAGCGCGATTATTTGAAATCTTCGCCGAAGGCGGTCGAAGCGATTCTCAAGGCGTATATCGAAGGCATGTACGTTCTGAAAACCAGGAAAGAAGTAGGGGAGCGAGTGCTCGCGAAGTACATGCGGCGCTCGCCCGACAGCGTTGCCGAGCCGTACGAGTACGCCGTCAAGTATCTCGATACGGTTCCGGCCGTCGAGCCCGCCACGATCCACACCGTCCTCAATTGGGAAGGCAAGGGCGACATGGCCGTCGACGGATTCTTCGACAACGCGCCTGTCGAGCGGCTTGTGAAAGACGGCTTCGTCGAGCGCCTCGCGAAGGAAAGGGGCAAATAATGGACGCCGCAGGCTGGAGGCGGACGATCGGAGAGATGGTCCGGGAGAATATGCGCTCTCCGCAAGTCCAGTACTATTTCTCCGTCAAGACGACCGAGCCGCGCGCGCGAATCCTGCTGCAGCAGCTGGCGCTTTTCGTGCGCCATCGCCGCGATTGCTGGTCGTTTCTTTCCAGCAATTGCCCGGTGATGGCGGTCAAGCAACAAATTCTCAAGCACGAGTTCGGCGAGGTCATCAAGGACGAATACACCGATCGCGGCCATCTCGACCTGCTCGTCCGGCAGGGAAAATTTATCGGCCTCAGCGAGGACGAGGTGCTCAACCCGACGCCGATTGCGACCACGCTCGCGACGCTCTACGGCTGGGGTTGGATCTGTCGGGAAAAAAATTGGCTTCAAGGCATGGCGGCGCTCACTGTTACCGAATGGACCAACGACGACCGCCTGCTGGCGGGGCAGGGCGGGGGCCATTCCAGCCGGATGGCGCGAAAGTGGATGGCGGAGCTGGGTCTTACGATGGAACAGCTGCCGCAGTTTAAAGTCCACGGCGCGGCGGACGAGGAGCACAGCGACATGTTTCTGCCGTTTCTCGCGGAGTATGCGACGGGCGCAAACGAGCGGATCGCGCTCGACGGCGTTCGCGAATCGCTCGAGCTCTCCGCGATGTATCGCGAAGGTGTCGGCCGCGCCATGGAGCAGTTGAAGTAAACTCAACCGGAGGCAAGCAATATGAACGAACAAGGTTGGAGACAGACGCTCGGAGAGCTGGCGCGCGAGACGATGTCCTCTTCGGAGCTGGATCGGTATTATTCAATACCGATCACGCGGCCACGCGCGCAGATCATTTTAAAGCAGCTTTCGCTGTATGTGCGCCATCGCCGCGATTGCTGGGCATACGTCTCGGGCAACTGCCCGATTCTCACCGTCAAACAAAAGATCCTTGGCCACGAATACGAAGAGGTGATTCGCGATCAGCACTCCGAGCACGGCCACCTCGACCTGCTCATCCGGCAGGGTAAACCCATCGGCCTCACGGCGGAGGATATTATCCAGACCAAACCGATCGCATCGACAATGGCAGTGCTTTACGCCTGGGGCTGGATGACGAAAAACAAGCCCTGGCTCGAAGGCCTCGCGTCGATGACGATCACCGAGTGGAATCAGGACGACCGCCTGCTCGGCGATCAGGGCGGCGGCCATGCTTACAAGATGGGCCAGCGCTGGGTCGATCATCTCGGCATAACGTGGGATGATCTGCCCAACTGGCGCGCGCACCGCGAGGCGGATAAAGAGCACAGCGACATGTTTCTCGCCGTCCTCGCCGAACACGCCGTCGGCGATAAAGAGCAGGCGGTGCTGAACGCGGCGCGAGAGTCCGAAGCGCTCTACCGCGCGTATCAGGCCGGCATCGCGTCCGCGATGGAGGCGATCTGAGAATCCGATGATGCTGGCGGAAACCAGGGTATTCTCGCTGCTGCTCGCGGTAATGCTGACTGCGCCGGCTGCGCATTCGTTCGCCGCCGACGCGCCCAAAGAAAAAATCGCCTTCGGCTATTCCGCGGTCAGCCCGACGATGGCGGGCGTATGGATGGCGAAGGAAGTCGGCGCATTTGAGAAAAACGGCCTCGACGCGCAGCTTGTCTATATCGCTTCCGGCGCGACGGTGATCCAGGCGCTCGTCGGCGGCAGCCTGAACGCCGCGCTCGGCGCGAGCAACGCGGTCATCGCCGCCACGTTGAAAGGCGCGCCGGTCGTCGCGGTCGGCAGCAACACCAGCCGGCCCGGTATGGTGCTGTGGGTCCAGCCCGACATCAGCCGGCCCGAGCAACTGATCGGCAAGCGGCTCGCGATCACACGCTACGGCTCTTCGAGCGACTTCGTAACGCGGCTGATAACCAAACGATTGGGTCTCGACGGCAAAGTCGAGATTCGCCAGTTCGGCGGCGTCGTCGAAGCGGACATGGGCTTTCGCGCGCGTCAGGCCGAAGGCCGGGTCGCGTCGCAATCGCCGGAGCCGCAGGCCAAGGCACTCGTCGATGCCGCCGAGCTCGGGATTCCGTACTCGATGAACCTGCTTGCCGTGAGCAACGACTTTTTAAAGAAGTCGCCCGGAACGGTCGAGCGGATCGTCAAGGCTTACATCGAGGGCATCGCCGCGCTCAGAACGCGCAAGCAGCAGGCGCTTCAGATGTTGGCGAAATACATGGGACCGCGCGGCGGCGCGCCTGAGATGCACTACGATTTTGTGATTAAATACCTCGACGCCGTGCCGCGCGTCGATCCCGCGGCGGTGGATACGATTCTCGAGATGGTGGGCCACAGCGGCCCGGTGCAGGCGAAGCTTTACGACAACGCTATTATCGACAAACTGAAGTCCGAAGGTTTTTTCGAAAAACTACAACAGGCAGGGAGCAGATAATGAAACAAGCCGTGTGGCGCGAGACGCTGGGCGAAATGGTGCGCAACTACATCCGCTCGCCGGCGCTGGAGCGCTATTTCGCCGTCAAGATGAACAAACCGCGCGCGGCGGTGATGGTGACGCAGCAGAGCCTTTTCGTCCGCCACCGGCGCGACTGCTGGGCGAACGTCTCCGGCAACTGTCCCGTGCTCGCGATCAAGCAGCGTATCCTCGAACACGAATACGAGGAAATCATCCGCGACCAGTTCTCCGAATACGGCCATCTCGCGCTG
>DASWZY010000450.1:0-11844 GCA_036407055.1 Binatia bacterium
AAAGAGGCCGGCGGGCGCTCGATCGGCTGCAACATCGAGCTGCCGGAGGAGCAGAAGCCCAATCCCTACCTCGACAAATGGATCACCTTCCGTCACTTCTACGTGCGCAAGGTGATGTTGGTGAAATATTCCTACGCCTTCGTCGCGCTGCCGGGCGGCTTCGGCACGCTGGACGAGATCTTTGAGACCGCAGTCTTGATCCAGACCGGCAAGATCAAAGAGTTCCCGCTGGTGCTCATGGGGCGCGAGTACTGGGGGCCGTTGCTAGATTTCATGCGCGACCGGCTCATCAAAGAGGGAACGATCGACCGGGCCGACACCGACCGCATCGTCGTCACCGACTCGCCGGAGGATGCGGTCAAATCGATCACGGAAATCGCGCTCGGCCGCTTCGGCTTGAGCTACCAGGCGCCGCGCTTCAAGCGCCGCTGGATCTTGTGGGAGTAGAGCGCGTCCGTTTCTTTGAATGGAAAATCGAGCGTCGCGTCTAACCGGGCAATCGGAGGTTGTGTATGGCTGTGACTGAAACGCCGCAGCGGACGCTGGCGGCGCTCGTTCTGGGTGTCTGCCTGATCGCCGGCCTTGCGGCCGGCGGCTATTTCATCGGCAGGGGCGGATCACGCTTCAAATCGGATACGCGCACGGTTACCGTGAAAGGCCTCGTCGAGCGCGAGGTCAAGGCGGATCAGGCGGTCTGGTCGCTGCGCGTGCGCCGCGCGGGCGACGATCTGAGAGACGCCCAGACGAAAATCAGCGCAGACCGCGACGCGGTCGTGGCTTTTCTCAAGAAGCGGGGCTTCAAGGACGGCGAGATCGAGCCCCAGCCGATCGTGATCTTCGACAAGCTAGCGCGCCAGTACGGGCAGACGCAGAACGAACGGTTTCGCTATGTCGTCAGCGCCGCCGTTGACATCCGAACGGCCAACGTCGAGTTGGTGCGCTCCTCGCTCGGCGCGACCGACGAACTGCTCAAAGCGGGCATCGTGCTCGATGGCGAAAACGAGGGGAGAGCCGCGAACCCGCGCTACGTCGTTTCGAAATTCAACGAGCTGCGGCCGGAGCTTCTCGCCGAGGCGACCAAGAACGCGCGCAAGATCGCCGAGCAGTTCGCCGCCGACTCGGGCACCCGCGTCGGCAGCATCCGCTCCGCCAATCAGGGGACGATTCAGATTTTCGGCACCGACGGCAACGATGAATCGGCGCCGTACAGCCAGACCAGCACTCCGGCGAAAAAGATCCGCGTCGTCAGTACCTTCGAATTTGAGCTGAAGTAATCCGCGGCGCAATCCGGGTTGTCCCGGCTAGCTCTTATACTTCTCGTCGAGCGCGTATTTTTCTTTAAGGCCGATGATGTCGTTGAAGTCGTTGAACGAGATCAGCCGGTCCATGATCTCGTGCGTCGTGCCGGCGCGGCGGAGCGTCGAGTAGACGCTTTCGAGCGCGTGCGCGGAGGCGTAGAGCGGCCCGAGCGGCCAGACGATCAGCTGGAAGCCCAATTCTTTCAACTCTTCCGGTCCCATGGTCGGCGTCACGCCGCGCTCGATCATGTTCGCGACCAGCGGGCCCGGCACGCTGCGGCCGATCTCGCGCATCTCTTCCTTGGTGTTCGGCGCTTCGATGAAGACGGCGTCCGCGCCGGCTTCCTTGAACGCGCGTCCGCGGCGGATCGCCTCTTCCAATCCCAGCGCCTGCCGCGCGTCGGTGCGCGCGACGATGAAAAAGTCGTCCTTGCCGCGCGCGTCGATCGCCGCCCGCAGCTTGTTTAAATACTCCTCCAGCGGCACGACCTGCTTGCCCTTCATGTGGCCGCAGCGCTTGGGCCAGATCTGGTCTTCGAGGAACATTCCCGCGGCGCCGCCGCGGATGAGCTCGCGGACGGTGCGGATCACGTTGACCGCGTTGCCGTAGCCGGTATCGGCGTCGACGATCACCGGCAGCGGCGTGACCGAGCAGATGCGTTGCGACGCGGCGAGCAGCTCGGTCTGCGTCAGCAGGCCGAAGTCCGGCTCGCCCAGAAATGTCGCCGAGACGCTGTAGCCGGTGATGAAGATCACCTCGAAGCCGGCGCGCGAGGCGATCTTCGCGCTCAGGCAATCGTACACGCCGGGCATGACGAGCACGCCTTTTTGCTGCAACGCGTCGCGGATCTTTTGCGCCTGGGTCATAGGACCTCCAGTTTTGAATCCCGCTTAAGACGCTTAACATTCCCGTTGTCGTGCGACAACTCGATATAAAGATTGACACGACATTTCATTTTGTCTTATAAACGGCCGTTATCGAGATAACTCAATGAAACTTTATCTTCTCACGAGCTTCGTCTTTCTCTGTATCGCTGCTGGCTGCCGGCCGTCCATCGTACAGATAGAAAACGACGAGCTGGCGCGTTTAAGCAACGAACCAAAAATCACCGTCGTTACCTACAAGCCCGGGCAGTTCAATTACACGACTACCGGAGATGCCTTCGCCGTAGGTGCGATCGGCGCGCTTACGGGAGGGCTCGGTGGGGCGGCTTATGGTCTCGCTCAGGAGGCGAAAGCAGACCGATTCGTGAAGGAATACTCATTGGAGGACCCTGCGAGAACTGCCCGCGACGCTTTTATCGCCGGAATCGCGGCTCGTATCGATCCCGGACGCCTCGTGGCCGCGTCGGACATTTTGTCTGACGACGCCGTCGAGGCGCTGCAAAAAGCCTTCGGTAACGGCGTCGTCCTAGACTTCAAGACGCGCCTTTGGGGTTTGTCATCCGCTCCAATGCGTTTTTCGACCTATCAAGTATCGTATGCTGTAAGGGCTAGGATGCTGCGCCTTTCGGATGGAAAGACGCTATGGCAGGGCTACTGCGAGCATTTGGGATCAGATGCCCAATGGCGCGCGAGCTTCGACGAGTTTACGGCCAATTCGGGGGCGTTGCTGAAGCAGAAGTTGGCGGAAACGGCGGCTTCATGCGGCAAAGAACTCGTCGCTCAATTCTCGGGCAAGTAGCCGTGGGCTTACCCCTCTTTCCTCCCAGAATTTCGCCAGCCAGTTGCCATCGTTTTGAACACACTCCTTGAGCGGGCCGCCCGCATTCCCGGGGGTGCATCGAGCAGATCTGTTGCATCAATTGCTTCGATCGTTTGTCTTGTTTTGACTTGAGTTTCTCGATCAGATCTTTTCTTTCGTAACGAAATACTCATTTTCCGGCGTGTTCTTCCGCGCGGCCATTGATCGGCCATTAGGGCCGTTTTTCCAACCGTTTTTTACTGGAATAAGCCCGGCTAGACAACGCGCCGGCGCTTCGGGAGCGTACGGTGTTTACCTTATTGCGCAAAGCCCTTCGGCTGGTACGCTGGTAGGAGTTTTGAGGGAGGTCCCGATCCTCCTTGGAAGGAGAGCTAGCAATCAGCCGATGAAATACACCGTGGCGATATCCGGCTCGTACGGCGGCATGAACTTGGGGGACGAGGCGATCCTCGAGTCGATTTTAAGAGAGCTGCGGGCGTCGCTCGACGTCGACATCACGGTCTTTTCGCACAACGCGAAGGACACCGAGCAGCGGCACAAAGTCCGCGCGGTGCCGATCCGCGAGCTGCACAAGAACGAGGTGCTCGAAGAGCTCCGTAAGCTCGATCTTTTCGTGCTGGGCGGCGGCGGAATACTTTACGACGAGGTGGCGCAGCCGTTCCTGCGCGATGTTATTTGGGCCAAGGAGTTGGACGTTCCGGTGATGATCTATGCCATCAGCGCCGGGCCGCTGAAGAGCGCGGAAGCGAAGCAACTCGTGGCCCAGGTGCTCAATCGCGTCGATCTCATCACCGTCCGCGAAGGGGAGGCGAAGCGGATCTTGACCGACCTTGGCGTCAATCGTGAGATCGAGATCACGAGCGATCCGGCGCTGCTGCTGAAGCCGCAAAACTTTACCAAGGAGATGCTCAAGAAAGAGGGCGTCAATCCCGAAACTCCGCTAGTGGGCTTCTCCGTCCGCGAGCCCGGGCCGGCGGCGCCGGACCTGAACATCGAGCAGTACCACGCGATGCTGGCGAACGCGGCCGATTATATGGTCGAGCGCTTCGACGCGCAGGTGCTTTTTGTTCCCATGGAGGGCGGCGAGAACAAGGACCCGCAGCACTCGCACGCCGTCATTTCGAAGATGGCCAATACCAAGCGCGCGGGCGTCCTCAAGGGGGAATACACCTCCGGCGAGGTGCTCGGGCTGATGAAGCACATGGCGTTCGCCGTCGGCATGCGGCTGCATTTTCTGATCTTCGCCGGCATCCAGAGGGTGCCCTTCGTGCCGCTTCCTTACGCGTCCAAGGTTTCCGGCTTTCTCTCCGACCTCGAAATGCCGATGCCGCCGATGACCGCGCTGAATATCGGCAAGCTCTGCGCTTATCTCGACCGCTCGTGGGATCTACGTCACCAGCTCAAGAAGCGGCTCGAGGAAAAAGTGCCGCCGCTCCAGGAGCGCGCGAAGCGGACGAATGTCATGCTTTGCGAGCTGTTGCAGTCGCTCAAGCCCGAGCCGGTCGCGAGCGACGGCGCCGGAGAGGAAAACGCCGCGGGCAGCCACTAGCCCGCGGCGCCGGCCCGCCTGAGCCCGGCTATTGCTATGCCTCCGCTGGCCCGGCCTGAAAACCCTGCAATCATCGAACTCCCGCCGCGCCGTGCTCAGCTCGCGGCCGATGCCGACGTGCTCGTCGTCGGCGGCGGTCCGGCCGGTCTCGGCGCTGCGCTCGGCGCCGCCGAGGCCGGCGCGCGCGTCGTGCTCGCCGAGCGCTACGGCTTTCTCGGCGGCAACGCGACCGCGGCGCTCGTGATGCCGCTGATGTCTTTTCACACGCAGCAGCCGCGCGCGGAAAAGAAAGGCTCGACGACGCTCTTTCCGACCGATCACGGTCGCGGCGAGCCGGTCATCGCGGGCGCGCTGACGAAGCTGCTCGAACGGCTGGTCAAAGCCGGGGGCGCGATCGCGCCTTCGCTGAAGACCGGCTATGTCGTTCCGTTCGATCCGGAAATTTTCAAGCTCGCCGCACTCGATCTGCTCGACGAGGCGGGGGTGCGCTATCTCTTCCACGCGTTCGCGAGCGAGGTGATCGGCGAGCATGTCGTCAAAGGCGTCGTCTTCGAGACGAAGTCCGGGCCGATTCTGATCCGCCCGCGCGCCGTCGTAGACGCAACCGGCGACGGCGATATCGCCGCGTACGCCGGCGCGCCGTATGCCGTCGGCCGCGAGGAAGACGGGCTCGTCCAGCCGATGACGCTTATGTTCCGCATGACGGAATTCGACCGCGCGGCGTTCGACGCGTACGTCAAGGCGCATCCCGGCGAATGGCGCGGCGTGCACGGTTTGTGGGATCTGGTGCGCCGCGCGACGGGGGAAGGAAAGCTCCGTCTCCCGCGCGAGGACATCCTGTTTTTTGCGACGCCGCACGAGCGCGAGGTGAGCGTCAACAGCACGCGGGTCAACCGCGTGCTCGGCACGGACGTGTGGGACTGGTCGTGCGCCGAATGGGAGAGCCGGCGGCAGATGCGGGAAATTGCCGCGTTCCTGCGCGCATACGTCCCGGGCTTCGAGAAGTCCTACGTCGTCCAGAGCGGCGTGCACGTCGGCGTGCGCGAGACGCGGAGGATCCACGGCGATTACGAGCTCACGGTGGACGATATTCTTAATGCGAGAAAATTCTCCGACGTGATCGCGCGCAGCAGCTATCCCGTCGATATCCACAATCCCGAGGGCAGCGGAACGGCGCTGAAACGGCTCCCGCCCGGAGAAGCGTACGATATCCCGCTCCGCTGTCTGCTGCCGCAGAAGGTCGAAAATCTTCTCGTCGCCGGCCGCTGCATCTCAGGAACGCACGAGGCGCATTCGTCCTATCGCGTCATGCCGGTCTCGATGGCGACGGGGCAGGCGGCCGGCGTGTGCGCCGCGCTCGCGGTGCGCCGGGAGAAGACGCCGCGCGCCGTGCCGGTCGCGGAAGTGCAGGATGAATTGCTCCGGCAGGGCGCGATTCTCGGCGACAGCGCCGGCGCGCCGGCGTCGCAAGTTATTGTTTCGCGGCGGCGATAATGTGGAGAGCCGCGGTGTCGAAGGATGCGCTTAGCGCCTCGCCTTCGCGGACGTCGAGCGTCTCGAAGGCGATGCGCGGGACGAGCGCGCTGAGCGGCCCTGCGCGCGATTCGAGTATCAGCCGGTAGTGCTGCGTCGACGGAATAATTTTAACGACTGTGACCGCCAGGCGATTGAGCTCGGCGCCGCAGGCGCCGCTCTCGCGGCTCAAGCGGATGTCCTCCGGCCGGAGGCAGAGAACGACCGGTGTCCCGGGCGGAAAATCGCCGAGGGCTTCCGCGGCGCCGCCGTCGAAGCGCACCAACACCATGCGGCCGCGGCGGCTCGCTACCACGCCGCGAATTCCCGTTTCGGCTCCGACGATCTCGGCGACTTTCTCGTCGACCGGCCGCGTGAAGACCTCCGCGCCGGCGCCCAGCTGCAGCAGCTTTCCCCGGCTTAAAACGCCGACGCGCATCCCGAGCATGAACGCCTCGTCGCGGTCGTGCGTGACGAACACCGCCGTGATGCCGGTCTGGCGCAGAATGTCGCGGAGATCGACGAGCAGTGTTTCGCGCGTGGACGGATCGAGTGCCGAGAAAGGCTCGTCGAGCAGCAGCAGCTCCGGATCGAGCGCCAGCGCGCGCGCCAGGCTCGTCCGCTGCAGCTCGCCGCCCGAGAGCGTGCGCGCGTGTCGCTCCGCGAGGTGCGCGATGCCGAGACGCTCGAGCCCCGGGTGCACGCGGCGGCGAATTTCCGCGCGGTCGAGCCGGCGGATCTTTAGCCCGAGGGCCGCGTTGTCGTAGACCGACGCGTTCAACAGCAGCGGCTCTTGAAGAACGCTCGCCATGCGCCGGCGCATCGCGAGCGCGTTGGCGCCGTTCGCGCGTTTACCGCAAAAATCGATCGCGCCCGCGCTCGGCGGCTGGAGCAGACCTATGACCCGCAGCAGCGTCGATTTTCCTGCGCCGTTCGGTCCGATGAGGGCGAGCGTCTCGCCGGCAAAAATATCGAGCCGCGGCACCTCGAGAACCGTCGTCTCGTCGTGCTGGACGACGATATCGGAAAGTGTCAGGAGGGCTTCGGCCATCGGGTGAGCTGCCGCTGCTGGATGTGCGTGAGAAGGAAATTGATCGCGAAGCTGAGCACGAGAAGGATGAGACTGAGCGCGATAGCGAGATCGAAGTTGCCCCTGGATGTTTCCAGCACCGTCGCAGTCGTGAGCACGCGCGTCTGGCCGCGGATGTTGCCGCCGACCATCATCGACGCGCCGACTTCCGAGATGATGCCGCCGAAGCCCGCCATGACGGCGGCGAGAAGCGGCAGGCGGGCCTCTTTGCACAATAGCCACAATGTCTGCGCCTTCGAGGCGCCGATGCCCGCCAATTGTAGGGCTAGATTCGGATTCAGCGTCTGGAAGCTCGTGAGTGTGAGGCCGGCGACGATCGGAAAAGCGATCACCACCTGGGCGATGACGATCGCCGTCGGCGTGTAAATGACGTCGAGAAACCCGAGCGGGCCGCTGCGCCAGAGAAAAATCGAGACGAAGAGTCCGACGACGACCGGCGGGAGGCCCATGCCGGTGTTGACCAGAGCGACGGCGAGCGCGCGACCGGGGAAGCGGCTCATCGCGAGCAGGATGCCGAGCGGCATGCCGACGATTAGCGAGATGATCGTCGCGAGACCGGAGACTTTCAGCGACAGCCACGTAACCGCCCAGACCTCGGCGTCGCCGCCGAAGACGAGCGCGAAGGCCGTGGCGATGCCGTTCCAAATGAGATCCACTTATTTCAACTCGTATGCCGCCGTGAGCCTTTCGGCCTTCATCGCGATACTCCTTATCACACGAATGGTACGGCGCAAATTGGCGCCGCGGCGGTTGACGCGCCGGGACAGGGGGCGTATCTATCCAAGAACGAATCCGCTCGCAGGAGGCCGTATGTCGAAAGCCGCTAAGCTGCTGCTCGCCGTTGTCTTTCTGATCGGCGCGCTGCTTGCGCCCGCCGCTTCTCAGGCAGCCGAGAAGCTGCTGATCGTCCACAGCGCGCTCAATCTCCTGACCTCGCCGCTGTGGATGGCGAAAGAGAAGGGCTATTTCTTGAAATACGGCCTCGACGTCGAGACCGTCTACATCCCGAGCGGGACGCTGGGCATGCAGTCGCTGCTCGGCGGCGAGGCGAAGATCATCGTCGCCGACGGCAGCTCGGCGATCAATGCGCGGCTCCGCGGCGCGCCGGTGAAGATTTTTCTCGGCATGGTAAACTTTTATCCCAACCCGTTTTTCTCGACGCCGGACATCAAGACGCCGGCGGATCTCAAGGGGAAGAAAGTCGCCGTCACGCGCATCGGCTCTTCGTCGCATACGGCCACGGTGATGCTGCTTAAAAAACTCGGCCTGGATGAGAAGGATTATACGATCATGCAGCTCGGCAGCACGCAGAACCGGCTGACCGCGCTGACGAAGGGATTGATTCAGGCGACAACGCTCTCGGCGCCCGAGAGCGTGATCGCGCGCAACGCCGGGATGAAAGTCTTGATTCCGCCGAGCGAGGTGATGAAGCTCGGCGTCACGTTCCAGCACCAGTGCGGCGACGTGATGGAGTCGACGCTCAAGAACGACCGGCCTCTCGTCAAGGCTTTTGCCAAAGGATATCTCGAAGGTGTGCGCGAGACCTACCGCAGCAAAGAAGAATCGATGAAGGTCCTGAGCAAATATACGCGCATAAGCGATCCGCAGGTGCTCTCGGCGACGTACGACGAGGCTTACCAGGCGATCCAAAAAGACGGCAGTCCAACCGAGTCCGGCATCCAGGTGATGCTGACCGATATGGCGAAAACCGATCCGCAGGCGCGCCAGGCGCATGCAGCCGACTTCATGGACAACTCGATCATCGGCGAGCTCGCGCGCGAGGGCTTTATCAAAGCACTATGGGCTAAGTGACGCCGCGGCTTTTCTTCGGAAGCGGCTCGTCAGCGCGGCCAGCGCTTCGTTGAGCTCTTCGACTCTGAACAATCTGCACGCGGGGTAGAAAACCGCAGCGGCGATTCCCATCCCCAAGAGTACTTGCGCTAGATAAAGCTTGAAGCCGCTAAACGGCAGGTGCCCAACCGGGGCGATTGCGGCGAACCAGACCGCGGCCGCCATCGCTGCCGTCGCGAGCAAGATGCGCAGCGCGCTGGCGACCAGCCGGCGGCCCTCGATGCGTCCGAGCCGGCGGCGCATCAACGCCAGCAGCAGCGCGAAGTTCACGAGCGCCACCGTCGATGTCGAGCAGGCGAGCCCGACGTGGCCCAGCGGCCCAACGAGCAGATAATTCATAATATAATTGACGGCGACCGAGCCGAGGCTGACGAGCATCGGCGTCAGCGCGTCGTCCAGCGCGTAAAACGCCGGCGCGAGAACCTTCACGCCGCCGTAGCCGGCGAGACCGATCGCATAGGCGCCGAGCGCCGCCGCGGTTTGCACGGTATCGATCGACGTGAAGCGGCCATGCTCGAATACGAGCCCAACGATCGGCTCGCGCAGAACGATAAGGCCTGCCGCCGACGGAATGCAGAGAAGAAAGATAAGGCCGAGCGAGTGCGCCAGCGTGCGGCGGAATTCCACCGTCTCTTTCCGCGCGGCCGCGGCCGAAATGAGCGGCAGCGTTGCAGTCGAGATCGCAACGCCGAAGGCGCCGATCGGAAACTGCACGAAACGAAACGCGTAGTTGAGCCACGACACCGGCCCGTTGCCGACGCGGCCCGTCGCCGGGTCGATGATCGACGACGCGAAGTTGCTGTTGACGAAGATATTGATCTGCACCGCCGCCGCGCCGATGATCGCCGGCCCCATCAGCGCCATGATCTGGCGCACGCCGGGATCGGTGAAGCTCAGCTCCGGCCGGTAGCGGAAGCCGACTTTCCGTAGGCTCGGCCACTGTACGGCGAACTGGAGAAAGCCGCCGCAGAGCGTGCCGTATGCCATGCCCTCGATCGCGCCGAGACCGATGCGAGGGCCGATGATAAATCCTAAGAAGAGACCGCCGACGATCGAGCCGACATTGAAAAATGCTGACGCCATCGCGGGTACGCCGAAGCGGTGCATCGAGTTGAGAATGCCCATCGCCTTCGCCGCCAGCGCGATGAAGAGCAGAAATGGGATCATAATGCGCGTCAAATGGATCGTAAGCGGCGCTTTATCGGGCACGTCGAAAAAGCCTGGCGCAAGAAGATGGACGATCTGCGGCGCGGCGAACCAGCCGGCGATCGAGATGATGCTGAGCAGCAGCATCAAAAGCGTCGCGACGCGGTTCGAGAGACGAAAGGCTTCGGCGGCGCCTTTCTTCGCGAGCACCTGCGAGAAGGTCGTGACGAAGGCCGCCGACAGCGCGCCCTCCGCGAAGAGATCGCGCAGAAGGTTCGGAATCCGGAAGGCGGTCAAAAACGCGTCGTATTGCAAGCCGGCGCCGAAGAGCGCGGCAAAGACTTGGTCGCGCACGAGGCCGAGCACGCGGCTGGCCATGATCGCGATGCTGACGACGCCGGCATTGCGGGCGACGCTCGGGCGCGCAGGCGCCGACGCGGCGCCGGATGATGGCGTGGTGGACATGCTAATTTTCAGCGCTCGAGAGCCGGGAAAAGCCCGACGAGTCGGCGTAGTTTATCGTTTTTCGCCCTCGCTTGAAAGCGCAGTTTAGATATAGAGATAGGGAGAGAGCCGTGACGGCACGGAGGCACGGTCGTTTTCTCTGTCTCTGTCTCGTTTCTCTGTCTCGCTTTTTTGACGCGCCTTTGGTATTCGTTTTAATTCATTTTCAGTTGGAGGAATCTTGAAAGTAGGACTCATCGGGCGGCAGGGCTCCGGGAAAACGGCGATCTTTGGCGCGCTCACCGGTCTTCGCGCCGAATCCGGCGGAAGCGAAAGCCATCTCGGCGTGACGAAAGTTCCGGACGCACGTATCGACCGGCTGTCGGAGATTTTCAAGCCGAAGAAGACGACTTACGCGGAGATCCGCTTCACCGATTTTCCGGCGCAGAGCAACGAAAAGCTCAAGGCGAACGCCGCGCTGATCGCGCAGATGCGCGACGTCGACGCGATGGCGCTCGTGCTGAACGATTTCGACGGCGCGTCGGATCCGTTGAAAGACCTGCGCGATCTTTTGGCCGAGATGATGCTCGCCGATCTCGTCGTCGTGGAAAACCGCCTGACGAAACTGAAAAAAGAAAAGGGGAAGGAGCGCGAAGGCGAGGTGCTCGCGCGCTGCTTGAAGACGCTCGAAGCCGAAGAGAGCCTGCGATCCGTCAGCTTTACGGCGGACGAAGAATCGCTGATGGCGGGCTTCGGCTTTTTGAGCCGCAAGTCGGTGATCGCGCTGTTCAACGTCGCCGAGGAGCGGGCGGGGAAAGAGCTGCCCGAGGATTATCAAAAGGAGCTCGCGCGGCTGCAAATTCCCGGGCTCGCGCTTTCGGCCAAGGTCGAGATGGAAGTGGCGCAGCTCGACGAGAAGGACCGCCAGGCTTTTCTGGGCGAGCTCGGTATCGCCGAGCCGGCGCGCGATCGCTTCATTCGCGCATCTTATAAGCTCCTCGATCTCATCAGCTTCTTTACGTCCGGAGAAGACGAGGTGAAGGCCTGGACGATCGAGCAGGGCACGCCGGCGCGCAAGGCCGCCGGCAAAATCCACAGCGACATCGAGCGCGGCTTCATCCGCGCCGAGGTCGTCGCGTACGAGGACTTCATACGCTATGGCAGCGAGGCGAAGTGCCGCGAGGCGGGTAAGCTCCGGCTCGAGGGCAAGGATTACGTCGTCGCCGACGGCGACATCGTCCACTTCCGC
>DASWZY010000451.1:0-4809 GCA_036407055.1 Binatia bacterium
GCTCGCGCTCGCGCACCTGCGCCTCGGCGCGCAGCCGGCGCAGCTCGGCCGCCGCCCGGGCGGCGAAGATTTGAAACAGCGCCTCGGCGCGCGGCTCGGCCGGCATGGGGCGCGTATCGAGAACCGCCAGGTGGCCGAGGATTTTCCCGTCGAGGTCGAGGAGCGGCACACCCATGTAGCTCGCCGCTCCGATTGCTTTGGCATCTGGACCGGTCTGGTATATATCCACCAGATTATCGGGGATATGGATCAGACAGCGCTGGGTGATCACCTGCTCGCACGGTGTCCCGTCCATCACCATCTCCCAATCGTGCAGCCATTGATCGCCCATCCAGAAGGCCAGCGCATGGAGGCGCCGCGACTCCGGGAAATATTCCGTCACCCAGGCGCCGTAAGTGCCCAAGGCGGCGGCGAGATTCCTTACCAGCGCCTTGAAGAACTCTGCGCCGGTCGCGGTGGCCGTGCCTTCCGCGATCGTCCGCAGGGCGGCGTCGACGTCGAGATTTTCGAGTGGCAGACGAGTCATTGCTTACCTAACTGAGCCTGACCGCTCGATTCTCGACTTTGAAGATTCAAAAGTAAAGTGGCGACGGCTGGTTTGCGAGGCAAAACGCCAAGCGACGTTCGGGGGTCATTTTTTATACAGCTGATCGAGAAAGCCGGAGTCGTCGAGCTTCTTGAGCACGCTGTGATTGATGACCTCCTCCGGCTTGATTTTGGTCACGAGCGGATCGCTATCCGCCATGAAGTCGATCATCGAGGCGATCCCGGCGATATCCGCGTAGGGCTTCTTGCTCATGACCTTGAGCGCCGACTGGTAGTGCTCCTCGGCGTTCTCGATCTTGCCGAGCCGGAGGTAGCTGGCGAGGACTTTCTTGACTCTCTCTTTGTTTTTAGGATCCCACACGAAGGCGGTGGCGGCGGCGACGCTCTTGAGGATCTGCTCGATGAGAACCGGATCGCTTTTGATAATCCGTTCCCGGACGGCGAGCACCTGCTGGGGATACGGAATCGGCAACTCAGTGAAATCGGCCAATATGTTGAAGCCCCGCGCCGAGAGAGTGGTTGCGAGTCCGGGATTGACGATCGCGGCGTCGCTGCCGCCGGTTTGCAGTGAGGCGACCCTGGCCGCCTGATTCCCGACCTGGAGCAGCGTCACTTTATCGCGCCGGGCGTCCATGCCCCAATGCTTCAGCGCAAGGAGGACGGCATGATAGGAGGCGGAGCCGACCTGCGTGATGCCGACGCGCTTGCCCTTCAAATCTTCGGGCTTTTTAATTCCGGCTGCGCTCGCAAGAATATAATTCATCTTGTTGATCATCCCGCCGATCAGAACGAGGTCCGACCCGCGAGCGCGCGCGCTGATGACCGGCTGCCCGGCCATGCCCATGATCGGCACGTCGCCGGAGATGAGCGCCTGCGCGCCGCGCGTGCCGCCCTCGATGAGAATCAACTCCGGATCGAGACCGAAGCGCTTGAAGATGCCTTCGTCTTTCCCCACCCAAAGCGTCGTCTGATTCGAGCTGAGCGAGGAGTAGCCGAATAAAAACTTCCGGGTCTGGGCATCAGCCGGCGAAACTGAAGTGAAAACGCCCGCCAGCAATGCCGCGGCGAGCAGACAAATTGCGCGTGGCTTCATTCGTGCGGGGCCGATAATTTTCAAGACCTTGTTCATCGCTGTTCTCTCCGCGCCGAAAAATATTCCTCGGAAGCGGTCAAGTCAACCTGTTCGTGTTGACACTAAGAAATGCGAGGGTATAAACAGTTCTTTCGCACGGAGATAACATCCAATATGGCAACGCAAGACTCTTCGCAGCACTGGAGCCAGGAAGCCGACGTGGTCGTGGTCGGCTACGGCGCGGCAGGCGGCGTCGCGGCGATCGCCGCTCACGACGCGGGCGCCAAAGTCCTCATCATCGAAAAGATGCCGCACCCGGGAGGCATATCGATCCTTTCCGGCGGCGGCGTGGCTTTCGCCCGCAGCGCCGAAGGCGCGTTTCAGTACTTGAAGCGCACCTGCAACGGCACCACACCGGATGAAGTTCTGCGGCCGCTGGCTGAAGGCATGGTCGGGATTATCGACTGGGTTGCGGAATTGGCCAAGGTCAGCGGCACGGAACCGTCGCAGAGCGAGGTTCGCGGCCACGGGACCTATCCGTTTCCCGGCACCGACGATATGGACTCGATCAAGCTCAAAGACTTTCCCGCCTACGACGCGTTTCCCTGGGCGAAAGGACTCCGCGGCGGCGCGCGACTCTTCAAGATGGTCGTGGATAACGTCGCAAAGCGGAACATCGAGGTGTCGCTCTCCACGCCGGCGAAAAGTCTCGTGACCGGCCGCGACGGCGAAATCGTGGGAGTTCTCGCCGAGCGCTCCGGCAAGCCGGTTTCGATCAAAGCGCGTAAGGCCGTGGTGCTCTGCTCGGGCGGATTCGAAAATAATCCGGCGATGAAGCTCCAGTATTTTCAGGCGCAGCCGGTCTATCCGGTTTATCTGGGCAACACCGGCGACGGCATTCTCATGGCGCAGAAAGCCGGCGCCGCGCTCTGGCACATGTGGCACTTCCACGGCGGCTACGGCTTCAAATACCCGGAGTTCCCTTTCGCGATCCGCCACGTCTGGGCGGGACCGCGCAACGACAAGCGCAAGATGATCTGGATCGCCGTCGACCGCTTCGGCAAGCGGTTTATGGACGAGTATCCGCCGGCGCCGCAGGACACCGGCGCGCGGCCTCTGGAATTTTACGACCCCGATCTCCAGGAGTTTCCGCGCATTCCGTGCCACCTGATCTTCGATGAAGAAGGCAGAAAGCTCGGACCGCTCGCCATGGTCATCGTGAACGACGCGCGCTATCACTACCAATGGAGCGCGGACAACCTCGTGGAGGTCGAGAAGGGCTGGATAAAAAAGGCGGTGAGCATCGAAGAGCTAGGCGCGCAGATCAAAATCGACTCGCGCGACCTGGCGGAGACCGTCGCGCGCTGGAATGCGCAGTGCGCGGCGGCGAAAGATGACGATTACAAACGGCCGCCCGGAACCATGATGCCGATCGTGAATCCGCCGTTCTACGCTATGGAGGCTTGGCCGATTGTGTCGAACACGCAGGGCGGGCCCGTGCACGACGCGCACCAGCGCGTGGTCGATGCGCTCGGAAAACCGATCCCGCGTCTCTACGCGGCCGGCGACATCACCTCCATCTTCGGCCACCTTTATCTCGAGGCAGGCAACATCACGGAATGCTTCGTCGGCGGAAGGATCGCGGGACGTGGCGCCGCGGCGGAGGCGACGTGAAGCGAATAAAATAGTTTTGAATTTTGAGTTTTGAATTTCGGACTGAATTAACTCAAAACTCAACACTCATAATTCAACACTATTTTTCATCCGTGGCTGTTCGCGCCCCAGATTTTTCCCTCGATCCATAATTTCGCCAGCTCCAGCGCGTAGCCGTCGGCCTCGCTCCGCGTGTCGAAGCTCGCCTGGCGGCGGCCGAAGATCGGAATGCGCTTCGTCCGGCCGGCGTCCTCGACGACAATGGTCGCGCGCGCCACCCAGCGCCCGCGCTTGAGCTGGTGCGAATCGAGCTCGATCGTGTGGCCTTTGTAGGTGGATTTTTTCATCTTAATTCCTAAGGCGTAATTCATTGCGCCTTAAAAAATCGTTCGCCCTGACTCTTTCGCCAATCCCGACTGTTTTATCGGAATGCGGGCGTTTCGCTGGCCAAAGCATTCCGATATTTACCAAAAAGTTCCTTAAAGTCCCATGCTGATTGGATTTTCCCATCGAATCGTTGCCTCATGAGGGTTGGCAGCTTGACTAAATATGATGAATTTTATATCCATCGCTTTCTTTCATATGGGAGGCAAATGATGCGCGAATATACAATCAAGACCATTATTTTACTAAATATTCTCATAGCCGCAATATTTTTCCTGATTGCTTCGACGTCAGCACAGGATCGCGCCTTCCTGTCGACCAGTATAGCTTCGTCGGAAGCAACGTATTTGATTCAATACGAGGCCGGGGTATCCGCGAAGATTCAGTCGTTAAGCATTGCGTTTCCGGCAGACGGTGTTAACGAGCAAGTTTATGTGCGCAATGTGCTTATCGAGAACAAGCCGGCTAAAATCTCTCACCTGAGCAAGGACGAGGAGCGCGGCAGGCTTTTCGTGTATTTCGGGAAAGATATTCAGCTTCGGCCGGGCACTCAAATCGAATTAGAGGTGTTGGGTTTACGGAATCCCGGAGCAGGCCATTACGATCTTCTCGTCTCAATGTACGACCAACGAGAAATTGAAGTCGCCACGATACCCGTTGCGCTAGTAATAACCCCAGTAAATATTATCGAGGTCGCGGGAGGTGCTGCAACTTTAGCTAAGAAACCTAAGCCGGATATCACCTCCGTAATCGCAGGTGCCGGACTCAGTGGTGGCGGCGCCAGCGGGGATGTGACTTTGGCCGTAAACAATTCGTCGACTCAGGCACGGGTGACGGGCAGTTGCGCGGAAGGTTCGTCGATTCGGGAAATCAAGATCGACGGCACAGTTATCTGCGAAGCAGATGATAACAGTGGGGGAACGGTGACATCGGTCACTGCCGCCGCGCCGCTCGCATCCTCGGGCGGAACGACGCCGAACATAACCCTGCCGCATGTCAAAATCCTGCCCAATACAATCGCCGTCGGGGAAAACGCGCTGGCGAACAATCACCTCAACACCGACCCAAGCGTCGCCGTCGGACCGGGCGCGCTGCAGAACAACACGACCGGGTCTGGCAATGTCGCCATCGGTGACCGCGCCCTGACGAGCAAC
>DASWZY010000452.1:0-6262 GCA_036407055.1 Binatia bacterium
GGATTTTTCAAAAAGCTCCGCTGAGCCGAAGGATTCGATGACTCTGGACGATCTCAACCGCGAGCTGGCGGCGCTGCACCTGGTGGGATTCTGGAGCGGCAACGTCACCGGCTTCGAGCAGGACATCGAGCCCAAGAGCGCCTTCGCGCCGCATCTCTGGAAGTGGCAGCACATCCACGAAGGGCTGCTCAAGGCGCGCGAGCTCGTGAGCCTCGAGATGTCCGAGCGCCGCACGGTGCGGCTCGCCAATCCCGCCGGCGCGGGCTGGGCGACGCCGACGGTGCACATGTCGGTGCAGCTCGTGCGCCCCGGCGAGATCGCCAAGGCGCACCGCCATTCGCTGACGGCGTTGCGCTTCGTCGTGCGCGGCGGCGGCGCGCACACGACGGTCGAGGGCGAGCGCTTCGTCATGTCGCCGGGCGATCTCATTCTCACGCCCAACTGGACCTGGCACGATCACTACAACGGCAGCGCCGAGGACATCGTGTGGCTCGACGGCCACGACGGGCCGCTGGTGAAAGCGCTCGAAGTCATTCGCGTCGAAATGTTCGGCCGCAAGCAGCAGCCGGTCGAGGCGCCGCCGGACCTGGCGATTCACCGCTACGGCCGGGCGCGGGCGTACGAGAAGAACGTCGACTTTCCCGACCCGCCGTTCAAATACCCGTGGGAGGAAACCTATCGCGGGCTGACCGCGCTCGCCGCCACGGAGGGCGATCCGTACGACGGCGTGCTGCTGCGCTATGCGAACCCGCGCGACGGCGGGCCGACGTTTCGTACGATCGGCTGCGAGATCCAGATGCTGCGGTCGCGCGAAAAAACCAAGCAGCACCGCCACTCGAGCCACGCGATCTATCACGCGTTTCGCGGCGCGGGCCGCACCAAGGTTGGCGATGAAATACTCGAATGGAGCGCGGGCGACTGCTTCAGCGTGCCGTCGTGGCAGTGGCACGGGCACGAGAACGCTTCGGCCGACGAGGCGATTCTTTTTTCGATCAACGACCGGCCGCTCAAAGAAGCGCTGGGCTTCTATTGGGAGGAGCCGCAATCTCAATAGAACGGAGCGACGAGAAAAAATGAGAGGCAACATCCGACAACTGTTTCGCTGCGCGCCGATTGTGGTACTTGCGATCAGTTTCGCTTCCGCGGCGTGGGGACAGCCCGCGAGACTTATCGAGGCCGCCAAAAAAGAGGGCAAAGTCGTCTGGTATACGTCGCTCAACATCAACGATAGCAACGCGCTGCTCGCCCGCTTCGAGCAAAAATATCCGGGTATCAAAAGTGAGCTGCTCCGCGCCGGATCGGAGCAGCTGTTGAACCGTGTCCTCACCGAAGACACCGCGGGTCGGAGCGCGATGGACGTCGTCAATCTCACGACGATCAACGCGCTCAAGCGGCGCAATCTGCTGCAGGCTCATCGCTCGCCCGAGTTCGCGGCTTTTCCGAACCAGTTCAAGGACCCGGACGGCTACTGGGCGACGCTCTACAATATTTATTACGTGCTCGGATACAACACGAAAATGGTTTCGCCGAAGGACGCGCCGAAGAATTGGGACGATTTTGTCAATCCTAAATGGAAAGGCAAAATCGGCATGGACCAGGAAGAGTACGAGTGGTACGCGGGCACGATCAAGGCCTGGGGAAAAGAAAAGGCGTTGAAGTTCCACCATGCGCTGGCGCAGCAGGAGATCCATTGGAACCGCGGCCACACCATGGTCGCGCAGCTGATGGCCGCGGGCGAGTTCCCGCTCGGCATCATCTACGCCCACCGCACCGAGTCGATGAAAAAGGCGGGCGCGCCGATCGACTGGGCGAAGACGGCGGACCCGGTGTTTGTCACGATATCACCGGTTGCCGTGGCGGCAAAGGCGCACAACCCCAACGCGGCGCGGCTGCTGATGGACTTCATTCTATCCAAGGAAGGGCAGACGATCCTGCGCGGCGCGAACCGCATCTCAGGGCGGCTCGACATCGAGCCGCTGGTGCCGGACATGAACCCCGCGAAGCTCAAGCTCTTCGCCATCGACTCCGGCGTCGCGGAGGAGCTCAACCGCTATAGCAAGGAATTTCGCGAGATCTATTTTAAAAACTAATCCCCGATGATCTTCCGGAACAGCGCGCTGACGTAGTTGTACTTCGCGCCGCCCCATTCCATGGGTAAGACGACGTGCAGCTCGGTGCCCGGCTCGGTCACCCACTTCACATCGCGCCGCGAGGTCCAGTAAAACTGGTTGTGCGCCATGATCTCCTGGGCCTCCTTCGACAGATGATAATCGGCGAGCAGGGCGGCGGCGTAGGGATGGGGCGCGCGCGCCGCGATGGCGACGCTGCTCGGCGGTTTTACCGCCGTGGGATTCATGAAAACAAAATTGACCGGCGCGCCTTTCGCCTTGAACTGGCTCGCGCTGTGCACATAGCCGTCGATCAGCAGGTCGTGCTCGCCGGCGGCAACGAGCTGCGTGATGAGCGAATGGCCGCGCTTGAACTTTAATCCCTGCTCCGTCACGAGCCGCTTGAAAAAAGCGGTCGCTTTGCTCTCGCCCATCAGATCGATCATCGCGGCGAGCCAGTCGTACTCTTCTCGGTCCATCACGAGCCTTCCCTTCCACCTGGGATGGAGGAGGTCTTCGTAGGATTTGGGAACCTCGGCGGGTTTGACGTTGTTCGTGTTGTAGAGAACCGTGTAACCCGTCGCGTAATAGCCGGACAGGTAACCTTCCGCGTCGAAGTAACCCTGGCGCAAAAAGTCCCTCATCGGGCTGCGATATCGCGCGATGACTTTGCTGCTCATCAGGTCCGGGATCAGCGTTCCGCGGATCGAAATCAAGTCGACGTTGAAGACTCCCGCGCGGTATTCGGTCGTGACTCTGCTGATGACCGCCGGCCCGCCCAATCGCGCATAGCGCACGTCGATGAAGGGATAATTCTTATTGAAGCCCTTGATAAGCTCCTGGATGTCGCTCGCTCCCGAAGAGCCGAAATACTGGACGATGCCCTCCTTGCGGGCGCCGTCCACCAGCGCTTTGGTGCGCTCCGCGGCGGGCTTGCGGTTGATTCCGCCCAGCACGCTTTCCACGTCGCCGCGCGCCGGCTGCGGCGCGGCAAGAGCGACGGCGATCAGAAATAGCATTCTCCCGGCGATCGGCTTCATAGCAGCGTCTCCCGCAATGGCTCGCGCGATTTTTTACTTGCCGCGCGCCTCGTCGATCATTTTCGAAACTTGATCGACCGTCCGGACGCGGCCCATGCGCGGGAACATCAGGTCCATGAGCGTGTCGTGGGCGCGCTGGTCATGGATCGTGGCGCATGCGTCGCGAACGATAATCAGGTTATAGTCCAGATCGCGGGCGGAGAAGATCGTCGCCGCGAGCCCGACGTCCGTCGAGCCGCCCGAGACGATCAATGTGTCGATCTGCGCCGCGCGCAGCGCCAGATCGAGATACGTCTGGTGGAAGGCGCTCCAGCGGTATTTGAGGATGTAATAATCGTCGGGCCGGGGATCGAGCTCCGGGATGACGTCCGATCCGGTGCCGCCGTGCACTGCGACCGATTTCTGTTTTCCCGGCGCGTCAATGGGTTTGAGATCTATTGTAGTATCGGTGAGCAGCGGAACCGACGTCGCGCCGTCGGCGCGGTGGTTGCCTTTGGCGAAGAAGATCGGGATGCCGGCCTGCCGTCCCGCCTTCATGAGGCGCACCGCGCCTTCGACCATGGGCTTCTTGCGCGCCCGGTTCGCCTCGCTCGCCTGATGGTAGTAGCCGTTCAGAATGTCGAAAAAGAGGATGCCGGTTTTCTTGAGATCGATCTGATTTGGATTCATGGTTTTCCCTTTCGTGATCGACTGCGCGAGTATGGCGTATTTCCCTCGGGTTGGGCAATGGGGAAAAGAGTCGTGGACTTTCCGAACGTCGGAGGGAAAAAATCGCCGGGAAATACATGCCAATGCGCGAAGTCTATGAGTTGTTTCATTGACAAGAACGGACGAAACGAAATATAGAAAAAAAATTGTAGGACGCGCATCGATCAAGGCTCAGAATGGAATCTCGCGCCGTAGACGCAGTTGTTCAAGGCCTCAAGCAATCAGGGGTGGACTTTATTTCGCTGCTGCCGGATTCGGATTTCTCGGAGCTGCAGAAGAAGGTCACCGGCGATTCGAGCTTCAGCTACTGCGCCGTGAGCAACGAGGCGATCGGTGTCGGCGTCTGTGCGGGCGCGTGGCTCAGCGGCAAGCGGCCAGCGCTGCTCGTGCCCACGTCGGGTCTTCTCGTCGCGGCCTGGCCGCTCACGAGTCTTTGCATGGCGTGGGGCCTGCCGCTGCTTCTGCTCATCCCTTTTCGCGGCGACATCGGCGACGCGTTCTGGCTCATGGGACCGTATAAAGACACCACCGAGCCGCTGCTCGGCGTGCTTCACATCCCGCACGTCGTCGTCAGCAAGACGGAAGAAGTCTCGAAGGCGATCGTCGACGCGCAAGGATCGACGATCAGCTGGCAGCGCCCCGTGGCCGTTCTGCTTACGGGAGAGACAATCAAATGAAGCGCTTCGATTGTCTCAAGTCGCTGGCCGCGATGCTCGGCCCGGATGATATCGTCGTCGCGAACGTCGGCCCGATCTCGCGCGAATGGAATGCCGTGAGGCCGAGCGAGGCGAATCTGCTCCAGGTGAACCTCGGCCTTTGCGCCGCCGTCGGCCTTGGCATCGCGATCACGCTGCCGCACCGCCGCGTCGTCATCTTGGACGGCGACGGTAATCTGCTGCTCAATCTCGCGAGCCTCGCGGACATGGCCAACCAGGGGCTCAAAAACGTGCTCCACATCGTGCTCGACAATGAGACGTACGAGGGCGGCGGCGGGCTGCCGTCGGCGACCGCCGGCAAGGCCGATCTCGCGCTCATCGCGAAAGGCGCGGGGATACAAAACGCGCATGTCGTCACCGCACACCATGAGTTCGAAAAAGAGGCAAGGGATGCGCTCCAGTCGCAGGAGCACTGCTTTATTGTAGCCAAGGTGGACAAAGGCAGCGTGGCGAAGCTTCCCACGCTCACGCTCGACGGCAAGGAAGGCAAGTACCGCTTCGCCCGCTACATCGAGCGCACCGAAGGAAAACAGATTCTGCGGCCGAGATACACCCACATCTGAGAAAAGGAGATTTCGTTGGAGATAGAAAAAGCCCGCATCGTCGTTGACGGCCTAAAGGGAGCAGGCATCAATTTCACCGTCGGACTTCCCGATTCGCAGTTTCACGAGGTCTACGAGCAGATTCTTCAGGACCCTTCGTTGAAATATGTCGGGGCGGGCAACGAAGCGGAGGGCGCTGCGATCGCGATGGGTGCGTGGTTCGGGGGCAAGAAGCCGGCGCTCATCATCGCGACCTCGGGCCTGCTGGTCGCGACATTCTCGTTGGCCCGGCTGCATCTCAAGGAAGTGCCGCTGCTGGTTCTCATCCCTTACCGCGGCGATCTCGGCGATCCACGCTGGATGGGCATCTACAAACAATTCGTCGAGCCCATGCTCAACTCGATGGACATCCCGTATAAGGTCGTCAGCCGGAAGGACGAAGTAAAACAGACAATCGCGGATTGTCAGATTTGCGCGGAGGCTTGGCTCAAGCCGGTCGCGGTCCTGGTTACAGGGGAGGCTTTATGGTAAACCGCGCCGACTTTATCAACATTTTTGCTGAGATGGTCACCGACGAGATGCTGGTCGTGACGCCGATCGGCTCCACGACGCCGCTCTGGGAACGCACGGGGCGGGGAGCGACAAGCCTCACGTCGGTCAGTCTGGGAATGTGCACGGCGACGGCGCTCGGGCTCGCGCTCGCCCTGCCGCACCGGAAAGTCATCGCGCTCGATTCCGACGGCAACTTGATCCTCAATCTTTGCAGCTTGGGGACGGTCGGGAACGAGAGGCCGAAGAATCTCACGATTATCGTGTTCGACAACGGCAATTATTTGTCGGGCGGGCCCGGCAAGGGAAAACCCGGCATGCCGACGGCGACCGCCGGCAACATGGACCTCGCGGCCGTCGGCCGCGGCTGCGGCATCGAGAAGGCGACCACCGTCAGGACTGAAGCGGAATTCAAAGCCGCCGCGGAGAAAGCGCTGAAGGAGGACGGACCGTCGCTGATCGTCGCGAAAATCGACCAGGTCGACGTGCGGCAAACGCAAAACTTCCGCGAAGATCGCGGACCGGGGCAGGACACGCGAGAAAACAAGTATTCCTTCGCGCGGCACATCGAGCGGTTGGAGAACATCAAGATACTCAAG